>JAEEGM010000067.1 GCA_016280325.1 Eubacterium sp. | reverse complement strand
CTTGACAAGAATGGAACCAAGGCAGCTGCCGTGACCGATATCGGAATGTCAGATGCCGGATCTGTTATGCCAGATCCCGCGAAGATCATGGAAATATATCTTGACCGTCCGTTTATCTACGCGATCGTTCACGAAGATACGGGCATTCCCGTATTTATCGGCGTGGTGAATAAGATGGGGTGAGGATATGCTGGAAAGCTTGTGGTTCGATTGGACTGGGTACTCTGATAAAAATACCCCACAGCAACGCTGTGGGGTATTTTTACAGGGGACCCAGGAATCGAACCCGGCTCTGGAGTTTTGGAGACTCTTATTCTACCGATGAACTAGTCCCCTAGAACAACAATCGCTATTCTACTACACATTTGATGTTTTGTCAACCCCTGAACCGTTTGATTTATTTGACACGCTCTTTGTCGCGTAGTATAATAGTGTCAGTTTGTGAGTATTTTTAATAGGATTAAAATCCGAAAAAACAAAAGAAAGCGAGGGAAAACGATGAGAAAGACTAAGCGTGTGGTAGCAACATTTTTAAGCGCCGCTCTGGTGCTGTCGGGACTGGCAATAAGTCCGGCCCGTACAACAAAAGCGGCCGAGGAGACGACAAATGAGTCGGGTTCGCAGACGGCTGCGGAAGCACTGACTCAGGATGTTCTGTCTGCTGATGAAACGACCAAGAATCTGGAGGAGGGAAAGAGATTCCGGTTACAGAAGTATGTTCTGGCCAATCAGTATTATCAGCTTGATTACTTTGCGAATACTGTCTTGGGGTCCAAGAATTCGAAACTTAAGTATGCGATTCGCGATATTGACAACCAGAACGGCGAGGATCTCTTCGTTATGAACGGAAAGAAGCTCTCAATCTACAATTATACGCTGTCAATGATGAATCCGAATGGTGGGAGCATCGATCCGATCAAAACGCTGAAAAATGTTTCCGAGGCCCGCGTAAAGAGCGCAAAGAAAGGACTCTTTACTGTAAAGACCAAGAGCGGAAAGACCACTTCCTATGTTACCTATAAGATGGATTTTGACTACGTTTCCCAAAAAACTTCTTACTCGGTGAAGGGTAAGACCTATAAAAAGGGATCGAAGAAGATCACCAAGAAGGCATTCAATAAATATGTTAAGTCTTATAAGAAGCTTTCCAAGCTGGACATGACGAAGGTGGATCCGACCTGGGGCAGCATGGTCATGTATGATCTGTCAGATACGCTGTATGTAACCAAAGATCTGACGGTTCTGGATACGGATAAGTTTGACGTTGCCGGACAGGATGTATCCGGAAGTCTGGTCTTGAGACGTGATGATGGAGAGGATGCGACGATCCCGTATAAAGCATTTGGACGGTTGAAGGATGGTACCGTTTATCGCTTTGCCTTTGGAGCGGATGAGGCGAAGGGGTGGAATAGTCTGCGAGCAGCTGTTTCCGGTATCGCTTCCGTTGTTAAGCCGATTGGGGACATGCTTAAGGGCGAATTCAAGGTTGTTCGCGATACCGAAAAGAGCATGCCGGGCAACACGGTTTACAAGTTGATCTTCAACGATGAGGAGGGGCTGGAAGGCGATTATTACTATGAGGTCAACGTGGATGAGAGCAGTAATCCGATTGTGTTCAAGAGTGTTGATTGCATCGATTCCTGCGGCGTGGTTGAAGAACAATGGAAGTTCCTCTATGGAGAGGAAGCCGAGATGGACGGTGAGATCTATGAGCCGGGCCTGGATGTGGAAGCATACGGCGAGGACGCCAAGGAGTTCAATTGGCCGCTACAGTAAGATACAGTATAAGTAAACAGAATAATCTCAAAGCCGGCGGTACCGAATTTTGGTGCCGCCGGTTTATTGGCAACACCGATTTGACTTATTCCCAATAAAGAAGTATAATGGACTCATCTCATCTTATTACTATCCCTTTTCCCAAAAAACCGCTGAGCCTGCCGAAAGTGGAGAAACGAATATGGAAAAAAAGAAGAAAATCAGCATTGGAGAATTGATGAAAAAGGATCACAAGTCCGGTGTAATTCAAGCCTGTTGCATTGTTACTTCCGCGGCACTCTTATTTTTTTATCTGAATTTCGGTGTGAGCTGGGTGGACAACAATTTTCTTGCATCTATACTGATGGCGCTTTGTTACACATTTCCTTTGATCTTTATCGCGGGACTGTATGGCCTGCGTAGCGCGATGTTCACGTATACTCTCATTCTTATACCAACGATTATCCTGTCGCCCGGTGACGCATTTCTCCTGACATTTCATCTGGTTCTGATCCATGTCGTCAGTTTTTTCTCTCAACACGGGTTTATGAGGAGTATCGGAAGGACGCTGATCAGTGGTGCCGTGTCCGGGTGCCTCCTAAACGGCGTATTTTTCCTGGTCAATCATCTGATCGCCAAGGGAAGCTTTATCGAGGGCTTCAATGATGTGGACTATATCGGGATGCTTGATATCATGATTCAGGTGATGATCGGATATCTGGTTCTTTTTTTCGAATTCAACTACCTGCCGGAGCGTATCACACGCCGGTTTCCGGTTGGGTGTTTTAGGAATCATGAGAAAAATGCGCTCTTTGAGGAATACAAAAAAAGCATTCCGAAAAAGCCAATGGGAAAGACGCTCGCGCGCATCCTCATGGGGGAGGCGATGGTTTTGGGTATATTCGCTGCCATCGTTACGAATTCATTGATCCCCGAACTCGGAGAGGTTGTCGAGGTACACGGGACGGTGAACACCGGCGCGGTCTCAGGTATGGGGGCCGGGCTCTATAAGCCGGCGAGAAAACCGGACGTGACGGGTAGCGCCGCCGGTGCGGCTATGGGGACCCCGCCATCCGGGCGACCGGAGCGGCCGAGAGATGCGGGTTTGCGTGAGCAGGAGCGGGCGAACTGGTATATGAGCCGTACGAGACTGGGCGCATTAACCGATGAGGAAGAAGGGGCGAGCTTTGTTCTGAATGAAGAGAGTATCGCCTTTG
>JAEEGM010000066.1 GCA_016280325.1 Eubacterium sp. | reverse complement strand
CACTTATCATTACTACTGTCATGCATAAAAATACAAAGACCACGATAGTCATGAATCGTTTATTCATAAGCGCCCCCTCCAAGCCGAATAGGCAGACAGGCGCCAATCTGACGCCTGCTCAATACAACTATAATCTTGCCTATTACCCCCGAGTCAGTGAGTTGCAGAGTTCCCGCGCATGAGCGAACCGCGCTCGCGCCTATACTCTTATCAAAGCACGACCTTATCCAAATGCCAGATATCATCGACGTATTCCTGGATGGTACGATCGGACGAGAACTTGCCGACATGTGCCACCTGCGTCATCGCCATCTTCGCCCAACGCGTTTCATCGCGATAAGCCTTCTCAACTTCCTTCTGAGCCGCCTCATAAGAACGGAAATCCTTCAGGATGAAATACTGATCCGCCGGTGTGCCACCGTCCTTCTCAAGCAGCGAATTGTACAACTCGCGGAAGAGATCCGGATCCTGACGGGAATAGGTACCGTCGATCAACTGTGTGAGAACCGCGCGCACATCACTGTCCATGTTATAGATATCCTTCGGATTGTACTGATGATTCTGCTCGAAGTCGATAACCTCCTGTGAAGACAATCCGAAGATAAACGCGTTATCCTCTCCGACCTCCTCGACGATCTCGACATTCGCTCCGTCCATCGTTCCGAGTGTCGGCGCACCGTTCAGCATGAACTTCATATTTCCGGTTCCGGATGCTTCCTTGGAAGCGGTTGAGATCTGCTCCGATACATCCGCTGCCGCAAAAATAAGCTCAGCATTGGATACACGGTAGTTCTCGATGAAGACAACCTTGATCTTGCCCTCGATCGCCGGATCGTTGTTTACGACATCTCCGACGCTGTTGATCAGCTTGATGATTGCCTTCGCGCGACGATAACCCGCGGATGCCTTGGCACCGAAGATAAAAGTACGTGGGAAGAAATCCATCTGCGGATTTTTCTTCAACTGGTTATACAGGTGCATGATGTGCAGGATATTGAGAAGCTGTCTCTTGTACTCATGCAGACGCTTAACCTGTACATCGAAGATCGATCTCGGATCGACTTCTACACCGTTGTGGTTCTTGATATACTCAGCTAGACGAACCTTGTTCTGATACTTGATGTTCATGAACTCCTGCTGGCTCTTTTTATCATCAATAAATACGGACAGTTTTTCCATTTTGGACAGATCCGTGATCCACTCGTCACCGATCTTTTCCGTCACCCACTCAGCGAGTTTCGGATTACCGTGAAGCAGGAAACGACGCTGCGTGATACCGTTGGTCTTGTTGTTGAACTTCTCCGGCATCATCTGATAGAAGTCCTTGAGTTCCTGATTCTTCAGAATCTCCGTATGCAGTCTTGCCACGCCGTTTACCGAGAAGCCGGCAACGATTGCCAGATGCGCCATCTTGACCTGACCGTCGTAGATGATCGCCATCTTGCGAACCTTCTCCATATCGTCGCGATATTTTTCCTGAATCTGAAGCATAAAGCGGCGGTTGATCTCCTCCGTGATCTGATAGATACGCGGAAGAAGACGGGAGAACAGCTCAAGCGGCCATTTTTCCAGAGCCTCTGACATGATTGTATGGTTGGTATAAGCACAAGCCTTGGTCGTAACCTCCCATGCCTCCTCCCACTCGAGGTTGTAATCGTCGAGGAGGATACGCATCAACTCCGGAACGGTTACCGTCGGATGCGTGTCGTTCAGCTGGAAGCAAACCTTGTCTGCCAGTCCGTGAATATCATCATGCTTCTCCATGTACTTCGCTACAGCACGCTGTACACTGGCTGATACGAAGAAATACTGCTGCTTCAGGCGCAGCTCCTTGCCGGCATAGTGATTGTCGTTCGGATAGAGCACCTCACAGATGGTACGTGCCAGGTTCTGCTGCTCGACTGCCTGCTGATAATCACCCTTGTCGAAGTGATCGAGGTTGAAGGTGTCGATCGCCTCCGCATCCCAGATACGAAGGGTGTTGACGATACGGTTACCATAGCCGACAACCGGAAGGTCATACGGCACAGCGAGCACCGACTGATAGTCCTCCTGGAAGAACTTGTCACGACCGGTCTTCTCATCCTTGCGCACAGCTACATATCCACCGAAGCGAACCTCAACCGCGTACTCAGGACGCTTGATCTCGAACGGGTTGCGATCCTTCAGCCAATCATCCGGCGTCTCAATCTGAAATCCGTCGCGGATCTCCTGCTTGAACATACCGTATTTGTAACGGATACCACAGCCATATGCCGGATATCCCAGTGTTGACAGAGAATCTAAGAAGCAGGCAGCCAGGCGTCCCAAGCCACCGTTTCCGAGCGCTGCATCCGGCTCTTCATCCTCGAGAACATCGAGGTCGAAGCCCAGCTCGTCGAGCGTCTCGCGAACGATCTTGTCCTGCTTCAGATTGATGATGATGTTACCGAGCGCACGTCCCATCAAAAACTCCATGGACAGATAGTACACGGTCTTCACATCGTCTTTGTCGTATTTTTTGTGTGTGTCCATCCAGTCATCCACGATGATATCTTTCATCGCGTAAGAAACTGCCTGGAACATCTGCTGCGGTGTTGCTTCCTCTACCGTCTTTCTGAAAAGCATACGAAGATAGTTGTCGATATCATTTTTCAGCTGTTCTTTTCTCTCCGCATCGGTTATTACCGTCTTTTTTGCTGCCATTTTTCTTCCTTTCCTGACCGCCCGGCGGCCATCTATGTTACTGGTTTATGGATCAGATTTTTTCTGTTCCCAGTGTCACAGCCTCACCATTGATCTTCCAATCCTTGGTTGTACCGCCTTGCTTGTCGTAGATCACCTCATCAGCCAGCGTCTCGTGCTTGATGGTCTCTTCGTTCGCGGTAAAAATACCCCGAATCTTGTCATTGCCATCTACATAGACACGGATGCGATCCATCACCTCATAGTTGATCTCCTTGCGCATCGTCTGGATCTTCGAGATCAGCTCGCGTACGAAGCCTTCCTCGATCAACTCTTCCGTCAGATTCGTATCGATCACGACGGTGATGCCTCGGTCGGTCTCGCTGACGAAGCTGTCCATCTGCTTGGACTCGATCACAAGGTCTTCTCTGGAGATGAACTCATCGAGTCCTTCGAGTGTGATCTTCACTTCGTTTCTCTCGTTCAGCATCGCCATGGCTTCATTGCCGTCAAGTGCCAACAGGAGATCTTTTACCTGATTGATCTTGCCACCGAAGCGCTTGCCGAGTGTCTTGAAATTCGGCTTGATGGTGTAGTCGGTGAAGTCCGCTACGTCATCGGTCAGAACCACTTCCTTGACATTCAACTCATCCGCGATGATATCCGTATAGAACGCATCCAGCTCGCCCTCGGCTTTGATGTAGATCTTGCCGATCGGCTGACGGTTCTTGATATTGGCTGTGTTGCGGGCCGCACGTCCGAGCACGACGATCTGGAGAAGTTCCTCCATCTTGGTCTCAAGCTCGGTATCGATCCAGTCTTCCTTCACCTCCGGGAAATCGCAGAGGTGGATAGACTCCGGCGCGCTGTCATCCAGCCCTCTTACGAGGTTCTGATAGATGCTCTCCGTCATGAACGGGATCATCGGCGCTGCCGCCTTCGAGATCGTCACAAGTGCGGTGTAAAGCGTCATATACGCGTTAATCTTGTCCTGCTCCATGCCCTTTGCCCAGAAGCGGTCGCGACAACGGCGGACATACCAGTTACTCATCTCTTCGACGAACTGCTGCAGTGCCTTTGCCGTCTCCGGGATGCGATAGTTCTCAAGATTCTCATCGACTGCCTTCACGGTGGACTGCAACTTAGAAAGAAGCCACTTATCCATCACGGCAAGCGAGTCATACTTCAACTCGTACTTCGTCGCGTCGAACTCATCGATGTTGGCGTAGAGTACGAAGAACGCGTATGTATTCCACAGTGTTCCCATGAACTTGCGCTGACCTTCGGTCACGGCCTTTCCATGGAATCGGTTCGGCAGCCACGGTGCGCTGTTGATATAAAAATACCAGCGAATCGCATCGGCGCCGTAGGTTTTCAAGGCCTCCATCGGGTCAACCGCGTTGCCCTTACTCTTACTCATCTTCTGGCCGTTCTCATCCTGAACATGACCGAGAACGATGACGTTTTCATACGGTGCTTTATTAAAGAGCAATGTCGACTCTGCTAAGAGTGAGTAGAACCAACCACGCGTCTGATCCACGGCTTCAGAGATAAACTGTGCCGGGAACTGCTGCTCGAAAAGCTCCTTGTTTTCAAACGGATAATGATGCTGTGCGAAAGGCATCGCTCCGGAGTCAAACCAGCAATCGATAACCTCCGGTACTCGCTTCATCGTCTTGCCGCACTTCGGACAGGTGCAGGTCACCGCGTCGATATACGGACGGTGAAGTTCCGTATTCGCCGCGTCCGGATTGCCGGACTTCTCAGCCAGCTCCTCACGGCTACCAATCGCGATCTGCTCACCGCACTCCTCGCACTCCCAGATGTTAAGCGGAGTACCCCAGTAACGGTTTCTGGATACGGCCCAATCCTGGATATTCTCCAGCCAGTCGCCGAAGCGTCCGGTTCCGATAGACTCAGGGATCCAGTTGATCGTCTTGTTATTTTTGATCAGGTCATCCTTCACCTTGGTCATCTCGATATACCAGGACTCACGCGCATAGTAGATCAGCGGCGTGTCACAGCGCCAGCAGAACGGGTAGTCATGCTCGAACTTCGGTGCAGAGAAGAGAAGCCCTGCTGCATCCAGATCTTTCAGCACCATCGGATCGGCATCCTTGACGAAGGTTCCGGCATACGGTGTCTCCTCGGTGAGATTACCCTTATCATCGACAAACTGAACAAACGGCAGATCGTACTTGCGTCCCACATTCGCGTCGTCTTCACCGAAGGCCGGAGCGATGTGGACGATACCGGTACCGTCTGTCATCGTTACATAGCTGTCACAGGTGATAAAGTGTGCCTTTTTCTTCTGCTTCTCGCAGGTCGGCTTTACAAAATCAAAGAGAGGCTCGTACTCGCGGTTCTCGAGATCGGTTCCCTTATAGGTCTCGAGTACCTCATACGCCTTGCCATCCGCGATGGCATCGAAATTTTCCGTAAGGGAAGAAAGCACCGTATCGAGCAGGGCATCCGCCATATAGTAGGTATAACCGTCGATGGCCTTGACCTTGCAGTAAGTCTCGTCCGGATTCACGCAGAGTGCCACGTTACTCGGCAGCGTCCACGGTGTCGTCGTCCATGCGAGGAAGTAAGCATCCTCACCGACAACCTTGAAACGGACGATCGCAGAACGCTCCTTGACTGCCTTGTATCCCTGCGCTACCTCGTGCGAGGAAAGCGGTGTTCCGCAGCGCGGGCAATACGGCACGATCTTGAAGCCTTTATAAAGAAGACCTTTGTCCCAGATTTCCTTCAATGCCCACCACTCGGACTCGATGAAGTCGTCGTGATAGGTAACATACGGGTTCTCCATATCGGCCCAGAATCCGACTACATCGGAGAACTCCTCCCACATTCCTTTATATTTCCATACGGATTCCTTACACTTATTGATGAACGGATCGAGACCGTACTCTTCGATCTGCTCCTTGCCATCAAGACCGAGCGCTTTCTCCACCTCAAGCTCTACCGGCAATCCATGGGTATCCCAGCCGGCCTTACGCGGTACCTGATACCCCTTCATCGTACGATAGCGCGGGATCATATCCTTGATGACACGTGTCAGCACATGACCGATGTGCGGCTGACCGTTTGCCGTCGGCGGGCCGTCGTAGAACATGTAAGATGGTGCGCCCTCACGGAGCTTGATACTCTTCTGGAAGATATCCTGCTCGCGCCAGAAATCCTCTACTTCTTTCTCTCTCTCGACGAAGTTCATATCCGTCGTGACTTTCTTGTACATCTATGCGTCCTCCCTAATGAACATAAGTAATGATATTTTAGCAAAAATCGGGATTGTTGTCAAGACGCGAGGCAATATCACAAGCCGATCTTTAAGTCTTTCTTTTCTGCAACGATCAAAAGAATGCAGGTCTCGGAAAATCTTTTATTCGGATCAACGAACTCCCAGTGATGCCCCTTTTCTTTGACTGCAACTACATTCAAACTGTAGTTTTTGCGGAGATCGAGTTCTCTTAAACTTTTTCCTACCCATTCTTTTTTGATATCCATCTCTATCATATACATGTTTGAATCGAGCTCGAAAAAATCCCTGAACGAGCTTGACAACAGTATGCTTGCAGACCTCAGTCCACCCTCTCCCTCCGGATCCAGGATCTTGTCCACACCGATTTTTTTGAGGAGCGAAGACATACGATCGTTTGATGACTTGGCAACGACCACCGGGACCTTTTGATCCTTGGCTACTGCCACGCACATGATTGACGCGGCAAGATTGCTCCCCATGGCAGCAACAACAATATCCATGTTGTTTAACTCCAGTGCCATAACCTCATCCTCGTTTTCCAGATTGGCACATATCGCAGCCGTACACTTGGAAGCTATCTCATTAACAACGTTCTCATCCTTATCCACGGCAAGTACGTCTGCGCCCATCCTGTAAAGGTTTTCGGCGAGACTTCTTCCATACTTACCAAGCCCTAAAACAGCAACTGATTTTTTCATAGTTGGTCTCCTATTCATTATCCTACGGTAAAATTGCCTTCTGCATGCTGTATTTTTTTATTGTATCTGTTATTCTTTGAGAAGAAAAATGCCATGGAGATCGGACCTATCCTTCCCAGATACATTGATACTATTATTATCACTCTTCCCCACATATCCAAAGTAGGTGTTATATTTCTCGAAAGCCCTACCGTACCGAGCGCGCTGACCGCCTCATACGAAGCGTCAGTAAGGCCAAGTCCTCTCGTTAATAATAATAAAATAACAACAAACAATGTAAGCGCACTTACAAGTACGATCGCGGATGCTTTTTTCATCATTTCCGCAGTTACTTTTTTATTAAAAATAACATCTTCTTTTCTTCCTCTGATATAAGAAAATGCATTCATGAAAAACAGAAATGCAGTTACTGTTTTGATACCTCCGGCAGTACCTACGGGAGAACCTCCTATAAACATCAGTACTCCACCGATAACACAGGATGCGTCCGTGAGTCCGTCCTGCGGAACTGATGCAAAGCCCGCCGTTCGATAGGTGATCGATTGAAAAAGACTGTTTGTTATCTTCCCGGGGAGGCTCATGTTTCCGATAGTCGCCGGATTGTCATACTCGATAACAAAAAATGTCACTGCTCCAAACAGTATCAAAAACACAGTCGCTACCAAAACCAGCTTACTGTGCTCCGATAAATGAGATATTATCTGAGTAGGACTATACCTCTGACGGATCCCGACGATCAATGTGTCTGCGATATCAAACCAGACCACGAAGCCCAGCCCTCCCAGAATTATAAGTATCATGGTGACTGTCATGACAAGCGATGAGTCACGATAGCCTATCATACTGTTTGATCCCGCGATATCCATACCCGCATTACAAAAAGCCGATACCGACTGAAATACGGATGCCCAGATACCCTTAGCCACACCGAGCACCGGGATAAAATGTATGGAAAAAAGCATCGCTCCGATACCCTCGGTGATAAACACTCCCTTAAAAATACGCTTGAGGAAAAAGAGTATCTCTTTATTTTTTTCGATATTAAGAGAGTCCTTCAGCAGCAGCCTTTCACCGAGTGAGAACTTTTTTCTGGTCATCATCATGATCATGGATGCGACGGCTACCACTCCGAGCCCTCCTATCTGGACTAACACAAGTATGACCGCCTGCCCGAACTCGCTCCAATAAGTACATGTATCCACGACAGTGAGCCCCGTTACGCAAACCGATGTGGTCGATGTAAAAAGCGCCGTCAGGGCTCCTGCAGATCTTCCCTGTACAGTCGCTACCGGGAACATCAGCAAAAACATCCCGATCAATATGACGATCAGAAAGCTCAATGGTATAAGCTTAACCGGAGAAAAACGTATTTTTCTTTCATTCATCTGTGCTTTCCCCTTCCTGATACATTTGTATTCAACCAACCAACTTCTGATTATACCCTATCAAGTCACAATAATCAAGAAAGAAAGGGATAAGCGAAAAGGACAGCCCTTTCAGACTGTCCTAAGTTTAATTTCATCGTTCCTCGATGGCCCATCAGATATCATTCGCAATTATATTTGGTTTGGTGTGCTTTGTCAAGATAAAACTTTCCGGATTTTAATCCCTGTATACCGTTCAAGGTATCTTGTTTCAGGAGTTTAAGGGGTTCTCTTTTTTTTTGACGGCGGCCCAGTGTATATCCGCGGGGGATGGGGGCCGTTCTTGCTTTTTAAATGCCAGTATTTTGCAGGCTTTGTTTCCGCAGCTCTGACCGATACTACCGACATCTCGCATCCAAACAGAAGTTGATCTTGTCCAAAAGATCGGCGATATTGAACGGCTTCGCAACATGCGCGTTCATTCCGGCATCAAAAGCTTTCTGT
>JAEEGM010000065.1 GCA_016280325.1 Eubacterium sp. | reverse complement strand
GGTTTGATGAAGAACCGCTGGTGCGAAGACTTCTTGAGCAGACGCTTGAGAATCTTAACTGTCCCTATGAGGCAAGTGTGAATGTCAGCGTGGTGGATGAAGATGAGATCCGACGACTGAACCTTGAGTTTCGTGAGATTGACCGGGTGACGGATGTGCTGAGCTTTCCGATGAATGAATTCGATGCGGAAGGAGTTTTTGAAGGAGACGTGTTTGAAGGATCGATGGAAGCGGATCCGGAAACGGGTGAACTTCTTCTCGGCGATGTCATCCTTTGTTCCGGGAAGGTAAGAGCCCAGGCGGAAGAGTACGGTCACTCGGAAGAACGCGAATTCGCTTTTTTGGTCGTCCACAGCCTTCTTCATCTATGTGGATACGACCATATGGAAGACTCTGACAGAAAAGTAATGGAAGATAAACAATCCGAAATTCTCGATCAATTGAACATAAAAAGGTAGAAATGCAGCAGGCTCACGGAGAGGTTTCATACCGTATTCGGAGGACTGCGGAAAAGGGATAGGATATGGCGACTGAAAAGAAAAGCGCAGACTTCCTGAAACAGGGCGGCATCCTCGCGATCGCCTCCCTTTTTGTGCGCTTTATCGGCCTGATCTATCGTATCCCCATGTCCAATATCCTCGGCGAAGAGGGTAACGGAATCTACGCCGTGGCGTTCGAAATCTATGATCTTATTCTGATCATTTCATCCTACAGCCTTCCGTTGGCGATGTCCAAGATCATATCCGCGCAAACAGTAAAGAAAGAATATAAAAACACGAGTAAAACACTTCAGGTCGGTATGATCTTCGCGTTAATATCCGGAGGCGTGTTTGGAGGTGTCCTGCTGTTCGGAGCGGGAATCATCGAAAAATACATCTATCCGGAATATGTTGGTGTCCATATTCCCCTTCGCGTGCTGGCGCCGACGGTATTGATCGTTGCTTTCCTTGGCGTGTTCCGTGGTTTCTTCCAGGGAAAGAAAACCATGATGCCGACAGCGGTTTCGCAGGTGATCGAACAGGTTATTAACGCGGTTGTCAGCGTGGTTGCCAGTTATCTGTTTATGAAGTGGACGATCGGAGATACCTTCAATGCTGCGTGGGGAGCGGCCGGCGGTACACTCGGTACCTGCCTTGGCGCAGCTGCGGCGTTGCTTTTGCTGGTATTCTTGATCTCAATCTATCGACCTGTTTTAAGGAAGAATGAGACGGCTGACAGAACCGGCCATGTGGATTCGACCGGCTATCTGTTTCGTGTCTTATTGCTTACGATTCTTCCGGTCATACTGTCTCAGACGGTGTATAACATCAGTGGTTTGATTGACTACAAGGTGTTTGGCTATTTTTCTGCACAGAGCGGTATGCATACGGTCGACATCAAGAGTTTGGTTGGCGTCTACAGTTCCAAGTATCGTGTCATGTGCTCCGTGCCGATCGCTTTGTCGACGGCGCTTGCTTCTTCCATGATTCCGAGTGCGGTGGCAGCCTTCACGGAAAAAGACTACAATCATCTTCGATACAGCATCTCTTCAGTAGTTAAGTTCAATATGATCATCGCCTTTCCGTGTTTTGTCGGTTATACGGTTCTTGGCATGCCGATCATCAAACTTCTGTTTTCTTCGAATTATATTCTTGGAGGGAAACTTCTTGTGGTCGGATCGCTGGCGATTGTGTTCTATGCGCTGTCCAACGTGACCGGTGGTGCGTTGCAGAGTATCAACCGTATGAGTTTGCCGGTGATTCATTCCGCGATATCGCTGGCGATTCATGTTGTTATCGTTGTGATTTTTGTCAAATATACCGCATTTGGAATCTATGCGTTGCTTGTCGGAAACATTACCTTCCCAATTGTGGTATGGTTACTCAATCTTTTGGCGTTGAAACGCCATATTCCCGGTGGCTATACACAGGAAGTATTAAAGACGTTTATTGCACCGTTTGCGGCATCGGTATGGATGGGCATCGCTACGCTTTTTACTTACGAGTTCCTGGGGCTGGTAACGAACTCCAACGTGATACGAACCCTGATATCGTTAGCCGTCGCCGTTCCGGTGTACTTTGTTGCACTTCTGTTATTGCGGACGGTAACGCGCGATGAACTTGTGGAATTTCCGTTCGGGTATCGGCTGTACGCACTTGCGAAGAAGCTTCGACTGATGCCATCATAGTATGCGGAAGCACACACAAATAAGCCTTGCAACCGAGACGGATTCGTGATAGAATATACATGTTGATTTTATAACAAGAGTAAGGAGAGTGTGAAAGATGGGCTGGTGTCCAAACTGTAAAAATGAGTATAGAGAGGGTGTGACGATCTGTCCGGATTGTGATGTCGAGTTGGTGGATGAACTGCCGGAGGAGACAGAAGAGGAGTTTGCTGAACCGGAGCCGGTTGTCCTGATGGTTGCCGAGGATGAGGAGATCGGTGAAAAGATTGTCCTTTATCTGAAACTTAACGGTATAGAGTCCGGTGTTTTGAGCAAGGAAGAAGATCGTATTTGCGTGATAGTGGCTGATCTTGAGCAGGAAGCGGCTGAGAGCATCTTCAACGGTGTGATCGTTGGTGAGACGGTAGATCAGGATCGTCTGTATGAGTTGGTTCCGGATATCGAGGATCAGTTTGAGGAAATCGAAAATGAGCAGGCAAGCAAGGAGTTTTCTGAACTCAGAAGTGAAGCCAGTACGGTATATGTGAAAAAACGTGACAAGTACACGGATCTTCGATTTTCCGGGTTTTCCTTTATCGGATTTGGCTTTATCGGAGTGGCAATCGTGGTGCTGAACGCACTTGGTGTGATCAGTCTCTTCAACCTGTATTCCATGATCGTCATGAGTCTGGTGTTTGTCGTATTCTTTATCATCGGATTTGTAACGTTGCATCGTGCGTCACTGGTTAAGGATTCTGTGGCGGTCGAAGATGCCTTTACATCAGAACTGAACGATTGGATCGAAAAGAATCTTGGCGACGATGTGATCGATGAGTGGTACGATGAGAATAAAGAGGATCAGGAAAACTATTTTGAGATCCAGGGCAGACTTTGTCAGATGATGCATGACGAATTCCCGAACATCCATCCTTCGTATATCGAGGAGCTGGCAGAAGAGCGGTATACTTCTTATCTGGAACGCTCTGCTTATGAGGATCCTGAGGATATGGCTTATGAGGAGCCCGAGGATGTATTTGAAGAGATAGACTCCGATGAGTCTGAGGAATAAACGGCACATATGATCAATACGTAACGAATGTGAGGTAGATTTATGAAAACACTATTCAAATTATTATTCAAACTGATTTTTAAACTGGGATTGTTGGCAGTAGCGATGATCGGTACCGTGATCGCTCTGAATAAGTTCGCGCCGGATGTTTTTGATTCTCTGACCGAATGGTTAAAGGAAAACAGAAATGAATAATTTCCTGCGCTTGCCGGACGATGTCCTGATGCAGGTTGAGAAGCCTGCCAGATATACCGGCGGTGAGTTAAATATGGTCAAAAAAGAGCCGTCCGATGTGGCGGTTCGTTTTTGTATGTGTTTTCCGGATGTCTATGAGATCGGCATGTCTCACCTGGGCATCCAGATTTTATATGCGATGTTTAACAGCTTTGAGGATACCTACTGCGAGCGTACATATTGTCCCTGGCCGGACCTGGACGCGATTATGAGAGAGCGTGGGATTCCTCTTTTTTCGTTGGAGACACAGACCCCTGTAGGAGAATTCGACTTTCTCGGCATAACCCTGCAGTATGAGATGTGTTATACCAACATTCTTCAGGTGCTTGATCTTTCGGGGATCCCGCTAAGAACGGAAGGCCGGCTCAGAACCAAACTTGGCGAGTATCCGATTGTCACGGCCGGTGGACCGTGTACATACAACCCGGAGCCGGTGGCGGATTTCTTTGATATCTTTTATATCGGCGAGGGTGAGGTGACCTTTCGACAGCTTCTTGATGTCTATAAAAATACCCGCGAGGAGGGTGCTTCCCGTGAGTTGTTTTTGTACCGCGCGTCTCAGGTGCCGGGCATCTACGTTCCGATCCTTTATGAAGTGACCTATCATGAGGATGGGACGATCGAAGCCATGACGCCATGTGTATCCGATGAACTGCTATGCGAATTACAAGAGAGTGAGCCGGAACTGACACGTGAAGAAGCAGAGGAAAGAATCCCCAAGAAGGTTGTTAAGCAGGTGGAGACAGATCTGGATCATACATATTATCCGGAGAAGCCGCTTGTGCCGTTTATACGTGCTACACAGGATCGCATCGTTCTGGAGATCCAGCGCGGTTGTATCCGCGGCTGTCGATTCTGTCAGGCAGGCATGATCTATCGTCCGATCCGCCCCAGAAGTCTTGAGTATCTGAAAAATCTCGCGATCACGATGCTTAATGCGACCGGATATGAGGAGATGACATTGTCTTCCTTAAGTTCCAGTGATTATGAGGAACTGGAAGAACTCGTGACATTTTTGCTGGCACAGAGTGAAAAATACCATTGTAATATAGCGCTGCCTTCTCTTCGTATCGACGCGTTTTCGCTGGATGTAATGAGCAAGGTGCAGGATGTGAAGAAGTCATCTCTGACATTTGCTCCGGAGGCCGGTTCGCAGCGCATGCGTGATGTGATCAATAAAAATCTGACGGAGGAGGATATCCTGCGCGGAGCGACGGAGGCTTTCCATGGCGGTTGGAAGCGCGTAAAGCTGTACTTTATGCTGGGGCTTCCCGGTGAAACCGATGAGGATATCGCGGCGATAGCGAAGCTTGCTGATACGATCGCAGCGACCTATTTCGATGAGATACCCAAGGAAGAGAGACATGGGAGACCGGAGATCACAGCCAGTACTTCGTTCTTTGTTCCAAAGCCATTTACTCCGTTTCAGTGGTCTCCGATGGGGACGGCCGCATATTTTGATGAAAAGAGGCGATTTCTGACGCAGGAGGTCCGTTCGCAGTTGAATCAGAAGTCGTTGCGTTATATATGCCATGACGCGGTAACGTCTGAACTTGAGGGCATTTTTGCAAGAGGAGACAGGCAGTTGGCTCCGGTCATCGAGGAGGCGTATCGAAGAGGTTGTATTTTTGATGCCTGGACGGACTGGTTCAAGCCGGAGGAGTGGAACCGCGTGCTCGATGATATGGGCGTGGATCGCAGTTTCTACAATTACAGAGAACGCGGCGAGGATGAGATCTTTCCGTGGGATTTTATCGATGCCGGCGTGACGAAATCATTTCTTCGCCGTGAGTATGAGAAGTCCAAGATAGCACAGACAACGCCGAATTGTCGTGAAAAATGCTCCGGTTGCGGGGCAAATCGTTACGGTTGCGGGGTTTGCGTAAGATGAGAAAACAGATCGTTATTACCAGAATTGAGGATCGTTTGGTATCCGCTTACATGATCGATGAGAAAATCTACGATATGATCGTGGCGCGCGAGGATGAGGACGAACTGCAGGTCGGAGATGTGTATGTCGGACGGGTACAGAATACGGTCAAAAATATAAGCGCGGCCTTTGTTGAGGTGCGTCCGGGCGTTATCGGTTATCTTAAACTGGAGAAGAACCGATTGAAGACGGTAAAAGCAGAGCAGGAATTGATCGTCCAAGTGAAGAAAAACGCGAAGGGGACGAAGGGGGCCGTTCTTTCGATGGAGGTTGAGATCGTCGGGAGGTATTCTGTTTTGCGGGACGCGGGCGAGAGTGGCGTACGTGTTTCGAAAAAGATTCAGGACGAAGAGATGATCGCAAGACTTCATACACTTGGTGAACAGGCGGTTGATCCCTCTGATGAGAAGGGACCGCTGATCACAATCCGCACCAATGCGGCGGAGGCAGAAGATGATGATATCCTAAAAGAACTTCGCACGCTCTACGACAAATGGTCGGAAATCCGACGTTTTGGAGGACAGCGGACCTCGTTTTCCAGACTATATCGTGAACCGCCCGTATATACCCGGATGATCAACCGATATCGTGTGGGTGAGGTGGATCGTGTGATCACGGATCAGGAGGATGTTTTTCATGCGTTATCCGATCTTTCGGGCATGGTTTCGATAGAGAACTACGAGGATGCGTCTTATCCTTTGGAAGCCCGGTACGGTATGCGGAGCACACTGGAAAAGGCTAGAGAACGACGCGTCTGGCTGAAGAGCGGTGCCAACCTGATCATCGACCGGACGGAAGCCATGATCGTTATCGATGTGAATTCTGCCAAGGCGATTGAGGGGAATCGCGCCGGGGAGAGCACATTTTTCAAGATCAATCTCGAAGCGGCCGAGGAGATTGCCAGACAGTTACGTCTGCGAAACCTCTCCGGCATCATCATGGTTGACTTTATCGATATGAAGGATAAGGAGCATATGGACGCTCTGATCGCTCGTATTCGCGACCTTCTAAAGCAGGACCCCGTCATGGCGATGTATGTCGACATGACGAAGCTCGGAATTGTCGAGATCACAAGGACGAAGCGCTATATGGATATCTATGATGCATTATGTGATTAGTGATGTAGTCGATCAGATCACACCTTCTTCTCAGCGAAGTTGCGTATACGCAAAATACGCTTCGAAGAGCGGTGTGATCTGATCTTCAATATGGCTGGCACATACAGATTGGATTTCATCGCACTTCGAGTCGTACCCGGCGCACCGCGCTCCTTTGCCGAGAAGCAGATGAAATCCAATCGACTGTAGAACAAACATTTTTCTTGACAAATAGCCCAATTTATGCTAGACTATGCGAGTATGTGACGAGATGAGTTGCTCCAAACCGCACGACGAGGTCGAGTTCCCGTTGTTTCGGGACACCGTAGTCGGCGAGCCTCAGTCGCAGGAAATCATGAATAGGAGGTGTAAGATCTATGTACGCAATTATTGCAACAGGCGGAAAGCAGTACAAGGTAGAGGAAGGCGATGTCATCCGCGTTGAGAAGCTCGACGTGAAGGAAGGCGAGGAGATCACCTTTGATCAGGTTCTCGTGATCGGGGACAAGGAGATGAAGATCGGTGATCCGACTGTTTCCGGCGCATCTGTTAAGGCAACTGTCGTAGCAGAGGGCAAGGAGAAGAAGGTTATCGTTTACCGCTACAAGCCGAAGACCGGTTATCACAAGAAAAACGGTCACAGACAGCCTTTTACGCAGGTCAAGATTGACAAGATCATCGCATGATTCGTGTGATGATAGAGAAACGGGATGGCTATATAGGCGGCTTTAAGCTGAG
>JAEEGM010000064.1 GCA_016280325.1 Eubacterium sp. | reverse complement strand
TAACGGGATGGACCTTTTGGATTATCTGGGAGAACAGAATAAGGAAAAAGAGTCGCCGCTTGCGTCGAGACTTCGTCCGCGCACCCTGGATGAGGTGGTAGGACAGGAGCATATCATCGGTAAGGATAAGATGCTTTACCGCGCGATACAGGCGGATAAGCTCAGCTCCGTGATCTTTTACGGCCCTCCGGGGACCGGGAAAACGACGTTGGCGCGTGTGATCGCCAACACGACAAGTGCCGAGTTTTGCCAGATTAACGCCACTTCCGCCGGGAAGAAGGACATGGAAGCGGTGGTGGAGAAGGCAAAGCAGAACCTGGCCGGTTATCAGAAGAAAACAATCCTTTTTATCGACGAGATTCACCGTTTTAATAAGGGTCAGCAGGATTATCTGCTGCCATTTGTCGAGGACGGGACGGTTGTCCTGATCGGAGCGACGACAGAGAACCCGTATTTTGAGGTGAACGGGGCTTTGATCTCGCGCTCGATCATTTTTGAACTGAAACCGCTGACTGATGAGAATATCAAATTCATAATTAATAAAGCTTTGACAGACGACGAGCGTGGTCTTGGGATTTACCGCGCCTTCATCGATGAGGACGCGTTGGATTTCCTGGCTGATGTGGCAGGGGGAGATGCCCGTACGGCATTGAATGCCATCGAGCTCGGAGTCCTCACAACGGAGCGCGGAGAGGATGACAGGATCCATATTACGATCGAGGTGGCGGAAGAGTGTATCCAACGTCGGAAGCTCTCTTATGATAAGACAGGGGACAACCACTACGATACGATCTCGGCTTTTATCAAAAGTATGCGGGGCTCCGATCCGGATGCGGCGATCTATTATCTTGCACGGATGCTTGAGGCCGGTGAGGATATCACGTTTATTGCCAGACGTATCATGATCTGTGCGTCGGAGGATGTTGGTATGGCAGATCCGATGGCGATCGTTGTGGCTTCGGCGGCGGCTCAGATCGTAGAGCGTGTCGGTCTGCCGGAGGCGCGGATACCTCTGGCGGAGGCGGCGGTCTATGTAGCGACGGCTCCGAAGAGCAATGCTTCATATATGGCGATCGATCGGGCAATCACCTATGTCAGGGAGCATCCCGGTTATCCGATTCCGTCCTATCTGCAGGATTCTCATTATGGCGGAGCGGCGAAGCTCGGACGGGGAATCGGCTATAAGTATGCGCATGATTTCCCGGGACACTATGTGGATCAACAGTATGTGCCGGACGAGGTAAAGGATGAGCATTTTTTTATCCCCGGTGAGAACGGGTACGAGGAGAAGATCCGGGCGTACTTTGATAAGATCGACGCCGAGCATTATAAGGGGCTGGATCCGTCATGAGTTGGCTGGATGATCCGGAATGGAGATTAGTGTGAAAAATCGCATTGATATGCCGATTTTTCACACGGTTATTTGCGACGAGCACAAATAACCTTTGATCCGACATGCGTGCTTCAAGCACGCATGCGGTGACTCGCACAAGTGCTCGTCATGGAGGATAATATGAACAAAGGGAGAACAGAGAATGAATGAAGAAAATAAAAACGAGAATAAACAAAACGCCTATGAACGACCGAAGTCTCATAGGGTACTTGCGTGGATCGCGATATTTTTGCTTTTCGGAATGTACCTGATTACATTCATATCAGCGATCACGGGAGCCGGATCGACATCGGCGCTTTTCATGATGAGTCTGGGCTCGACGATCGTGCTGCCGGGATTGCTCTGGTTGTACATCCGATTCTGGAAGTTCTCCATGGGGCGCGACCGCGAGACTTTTGAAGAGGAGATCAAGCAGATGTCAGGTGTACGCGAAGGAGCCGGTATGTCTACGGCGGGGCCTGCGGAGACGGAAGCGCCGAAGGAAGAGACGGATACTTCGGAGAGTGAGATGGAAGACGAATGAGCAAATGATATAGGTAAGGAGCGACAGTGATTATGGGAAAAATTAAGGTTGAGAAAGATTGCGGAGGCATAGAAGGACTGTATGTCATCGAGCCTGCTGTGTTCGGTGACGCCAGAGGCTACTTTATGGAGACCTACAACTATAATGATTTCAAGGAGGCGGGGCTCGATCACGTCTTCGTGCAGGACAATCAGTCCGCATCGACGAAGGGCGTTTTACGAGGTCTTCATTACCAGATCAACTATCCGCAGGACAAGCTGGTCCGCGTGGTGAGCGGTGAGGTATACGATGTGGCGGTCGACCTTCGCGAGGGAAGCAAGACCTTCGGGAAGTGGTTCGGTGTCAGGCTGTCCGCGGAGAACAAGAAGCAGTTTTTCATTCCGAAGAACTTCGCGCACGGCTTCCTGGTGCTTTCGGATACGGCAGAGTTTTGCTACAAGGTGACCGATTTCTATCATCCGGACGATGAAGGTGGGATTATGTGGAACGATCCTGAGATCGGGATCGATTGGCCGTTAGATGAGATCAAGGGGACGGAGGTTCTTTTGTCTGAGAAAGACAAGGCACAGGCGTCTTTTGAGGAGTATAGGAGGAACACGAAGAGCTTGTAGGACTGGGTGGAAAGTACGCAGATTTTGTCAGATTTAGTAAGATGATGATGCTGATGTTCCGACGCCGGTATAGGGCTTATCTGGAGGGATGTTGTGATTTTCCTCATGAGATGTACGAGATCGCAAAGGAGACGCTCGTGTGCCTGCTAGCAGGCGGCATGTCCATTGCAGAGATCATAGAGACATTTTGTTTTTTAAGATTTTTCTTGAAAAAGATTTTTAATTCGATTATCCTTTTCTTTGGACGTCCGAATTTTTCCTAAGAGGAGGATTTTTTTATGACTAAAGAACAACTACACAGGTACATTTCCGAGAGCACTGGGAATGAGAGCAATATATGCCAGATTTATGCCATCAAAGATAATGAAGTGGCCATAGATGATTGTTGGCATGG
>JAEEGM010000063.1 GCA_016280325.1 Eubacterium sp. | reverse complement strand
GAGGTCAGCAAGGGCGTGGCAACGGTCGGCATGGAGACAGGCGTACCGACCATTTTTGGTGTACTGACGACGGACAATATCGAGCAGGCCATCGAGCGTGCCGGAACCAAAGCGGGGAACAAAGGTTACGACGCGGCACTCTCAGCAATTGAGATGGTTTCACTGGATAAGCAGCTCGGGTGAGTAGTCCGACACAACAATTAAGTAGAAATCGGACAGATGACCAATCCGCACAAACTGAAAGTGTGGTGCAGAGACTACAGAGCGCTGAAAAACATGAATCTAAAAAAGAACCATGATATACATGTCATGGTTCTTTTTGTATTCATTTTGCCTCGCGGCGTATCACTCATCCACTTCCTCGATCACCGGACCGACATCGATCGCCAGAACGAAGATCAACACGCTGACGGCGATCAGCAGACAAGTCAGATACGAAGTAAACAGATATCCCAGGATCTGCTGCGGCTCATCGATCACGAGCTTCGCACCCTGGATCAGATAATACAGGCCACAGAGAACACCCATGATCGCGGCGAAAACCGTCAGCGCCTTCACACCGATCCGCTGATAATACAAAAAGCAGATGATGTAGCAGACCAGGACGATGCCGCACAGAATCATGATGCTGAGCCCGTTTCCGTTCAGGATGCTCGCCTGCGACAGCAGATTTGACACCGACGACAGCACCATCGCGCCAAAGCCAAGTGTCACCGGCATCGACACATTCGCGCCTTCAGTCAGTCTCTTGTACGCATAGAAGAAGCACACGGAAGCCGCGAAAGTCAGCGGCGCGGTCAGAAGCCACAAAAGCACGAGCAGCACATCCATATTCGGCTGACGCACGAGCTCTACGAACGACAGGATCGCACGCCCCGTGTCGTAGGCAGCGATGACCACCGTAAAAATAAGCAGAATTCGCAGCGGTGCCAGAAACGCCGGATTGCTGATCCGAATCTCATCATTTTGATTATTCATTTTCAAAAACCTCCTCACAAGATACGTTCAGTATACCACAAAATGAATCATTCTTCAACTTCGTCTTTACATTTTTCATAAAAATTGATAAAATAGTAGTGTTTGAGGGTATAGAAAAATACCCGGAAAGGAAGGAAACTCATATGAAAAAGAAGGGATTTTTTGCAGAATTCAAGGAATTCGCGCTTCGTGGAAGTGTGATGGATCTGGCAGTCGGCGTCATCATCGGTGCTGCCTTCCAAGCAATCGTCAACTCGCTGGTAGAGGACATCCTCTCACCGATCCTCGGACTTGTGCTGCAGGGCAACTTCAGTAACCTCGCGTTCTCGCTGTTCGACGGAAGCGTTGTGATCCGCTACGGAGCGTTTATCATGGCGATCATCAACTTTGTCATCATGGCGTTTGTGATCTTCCTGATCGTCAAAGGCATCAATGCGCTGCGCAACCGTGGCAAGAAGGACGAGCCGGCAGATCCGACGGAGAAGACCTGTCCGTTCTGCCAGAGCCAGATCTCGATCAAGGCAACCAGATGCCCGCATTGTACATCGGAGTTGAAGTAAAAAATGTCAGAGAAAAATGCCATCCAGATAGCAGCGGTGCTGGGCGTTGTCGTCCTGACACTGATGATCATAGTGCTGCAGCCCTTCTCGCGTTTTGAGGAAAAATACCCCATGACGGTGGCGAGCGGGTCTGCGGTGAGTGGGCGCGCGGCCGACGGTAGTGTTGCGAATCATAACACCGCCTCACCGAGCACAGCCGGAACCCCCGCTGACGATAAGAACGCAGCATCCGGCGGAGCGACCACGATCGACAGCGCGACCGGAAGTCCGCTTGTCCACGCCGGCGGAAAGACGCTCGAGACACGTGTGGACACGCCGGAAGGGTTCACCAGAACGAAGGAAGCGAAGAACAGTTTGGGGGCATTTTTACGTAATTATAAGATGAAACACGATGGCGGATCGGTGCGTCTCTACAATAAAAAGAAGAAGAGTAACCAGAACGCGCATATCGCCGTATTTAAGCTTCCGCTTGAGAAGGAGGATCTGCAACAATGCGCCGACTCCGTGATGCGTGTGTACGCGGAGTATTTCCGGTGGACCGGGGAGACTGCCAGGATCAAATTCTCGCTGACGGATGACTTTGTCGCGAGCTACCAGACGTGGCGCGAGGGCTACCGGATCGTCGAGAGCGGTAACACGTTTGACTGGGCGAAGAGTGCGTCGTATGACGACTCTGAGGACACGTACAAGAAGTTTATGCGGTATGTGTTCGCGTACGCGGGGACTTACGCGCTGAAGAAGGACTCGAAGAAGGTGAAGCTTGCGGATATCCGCATCGGGGATGTTTTTCTGAAGGCGGGATCGCCGGGGCACGTCGTGATGGTGGTCGATATGTGCGAGAGTGCGGACGGGCGCAAGGCGTTTTTGCTGGCGCAGGGATTTATGCCGGCGCAGCAGTTCCACCTGTTGAAGAATCCGGCGCATGAGACGGATCCGTGGTATTACGTGGATGAGGTGAGTTTCCCGTTGCGGACGCCGGAGTATACCTTTGCGAAGGAAAAATACCTGCGACGGATGAAGTACTGATGCGCCGACACACATACAGGGAACTGCCTGCGGTACCATAGGTATCGTGAGTGGTGCCGGATAACAAGTGATCGGCATGAGGTGAAGAATGTCAAATAGCAAACCAAATGAAAACTATATGCGGCGGGCCATCGAGCTCGCCGTACTTGGTGAAGGGCTCGTGAATCCGAACCCGATGGTCGGCTGCGTGGTGGTGAAGGACGGCCGGATCATCGCCGAGGGCTGGCACGAACGATGCGGCGGCTTCCACGCGGAGCGAAACGCCCTTTTGTCCTGCACAGAGGACGTCAGAGGAGCGGAGCTTTACGTCACGCTGGAGCCGTGCTGCCACACCGGAAAGACGCCGCCGTGCACGGATATCATCATCGAACGCGGCATCAGCAAGGTCTACATCGGCTCCGATGACCCGAACCCGCTGGTCGCCGGACACGGCATCGAGCTTCTGAAAAATGCCGGCATCGAGGTCGAGACGCACGTTCTAAAGGATGAGTGCGACGTCTTGAACGAAGTGTTCTTTCACTATATAACGACGAAGCGGCCGTATGTGGCGATGAAATACGCGATGACACTCGACGGTAAGATCGCGATGGGACGGCAAGTCTTAGACGGGGCTGATCGGCAGATCACCGGCGCAAAGGCCCGAGAACACGTGCATTCTCTCAGGAAGCGTTACAAGGCCATCCTTGTCGGCGTCGGAACGGTTCTCGCGGACGACCCGATGCTGAACTACCGCGGCGAGAAAGCATCAGAGACACAAACGGATATTCGAACAAAATCCGAACAATCTTTCGGAACATCCGTACGAGATACGATAGTGGAACCAAGACTTGATCCTATCCGGATTATCCTCGATTCACACCTCCGGATCCCGCTTACTACAAAGATAGTTCAGACAGCAAGAGAGATCCCGACGATCATCGCGACTCTTGAGACGGGGATAGAAGATGGACAAAACACAGATCAAAAAGCAGACTCAAGCGTGGATCAGACTCAAACAGAATCATCGAAGAATCAGAATGACACTAACGTAGAAAGCACCAATGAACATAATGAGAAACATGAAGTTGAACATAAGGCAGAGCAGTTGGAAGCTGCCGGCGTCATTCTCTGGCAACTTCCCCCTGACGCAAGCGGCCATGTCGATATCGAAGCACTCATCAAAAAAATGGGAGAAGAGGGGATCGACAGCGTTCTTGTGGAGGGTGGATCAAAGGTTCACGGCTCCCTCCTGGCACACCCGGAGCTCATCGACCGCGTCTATGCCTATATCTCACCGAAGTTGATCGGTGGAGAGAAAGGACTTTCGCCCGTGGGCGGCGAGGGCGTGGCGCATATGAGCGACGCGATTCGCCTGGAAAAGCGAGAGATCATCCCGCTGGGAGAGGATATACTCATTACAGGCCGCGTGATACACTAAGCACACCAAGCACCCAGCCAACACCCACGCCTGCACACAGAGCAGCGCGCACTACACCACGCGCTCGGCACGCCACACCCCACACCCGCAACGGGCCAGGGGAGCACAGTAGAATAGCACACAATCGAAAGCCCCCGGCAGCTTTGCTGCCGGGGGCTGTTCACATATACAGGAAGAAATCCCGAATTTAAAGCGAATCTCTCAATCAGTTGCTGATCGTCTCCTCAGTATCCTTATCGAAGAGATGGATCTTGCTTGCATCCAGAGCGATCTTGACTGTGTCGCCTGTACGAGCTGTCGTACGCGGATCAACACGAACCGTGATGTCATACGTATCAACTGTGAAGTACAGGAATACTTCCGCACCGAGCATCTCGTAAACCTTTACGGTAGCGTCAAGGCAGGTATCCGGTGACTGAGCGATAAACGCGGAATCATCCTTGATATCCTCCGGACGAATACCGAAGATAATATTTTTGTCCTC
The DNA here is from genome assembly GCA_016280325.1 of Eubacterium sp. GTDB lineage: Bacteria > Bacillota > Clostridia > Lachnospirales > Lachnospiraceae > Eubacterium_F. The sequence continues at coordinate 802 of JAEEGM010000063.1, read as the reverse complement.
ATAACCAAGTTCGATCAGCTTCTTACCCTTGGTATCCGGAAGCTTGATGGAGTTGGAACCGAACATCAGAAGTACGTCGGAACCGGAGGTTACTACACGTGCCTCGATGAAGTTCATCTGCGGAGATCCGATGAATCCGGCAACAAACAAGTTGTTCGGCTTCATATACAGATCAAGCGGCGTGTCAACCTGCTGGATCACACCGTCCTTCATAACGACGATGCGGGTACCCAGTGTCAGGGCCTCTGTCTGGTCATGTGTTACGTAGATGATCGTTGTCTCCAGTCTCTGATGAAGCTTGGAGATCTCGATACGCATCTGTACACGAAGCTTTGCGTCCAAGTTGGACAGCGGCTCGTCCATAAGGAATACCTTCGGATCACGCACGATCGCACGACCCATAGCCACACGCTGTCTCTGACCACCGGAAAGAGCCTTCGGCTTACGATCGAGCAGGTGCTCGATGTCGAGGATCTTCGCAGCCTCATGTACGAGACGGTCGATCTGATCCTTCGGTGTCTTGCGCAGCTTCAATCCGAATGCCATATTGTCATATACGGACATATGCGGATACAGAGCGTAGTTCTGGAATACCATGGCGATATCACGATCCTACGGCTCTACGTCATTCTCAAGCTTTCCGTCAATGTAAAGCTCACCTTTTGAGATCTCCTCAAGTCCGGCGATCATACGAAGCGTCGTAGACTTACCGCATCCGGAAGGTCCGACGAAGATGATGAACTCCTTGTCTTCGATCTCCAGATTGAAGTCCTTTACGGCGTGGAAACCGTTCGGATACCTC
>JAEEGM010000062.1 GCA_016280325.1 Eubacterium sp. | reverse complement strand
CTTTGACATCTATCGCGGCACAGACTGGCCGTACAGCGGAGTGTTCTACACAGCAGACAAGGGTGCGGCATCCAAGATCAATATCGAGTGGGGTGGCGCTTGCAGAACCGCTTGGATCGAGATCAAGGTAGATGACAAGAAAGTAGTTGATAATACCAACTGCTCAAGCCACACCGAGTATGACTTCGGATGCTGAGGACAGGATAGTTGAGAATAATCCGAATAAATGGGAACGCTTCCCCACAAACCGGGGAGGCGTTTTCCGGTTTTATTATTCCTTTGACAGGAAGTGTAAATCACACTATAATAATATAGTGGATATTTTTTTCATTCCAGACTCTTGGTAACTGTACCTTTGAAGAATACATAAAAGATTGTTTTTATGAAGAGATGTGAGATTTGTTCATGATTGAGCAGAAAAGGGGGAAATATGATTAGATCCGAATCAAGTATTGTCAGATCCGATATGATACACTGTGCTTTGTGTCAGGATGCTCCTTGTGATCATGCTTGCGAGGCGTTGAATCCATCTTCACTATTACGGAGTATCTGGTTTAAAAATGAGCAGACAGCAGCGATGCGACTTCCGGATGAAAACCTCTGTCTGAAATGTGCTGCGCCTTGTGAGCAACAATGTGTAAGACCGGGAGAGGTTCCGATTCGGGATCTGATCAATCGTCTGCATTATCAGGTTAAACCGGAGTGCGAAACAGCATTGCCGACAGATGATAACATTCTGAAATGTGATCTCTGTGGGATTCCGCTTGAGAACCCGTTTTTGCTGTCTTCATCCGTTGTTTCAAGCACCTACGATATGTGTGCGCGCGCCTTTGAAGCCGGGTGGGCCGGAGCCTGCTTCAAGACCGTCTGCTCGCTGGACATACATGAAGCGTCCCCACGCTTTTCAGCGGTTACAGGTAACGACGGAAGTATTATCGGCTTTAAGAATATCGAACAGCTATCGGATCACAGTGTGGCCGAGAATATGGCTGTTTTTCGAAAACTGAAAGAGAATTACCCGGAAAAATTCATTCTGGCATCTATCATGGGACAGAACGAAGAGGAGTGGTGTGAACTGGCTGAACTATGTGAGAAAAACGGCGCGGACGCCGTGGAATTGAATTTCTCCTGCCCCAATATGCAAGAAGAAGGATTGGGTAGTGATATCGGTCAGGTTCCGGAGCTGGTAGAGCGGTTTACAGCGGCCGCGAAAAGACGGTGTCATATTCCCGTACTTGCGAAGCTTACGCCGAATGTTGCCGCTATGAGTCCGGCGGCAGAGGCGGCTAAGCGGGCCGGCGCGGATGGGATCGCCGCCATAAACACGATCAAATCCATCACCGGTGTAGATATGCACACCTATGTGGCGGCCCCTGCCGTGCATGGGCATAGTGCTATAGGTGGCTACAGCGGTAATGCCGTAAAGCCGATTGCATTGCGTTTTATCGCTGAACTTGGCAAGAACCCTGATCTGAAGGGGGCGCACCTTTCCGCTATGGGTGGGATTGAAACCTGGCGAGACGCGCTTGAGTTTATACTTTTGGGTGCCGGATCCGTCCAGGTCACAACGGCAGTTATGCAGTACGGTTATCGGATTATCGATGATCTGAAAGCAGGCTTAAGTCTTTATCTGACCGAAAAAGGATTTAAAAATGTGAAAGAAGCAATCGGGCTTGGCTTAGATGCCTTAAGTGAAACAACCGATTCTCTCGAGCGCGACACCATACTGTTTCCGCAGTTTTTATCGGAACGATGCATCGGCTGCGGTCGATGCGCATTATCCTGTTCAGACGGCGGACATCAGGCGATCCGGATGGACGAGGACAGAAAGCCGGTCCTGGACGGAAAAAAATGTGTCGGATGTCACCTTTGTGTTTTGGTTTGTCCTCAGCGAGCAATCGCCCCCGGCAAAAAACGTATCCCGGGAAATACAAAGCGTGAGTAGGTTCGGTACCTTGACTTTTGCTAATTTGAGACCGCTCAGACATGATAATCGACCGTTCGGTCAAAATCTATTGCATTTTGTTTTTGTATCTGTATAATGAGAGACAGATACCCGGTGAGAACAATATGAAATGGAGGGCGTGGCTTATGGATAAGAAATTGGTTAGTATTATCACATGTTTGATCGCTATGGTGTCAACGGCAGTTTTCCTCGTATGGGGTATGCTCTTTGACGGATGGAATATTTGCTGGATTGTTTACGTACCCTGCGGTATCGCTATCGCGGCAGTCAGCATGATCGGCAAATACACCCGTGAGAAAAAGGAAGGCAACATCGAATAAGCCTCTGAATAATGAACACAGAAGGACAGCCCCGGCTCTCGCCGGGGCTGATTTTATGGTTAATAAATGAAATATCATAATCCTTACTTCAAAACCACTTGACAGAAATGAATAAAACGAATAAAATAGAATAAAAGAAATAAAATAGATAAGAATGAATAAAAAGAAATAAGGAGCGTGATGAGTATGCAGGATACGATATTTGTTCCCTCTTTCGGAAACAGACCACGCAATCTCGTGGGTCGCGAGGATGTGCTTGGAATCTTTAAGAACAGTTTTTCGAGCGTACCGGGAAGCAGGGATAGGGCTATACTTATCCTCGGACCGAGAGGAGCCGGGAAAACGGTGCTTCTTTTGGAACTGGCGGAGATGGCAGGAAAGGCTTCGATCATTACCGCGTCCCCTACGATTGTCTCAAAGGACATGAATGACAGGATCCTTGAGAAACTCGTTATCGCTTCGGATGCTGTGATCGGAAAAAGCAAGAAGAGGGTGTCCGGCGGAAGCGTAAATGTATTGGGATTCGGCGCGGGGATACAACTTCAGGACGGATCGAAACCGGCTGTAAGTTTCGCTCAGGCTCTCTCGGATCTCTGTAAGAAGGTTAATGAAAAAGGGCATCCTATTCTTATCCTCATAGATGAGACGCAGGCCAATAACGAGGAGTTAAAGAAACTAATCGTCGCATATCAGGAGATGGTTGGAGCCGGCAGGGATGTTTTTCTCGTTTTAGCCGGGCTTCCTGAAACGGTCTCATCCGTATTAAACGACCATGTCCTGACGTTTTTGAACAGAGCTACCAAGGTGGAGTTGGAACCGCTGAAAATAGGGGATATAGAGGCATATTTTGTAAGTGCGTTTGAGGATATCGGTATTTCTTTGAAAAGCGATGCTGTCCATACTTTGGCTGTTGAGACTGCCGGGTCACCGTATCTGATGCAGTTGATCGGGCACTATGTGACGATTCTAACGGACCAAAAGGGCACGGTTTCTGATGAGAAGATCGCTCAGGCGATAGTTCGCGCAAAAGAAGATTATAAAAACGATATCTGCAGGACAACACTAGCCACCCTGTCGGATAAGGATATCGATTTTTTGGTTGCGATGTCTGAGGAT
>JAEEGM010000061.1 GCA_016280325.1 Eubacterium sp. | reverse complement strand
GCAGGTAACCGTAGATGGGAAATCGGTTACAAAAGAAGATGCGGTAAAAACGGATGGGACGCTCACTTTTGATGACCAATTGGCATGGGATGCGGAAGTGGATGTTCTTCCTGAAGATGCCGAGAATTACGGAACCGTTGATTATACCTGGTACGGAACGAAAACAAAAGTTGAAGAAATAAAGGAAGCCACATTACCGACGGACGCTTGGGAAGTAACGGAAAAAGATGGCGATGTAAACGTTTCGAGATTCCGTGCATTGCCGCCGAAGGACGGTCCTATATATTATTATTGTAAGATTCATTTCAAAACGGACAAGCCGTATCCGCAGCAACCGTACGCGGAGAAGATCATCTATACAAACTGCGCCGAGGTAAAGGTTGAGAAGCTGAAGGTAACTTATAAGGGAGAGGGCGCAACCTTTAAGGAGATGGATGCCGGAACGACCGAAAAGAGTGAGAAGGTCGTGGAGTACAATTACGGTGATCCCATCGGTAACCCGCCTACTGCGTCCGATATGAACTATACCAGTTCGTGGACTTTCCGCGGATGGTCTGACAGACCGGATGGCGGTATCGTTACGATCAAACCGACAGACCCGGTTGGAAGAGATCTGACGTATTATGCCTGCTGGAATGTGCCGGCACCGGTGACGTATGTGAAGGTAACATTCCATATCGAGAACTTAGAGCTGGATCCTGATGACAGTACTAAACATGTAACTTGGTCAAATGGCACCTTTACGCCTATAGACTTGACTGGCGTTCGGTCAGGAGATAATGTAACGCAACCCTCCGGGGTTTTACCATTACTCTTTAATGGTGATGAGATTCCTTCGGAAACAGTAAGATGGGTTATTCGTTCCGAGGGGGCGCAGGGACCAAGGCGGTTTAAAGTAAATAACCTTGGGATATTAGTGAAAGAGGATGCTCCTGACGGGAGTAATGACTACCTGGTTGCAACCGGAGATTTAGATCTGTATGCAGACATTGTGCCCCTTGGCTAACTCTCCAACTTCACCCCCAAAACCAAATTTAAAGAATACTTAAGAATTTATATTATATACTCTCCTTGTAAGGTTAACCAACCAACCTTGAAAGGAGAGTATTTTTATGCTTCTCAGAATCCTAAAACGAGACTTCAAAAGAAAAAAGACGATGAACACAATCCTGTTTTTGTTCATCATCATTGCTTCCATGTTTTTGGCAAGCGGGCTGAACAACCTCATCGCCGTCACCAACGGCCTGGATCACTATCTGGACGAGGCCGGCATCGGGGATTACAACATTCTTACGATGGGCGATCACGCGATGGGTGCGCTGGACGACATGCTGAAGACGGAGCCCGCGGTCAAGGGCTACCGCATTGAGGAGACCGTCTACGCGTCCCAGAAAAACTTTAAAAATGAGGACGGCTCGGATATCGAGTATTCCTCCACATCCGGAGCGAGCCTCCTCGTGTCGGTCAAGCGGGCAAGCCTTCATTTTTATGACGAGAACAATAACCTCATCACCGAGCCGGCCGAGGGCGAGGCGTACGTATCCAACGGATTCCTCACAGAATCCGGCCACAAGATCGGCGACACGATACAGGTTGATCACAACGGCGTGAAGTTCCCGATAAAGCTCATCGGTATCTGCAAGGACGCCTTCCTTGGAGGCGCGATCGTCGGCAACCGTCGCTATATGATCAGCGAGAAAGATTACAGCAAGCTTCTGGAAAAGCCAATCATCCGCGATTCCTACCGTGGCCAGGCCTGCTACATCGACACGGACGACATCAAGCAGATCAAGTCGGCACTGACCAACGTGCAGCACGTAGCCTTCGACGGCGATCGGAACCTCATCAAAACCACCTATCTGATGGACATGATCCTGGCGCTCGTCATGCTGATCATGAGCGCGTGCCTGATCATCGTATCGCTCGTCATCCTGCGCTTCTCGATCCGCTTCTCGATCGAAGAAGAGTTCCGTGAGATCGGCGTGATGAAAGCAATCGGAATTAAAAATATCCGCATCCGTTCACTCTACATCGTCAAGTATCTGGTGATGGCGCTGGTCGGAGCAGGAATCGGATTCGGTGCGAGCATCCCGTTCGGCGATTTCTTACTGAAAGAAAGCGCGAAATCGATCATGCTTGAGGGCACGGACGGACTGATCTGGAACATCATTGGTTCCGTCGGGATCGTGCTGGTTTGCGTACTGTTCGGTTTCCTCTTCACAAGACGTGTGAATAAATACACACCGATCGACGCAATCCGTTCCGGGCAGAGTGGCGAACGTTATAAAAAGAAAAATAAATACCATCTGAAAAAGACACACTTGAAGCCCGGCGGGTATCTGGCACTGAATGATGTGCTCAGTGCGCCGAAGAGATTTTTCACGATCACGCTGACATTTTTACTATGTACGGTCCTGGTGCTGGTGATGGTCAATATCGCATCGACCATGCGAAGTGATGCCTTCGCGGACAGCTTCGGAACCTTGAGTGACCTCTACATCATGGATGTGGATGAGACGATGAATCTCGTCAGCGGTGGTTCGATCGAGAGCATCGACGATAAATTGAAAGAGTTCGAGAAGAAGCTTTCCGATGCCGGTATCCCCGGAAAAATGTGTGTGGAACTTCAGTATAAATATCCGGTAACCATCAAGGGAGTGGATTACAGTTATACCTTCCAGTGCGGACTGGGAACCGAGATGGATGAGTATACGCGCACCGAAGGAACGGCGCCGAAGAGTGAGGATGAGATTTCGATCACACCGGCGGTGGCAGAATTCTTCGGCATCGACATCGGGGACAAGATAACGATCCACTTTACGGATAAAGATATGGATTGTATGGTTACGGAAAAATATGAAACCATGAACAACATGGGAAGCCTGATACGGTTGCATAAAGACGCGCCGGTGGACATCCTTCATTACTCCTCCGCGATGGGATTGCAGATCAAGTTTGACGACCATCCGGACGCGAAGACCATCGAAGAAAGAAAGACTCAAGTGGAGGATCTTTTCGATACCAAAGAGGTCATGAATGCCGAGGAGTACTGCGTTGTCTGTATGAAGGTCGCTCCGACGATGGAGGCGTTGTCTTATCTCCTCTTAGCGATCACGATGGTGGTGATCCTGCTGGTTACGATCCTGACGGAGCGCACGCTCATCGCAGGCGAGGTGACACAGATCGCGACGCTGAAGGCGATCGGGTTCTCAAACGGATCGGTGATCAAGTGGCACACCTGGCGATTCGTTATCGTCGGAGTTATTGTGGCGGTGCTGTCGGCGGCGCTGTCGATCCCGGCCACGACGCTTTTCGGAAATCCGATCTTTGCTATGACAGGCAAGAGTGATGTGACATATAAGATCGATGTCGTAAAAACCTTTATCATGTATCCGGGAGCGGTGCTTGTTGTAACAGTTGTAGTAGCACTGGTAACGGCATTACATACCAGAAAAATAACCGCAAGAGACACTGCTAATATTGAGTAATATATGTGTTGCGTATGAGGCAGGAAGAAGCCTCCGGCAGTAAGATATATCAATCAGATAACAGGAAACTATTAGTGTGATTTGATAGGAGGATAAGATTATGGGAACATTATTAAAAGCGAAAGATGTGAGCAAAACTTATGTTATTAATAAGCGTCAGAATCATGTATTGAAAAATGTCAGCTTCGAGATCGAAGAGGGCGAGATGATCGCCGTTATGGGCCCGTCCGGTTCCGGCAAGTCGACGCTTTTGTATGCGGTGTCCGGGATGGACAGAGCGAGTGGCGGATCGGTTGAATTCGAAGGAAAAGACATCACGAAATTAAAGGATAAAGAGATGGCGAAATTAAGACTGGATGAGATGGGATTTATCTTCCAGCAGATGTTCATGATGAAGAATCTTACCATCCTTGATAACGTGGTTCTTCCGTCCGTACAAAGCAAGAAAAACAACTCTGGTAAAAAAGAAAAATTCGCTTACGGGGAAGAGCTGATGCGCAAGCTGAATATCATCGAGACTGCTGACAATGATATCAACGAAGTGTCCGGCGGACAGTTGCAGCGTGCCTGCATCTGCCGAGCGATGATCAACAAGCCGAAGCTTCTTTTCGCCGATGAGCCGACCGGTGCACTGAACCGCACCTCCTCTAACGAGGTTATGGATGAGCTTGTCAGACTGAATCAGGAAGGGTCGACGATCATGATGGTTACACATGATGCCAAGGTGGCATCACGCTGTACGAGAGTCCTCTATCTCGTGGACGGTGGGATCTGCGGTGAGCACCGTGTTGATACCTCTGCGAGTGAGAAGGAGCGTGAGCGCGCACTAAACAACTGGCTCATGGAGCTTGGCTGGTAATAGTCGATTTCGATTGGTGCATGCGGGTGGCCGGGGCTGCCCGCATGTACTCTTTGTGTGTGGGCGTGGTCCGATGTCGGGCTGCCTGCATTTTTTTGCTTAAAAAAGCCGATTTTACTTGACATTTCGGCGGGTATAGACTATACTAGTATTAGGTATAAGTATGTGCATGAGTATGCCCGTGAGGGTACTCGGTATATCAAACAGGACAAGGAAGCCTGTTGGAAAGCGGGGTGTTTGCTATGATAGGAAATAATGCAAATTCATTCCAAGTGAATACGAACGCCGCACAGTCTGCAGCGCAGACCGCAAGGACGCAAAACACAGTTAAAACTGAGAATCGGGCAGCGCTTGAGAACAAGGTTGAGTCTCGCGTTGAATCTGATGTTAAGCGTGAAGAGGCCGGTAAGTCCGCAGCAGAGCAGATGCGCAAGGAGAACACGGCGATCACTACGAAGCCGGAGGAAGGGATCGAGCTTGAGATCAGTAAGAAGGGTCTTGAGAAAGAAAAGCAGTCCCGGGTAACGCAGGAGAAGAGTGCGATCGCTGCGCAGGATGACAAGAAGGCAGACGAT
>JAEEGM010000060.1 GCA_016280325.1 Eubacterium sp. | reverse complement strand
TTCCGGTGCACCGTCTGCAAAATCAGTCAGGATCGCTTTATATAACGTCTCGTCACTCTGACAATACTGAAGTCCGACCTCGGCATCCAGCCCATAGACGCGCAAAGATTCGAGCGAATCCGGGCCTGTTTCTCCATCCGGCACATTTTTATCTTGCTTAGAATCAACCAACTGTATCGATACAGGATCAGATGCGATCTCATTTTCTGTCTCCGAACCCGTTTTTCGCGCATCTGTTTGGTCCGAGGATTTCGATATGCCTGCCTCTCCTGAACTCAAGGGCGATCCGATCTCTTCCTGCTCGTATGTGAAACGATCTTCCGAAAGAACACTCTTTAATGTTCGTTCCAACTCAGTTGTCTCAATCGGTTTACCTATAAACCCGTCAAACCCCTCACGTAAGAACATCTCTCTTGCCGTACTGACCGTATTGGCTGTCAATGCAACAATCGCCATATCAACCTTGCCGCCATGATTGGATCGAATCCTCTTCATTGTTTCCACGCCATCCATGCCCGGCATCATATGATCCATAAATACGATATCGTACTTGTTCTTCAGGCACAGATCGATCGCCTCAGGACCGGATCCTGCTGTCTCTATGGTCATTCCGTATCCGGTAAAAATACTGTTAGCTACGATCAGGTTCATCGGTTCATCATCCACGACAAGTGCTTTAACATTGTGAAGTTTCATCTTGCCGAGATAAACATCATTGTTTCTGCTCGCATTGATCGCACTGATAACAGGGAAACAGTACAAAGGTTTTTCAAAGAATCGAATTTTGGAGCCCGACGGCAACGGATATCCCGTATCCGCGGTAAGATAAACCGGAATCTTCGCTGCGATAGACTCTATGTAATCCGGGTCCGTTTCATACTCTTTCATACCAACAAAAAAGTGTGAGATATATACATCCGATTCCATCAGTTTTTTCAGGTTTACCATCGAATCCACACCGTGGATCTTAACGCCCATCCCCTTAACGATATTGGTGATCATAGAATTGTAATACTCTCTGACTGCAGGGATCGGATATTTGTTAAACATGAAAAACGCACCCAGGCTGACTGTTTCACGTTCCGAAACATACACACAACTAGAGGAATCAATCACTTTATGCGGGATACAAACATGGATATTCGTCCCGATGCCCGGTTTACTGTTTATCGTTAAAAATCCGCCCATTGCGGTAACAAATCCACTGACAATATGCAAGCCGAGCCCAAGTCCTCCCTGCACACGGCTCCGACCGGAATCCACCTGATAGAACTGATCAAACACCTGCTCGATCTCATCCGGCGTCATCCCGATTCCGGTATCGCTCACATCGATACAAAGGTTAACCCCGTAGTCTTCTTCCTGACAACCAATGCGAACATACACACCACCCTCATTGGTGTACTTCAATCCATTGACGATCAGATGCCACAGAATCTTTTTTAACTTCCCGGCATCTGAATTCATCATGGCAGGAAGTGCCGGATCTACATCAAGAATAAGTTCAACACTCGATACAATATACGGACGAAGTTTTGCAACTACATCTGCGAGCAAGGATGAAATCATATAGTTTTCATCATTGATCACAAGCATGTTTCGATCAATCTCTGTATAATCAAGAATGTCACTCATCTGATCCGCGACACGATGCCCCGCGGTACGGATTGCGTTCAGATCATCACGGTTTTCCTCATTGATCCCCCGATTTAAACAAACGGCTGACAAACCCACAACCGCATTGACCGGTGTACGGATTTCATGAGAAGCATTGACGAGGAAATCATCAAGACGAGAAGTGGTTTCAGTAAGTTCCTGGTTCTCCTTACCGATATCGTCCAGAACCTGATTCCATTTTTTTATGATCGTCCGACCGAACCACGCGATCAACGTAAGCACAACCGTATGCAAAACAATACGGCTGATAAGCAGTCCGTCAACCTTTCCTCCGTTCCAGAAGTATTCAAATAAGTTGTACGCCATGGTCACATAATAGGTAATCTGTGCCATGGTAACCAGACCTGAGATTCCTGCCATCGTAAATAATATGATCACGGCAGACATAATAGCAATCATATCAAAACGGCTGGTTTGATGAACTCCGTAAAAGAAAAACGTAATGACAATGATGATTCCATAGATCCACATGCGCACGGAAGGCGTAGATACCTGACGGATATGAAGCCCCCAGCTGATGACGATTCCAAAAGCGATCATAACAGCGGCCCATTTTTCCCAGCCAACACGAATCGTTTCAAAAATCAGCATGGAAGACATCACGGTATTGCCGATCAGGAGCAACAGATGCGATGCCTGAAATATTTTGTTGGAAGACATTTTCCTATCCATCGAATCTCTCCTTCGTTATGATTCCATATCTTCAACCCCTGTTAAACAAAACAACCGTTTCCATATGTTTTGTCCAGGGAAACATATCCACACATACGGCCCGCTCCGCCTTATATCCTGCCTCCGTGATCGGAACGATATCTCTGGCTAAGGACTGTGGCTTACAGGAAACATAAACAAAACGCTCTACCCCGTAAGACAGAAGTTTCGGAAGCGCCTTGGGATGGATCCCCTCCCGCGGCGGATCAAGCACCATCACGTCAGGAGCTTCCTTTAGCGAATCCAATACTTCCAGCACGTCACCGGCGATAAATTCACAGTTTACAAGTCCGTTTAATGAAGCGTTCTCTCGTGCGGCCTCCACGGCCTCCTCTACGATCTCCACACCAATCACTTTCTCAGATACCGGAGCAAGGATCTGCGCGATGGTTCCGGTGCCGCTGTAAAGATCAAACACCGTCTTACCCGTCGTATCACCAATATAATCGCGAACAACGGAATACAGCACTTCAGCCCCGGTTGAATTGGTCTGAAAAAAGGAAAACGGCGTAATCTTAAACCGTAGTCCCAGCAATACCTCCTCGATATCCTCTTTCCCGTATAGAATCTCCATACGATCCGCCTGAACCACATCGGCGAGACTGTCATTCACGATATGAAGGATACCGGTTATTTTCCCGTACAGATCGAGCAAGAGCAATCTTTCCGTATACTCATTGATCACATCCGGATCATCGGTCGGCTCCGAGGACGTCACAAGCGCCACCAATATCTCCCCTGTAGACGCTGATTTCCTAACCAGCAGATGACGAAGGAATCCCTCATGCGTCCTTTTATGAACATAGGTAATTCCCTTTTCGCGGAAAAACTGCATCGTAACCCATACGATCGCCCGATAGTCACTATCGACGATCTGACAATCCGTGATCGGAACAATGTTATATAAACTTCCCCTCTGATGAAGTCCCAGGGTAAGAGGTCCATCCTTCACATCATCACCAAAGGAAAACTCCATCTTATTGCGATACCCGGTCTGCTTGGGACTGCCAAGTGCTTTGGTAAGAGGAAATCCGGGGCAGGCCTCCTCCATCAGTTCCTGAACCATCCCCAGTTTTTCAAGAACCTGTCCTTCATAATCAAACCGCTGGTAGGTACACCCGCCGCACAGATCAAAATGTGGGCAAAACGGTGTCTTTCCACCATCGGGTATCTGCTTTTTCTTACGACTCATCGTATCCTTCTCCTAATCAAGGCATCGATGCCTGTCCACTTTCCTTCATGCGTTTTTTATTTTTATACATCGCTTCATCCGCACGTTGAAATACGTCATCCACATGTTTGTCTCTTGTCTTATCATATATCGCAAATCCGATAGCAGCCGAAATACGCTCCCAAGGATTCTGATTCGAGTTTTCAAGATTCTTTCGAACCGTCTCAGAAAAACCGCGAACCAGTTCGTTGACATTTCGATAATCGGTATGCTCAAGGATTATGACGAATTCATCACCGCCAAAGCGATATACCGGACTGTGCTTAAAGGAATAACAGATCAAGCGTGCCGTCTGCTGTATTGCCACATCCCCCTTGTCATGTCCATAAGAATCATTCAAAGTCTTCAAATAATTCAGATCAACCATGGCAATCCCGAATCTTGCAACACCATCCTGAATCTCATGCTCCAACCGAACGATATCAACTTCATATGCACGCTTATTGCGAAGGCCGGTCAGAGCGTCCTTGTTGGCCATGTCACTCATCAGTTCCGCCCGCTCTCTTGTGACGACCAGCTGTTCTCTCGTACGAAGCAGGTTCTTGATGTACTCATTCAGATCGTACTCCATCTGTTTCATGGAATCCGAGAGTTCCCGGATCTCGTCATGAGAAGTAACAACAATGTGTGAGAACCCGATCTTGGCGGATTTCTTATCATCCAGGCAATACCTTTTCGCCGCATCGGAGAGTTCACGAATCGGCATGACAATCGTACGGTTGATCACCTGATAACCCGCAAACACGATGAGTAGCGCGAGAATGGTGAAAACGGCCAGCGTCACCAGGAAAAACATCTTCTGCTTGTCTCGGATTTCCTTCATCGAGGCATCTACGGAAGCATAACAAACGAGTCTATCCTTCGAGTCGTACATCGGAACGGAACAGGTTATCAGCCACCCATACGTTTCCGTATCGGTAATAAAAGGCGGGAATCCTCTTTCCGGATTGGTCAAAGCATCTTTGTTCACATCATAGATCGGATCAAAGCATCCCGGGGAACATGGGTCTTCATGGGCCGCGTCAACCATATAGACACCGCTTTCGGACTCCACATCCAAATACAACAGATATACGGAACACACCTCGTTATCATCCTGAATGATCGTCATCAGGTCACGAATCTCGTTAAACTCCTTCATTTTCGTGACCGATTCAAACTTCGCGAGATAGTCATTGAATTCCTTCGTCCCCCAGTTTTCACTTCCGACACGTTCCTCAGGCTTCATACCATTATATATCTTACTGATTTTTTTCTGGATTTTGGCCGCTTTATCTCCATTTATCTGATGGGAAACCGAAGTGGCCAGATGACGAACCTTAGACTTATAGTTGGTCTCGACGATATCATTGACCATGAGGGTACAAAGAACAAGCCCTGCCGCTCCGACGATAACGGCAAAAAGCGTGATCAGCAGTATGGTCTTCTTTTTGAGCGAAAATCGCATAAAACTCCTCCATGGCATGAAAGCAATCGAAGCACAGACATACACCATTATTTTACCTAAAAACTGATAGACTTTCAAGTGGAAATATGATAAAATTAGGAAAAACCGAACCATAGGAGGCAAGTATGAGTTCAAAAAGCCCAAACAAATCTGATACTGAGCAGAGTTTGATGGCTCTGATCAACAAAATGAAGGAAATTGACTACATCGATCCCGAGATAATTCCGGATATCGAACTGTATATGGATCAGGTCACAACTTTCATGGATCTTCACCTCGGCGCGTGCCGTCGATCCGATGAAGAGAAAGTACTAACCAAGACCATGATCAACAATTACACGAAGAACGATGTACTGCCTCCGCCGAACAAGAAAAAGTACACCAAGGATCACATGTGTCTGATGATCCTTTTGTATTATTTCAAAAATGTACTGAGCATCGATGATATCCAAAAGATCTTTCATCCGCTTAAGGAAAAATTCTACGATGACAAGAATAAATCCATCGGCATAGACGAGATTTACGCTCAGATCTTCACAATGGAGAAGAAAATGACCGACAAGCTGACAAAGGATGTCCTTCGTCGTTTTCAGTCTTCTCAGGAAGTGTTCTCGAACGTTACCGATGAAGATGAAAAGGATTATCTGTCCCGATTCGCCTTCATCTGCCTGCTTTCCTTCGATGCGTACCTGAAAAAACAGATGGTTGAGCGGCTGATTGACGAAACGCTGTCGGATTTGGATTGATCAACTGTTATCCTCCAAGAACAATCGTAATATTGTGCAATATTTGTTATTATATTGATACTTCGTAATATTTTTATATATAAGAGAGGATTATTGTATTATGAGCGCTTTACTGGATGGACTTAATGATAAGCAACGAGAGGCCGTACTCCACAGAGACGGTCCTCTTCTGCTTTTGGCGGGTGCCGGCTCCGGCAAAACCCGCGTGATCACGCATCGGATCGCCTACCTGATTGAAGAATGCGGAGTATCTCCGTATCAGATCCTGGCGCTGACCTTTACCAACAAGGCGGCCGGCGAGATGCGGGAACGAGTGGATACTCTTATCTCCCACGGTGCCGAAAACATCTGGGTTTCCACCTTCCACTCCACCTGTGTGCGTATTCTTCGTCGTTTTATTGACCGCCTGGGGTATGACCGAAACTTCTCGATCTATGACGCCGACGATCAGAAAGCGCTGATGCGCGGTATCATCAGGGATATGAACCTGGATCCGAAGAAAAACAAGGAGCGGACATTTTTAAATACCATCTCGCATGCCAAGGATGAGCTGCAGACGCCGGACGACTTTGCGGACGAGAACGAAAGCGACTACAACATGAAGAAGTATATCGATATCTACTTCGAGTACCAAAAGCGTCTGCGTGGCAATAACGCTCTGGATTTCGATGATCTTATCATGTTGACAGTCCGGCTGTTTCGTGAGGAAAAGGATGTGCTGGATTACTATCAGGAGCGCTTCCGCTATCTGATGGTTGACGAGTACCAGGATACGAACACGGCGCAGTTTGTACTGCTCTCTCTCCTGGCGTCAAAGTACCGCAATCTTTGTGTCGTCGGTGATGATGATCAGTCAATCTACAAGTTCCGCGGTGCCAATATCTACAACATCCTGAATTTTGAGGACACCTTTCCCGATACGATCACGATCCGCCTCGAGCAGAACTATCGTTCCACGAAAAATATCCTGAAAGCCGCTTCGGATGTGATCAAAAATAACATAGGTCGTAAGGATAAGACGCTTTGGACCGAAGCCGGTGAAGGCGATCCGGTTCTTTACGCCCGGTATAATACGGATTATGAAGAGGCTGCCGGTGTTGCCGGCGATATTCGAAAAAAAATTCGTGATCTTGGTGCCTCATATTCGGATTTTGCCATCTTGTATCGTACCAACGCGCAATCACGTGCCTTTGAGGAGAAACTCGTTTATGAGGGAATCCCTTATCGTATCATAGGGGCCATCAACTTCTACGCGCGTAAAGAGATCAAAGATCTGCTATGCTACCTGAAAGTCGTGGCCAACGGTCGCGATGACGTATCCGTGATGCGTATCATCAATGTGCCCAAGCGAGGTGTCGGTGCCACATCGATCAACCGTATCGCCACCTACGCTGCCGAACAGGACCTGTCCTTCTATGACGCTCTGGTCCGTTCCGACGAGATTCCGGGAACCGGGCGAAGTGCAGCCGGGATCAACGAATTTGTTGATCTGATCGAGGGCTATCGCCGACGTATCAGAGAAACCGAGAACGGCGCTGCCGTGGAGCGCTTTACATTGGAGGATCTGATCCGTGCCATCATTGACGATACCGGCTATGTAAGGGATCTGGAGGCCGAAGAATCACCGGAGGCCGAGGCAAGGATCGAAAATATCGAATCTCTGATCAATAAGATAGTACAATACCAGGAGGAAAACGAGTCTCCGACTTTGGATGGCTTACTTGAAGATATCGCGCTGGTTTCCGATATCGACACGGTGGACATGGACGCCGACCAGGTTAAACTGATGACACTTCACGGTGCCAAAGGCCTCGAATTCCCTTATGTCTACATGGTTGGCATGGAGGAAGGCATCTTCCCGGGCGGCGGAGCATTTTTCAATGACGACGATGAAGAACTGGAGGAAGAACGCCGTCTGTGTTATGTCGGTATCACACGCGCGAAAAATGTACTGATGCTCACCGGTGCCAATCAACGTATGAGAAACGGACAGACCGAGTTCAATCGCCCTTCACGCTTTATCAATGAGATACCACGCTATCTGATCAGGCAGGTGGTTGGTTCCGCGCCGAAAAAACAGAATTCCTTTGGTTCCTCATCCTCTTCCTACAGCAAAGGCTCGTCATGGCAGCCCATCCCTTCTACGGGATCCGGCAAGAAACGCGGCAATCACCTGTTTGCCGGGAATCCATACATCAGCAAGGGCTTCTCTTCAGCTGTAGCTCCGTCTGCTTCCGATGTTTCCTATCAGGTTGGCGACACGGTCGAACATATGAAGTTCGGAGAAGGCAAGGTCACATCCATGGTAGATATCGGCGGCGACTACGAAGTAACCGTGGATTTTGAGGATTTCGGTCCCCGAAAACTCAAGGCTTCTTTTGCCAAACTTGAAAAAATCGATGAATAAACTCTCATATTCATTAAAAAAATAAAAAAAGGGGTAGAAATCGGAAAAAAAATGTGTTAAGATAGTTTTATCAAAACTGAACGTGAGAAAACGATATTACATCGTTTGAGAATGGAGGACAATCATGAGTGAAAAATTCGAAGATTTGGTGGCTGCTGTAAAGGCTAACGAACTGGTTCGCAAGATCCGCAGAAAGGAAGAAGAGAAAAAAGGCCATCCGGTTGTCGTAGTTTTGGCCATCGTCGGTGCTGTTGTTGCTGTAGCGGCGATCGCATATTGCGTATATCGGTATATGAATCCGAAGTACGCGGACTTCGATGCTGATTTCGATTATGATGATTTCGAGGACGATTTTGATGACTTCGATGATGATGATACCGATAGTAGCGAAGCGTTTGAATCATCAGGTAAGTAATTAAACAAAAATTATGATTTCATCTTCTTCTCAGCGAAGTAGCGCTTCGCGCTAAATACGCTTCGAAGTGCGATGAAATCAATAACAATTGTGAATAACAAAAGGATCGGAACATTATGGTTTCGATCCTTTTTTATGCTTATTCATTTTTATTGGATTTTATCTTCTTCTCGGCGAAGGAGCGTATACGCTCAATACGCCTCGAAGTGCGATAAAATCCAACTATCACTAATGACTACTCTGCTTCATCAACGTATTTAGAAACGGCTAGGGCGAGGGCGCCGGGGCCGATGTGACAAGAGACGCTGAGCGAAAGCGGATCAATCTCCAGCGTGTGATTCGGAAACTCTTCCATCACCTCCGCCTTGAACTGCTCCACTTCTTCCGGTGATGCCGTATAAGCGATTGCCAGATGGCAATTCTTACCTTCCGGATCCCCGAAGCGAGACTCCATATCCTTATGAACGGCCTTGAGCATGGCTGTCTTGCCCTGTTTTACCGTCTTAACCTTTGTATATGCATCCAGCTTCTCACCCTGGATCTGAAGCACCGGACGGATCTTCAGAAGCGTTCCGATCGCGGCTGCTGCCGGTGTGATACGTCCGCCTTTTTTCAGATAGTACAACGTATCCAGCATAATGTAGATACTGGATTCCATCTTATCGCGAAGCAGGATTTCTTTGATCTTTGCTCCATCAAGCCCCTTCTCGGCCATGCGATACGCGTCCATCGCAGACTGTCTCTGTGTAACTGAGATTCGCTGATTGTCAACGACATGTACACGACCTTCATACTCATCCTCTTCCGCCAGCATTGCCGCCGTATGACAGGATGAACTCAGGCCGCTCGACATGGGGATATAGACTACCTCATCGTTTTCCTTCAGGGCATTTTTCCAGATATTCATCAGACTCTCCGGTGTTGGCTGTGATGTCTTCACATCGACATCCTGCGCCAAATACTGATAGAACTCCTCCTGTGACATGGTGATATCTTCATAGAAAACTTCGTCATTGATATAAAATGGCATCGGCACAACGGAAATTCCAAGTTCCTTCGCTTCCGCCTGTGTGATCCCACTGTTGCTGTCTGTGATAATCGCTACGCTCATTTTCTCTCTCCTTTATCTTGTGTCGATTGCTTAATCAAACACAAGTGCTAGCATACCACAACCGCCGCAATCTGTCAAACTTCATAACACGGTTATGATAACCACGAAGATCAGATCACATATTTCTTTTCAAGGCGGCTCCAAAGCCTTTTTACGGGAGTGTAGAGCAAAAATAAAACCACCGATGTTGTGATCGCAAAAACTATATCAAAGGGAAGGCCGGCCAGATAAACGGAAACCACACCGGATGTTGTCGGGTCGTCTCCGGCCATAAAGAAAACCGTATTAATATCAACAATCCCACCATAGATTATCAATACTGAGAAAAATCCATAAACAGATATCCATATCCGTTCGGAAAAGCCAACAGGCTTTTTATAAAATAATACTCCCGCCAGATATCCGATCAGTCCCATGGCAAACATCTGAAACGGCGTCCAAGCGCCCTGCATGAAGTAAAAGTTGGATAAAAACATAGAGAGCATGCCGATGATAAAGCCGGATTCCTTTCCGAGAACAATGCCACCCAGGATGACGATTGCTGCCACCGGCTTAACCTGGGGAAAAGGTGAAAGAAGCAAACGTGACAGGACACCCGTCACGACAAAAACAGACAAAACGGTAAGTCTGGCCGCAGATGGCTTTCCGGATTCAAATGCCATCACGGCAGCAAGCAGTCCTGTAACGATAACACCGAGGCTGATGAGATAATAGTGTTCCCCCTTTAGCACCAACGTACCGTACAGGATCAACCCCACGATAACAATCGCTGCAACTCCGTGGTATAGAAAACATTTCCTTCCAGAAAGTGTTTGGTTTTCTCGCATGTAACTACCTTCCCATCAAACATCATTGCTATATGATCTGCGCATTCTGCAGCAAATTCAATATCATGTGTCACAAGCAAAACAGTCTTCTTCTCTTCTCTTTTGGCATGAAGCAGGTTGATGACTTCCTTCTTTTTCCCCGGATCCAATCCTTTGGTTGGCTCGTCCAGTATGTATAGAGAAGCGTCTTTATCAAGAACATGATGAAGACCTCGCATCTCAAGTTCTCCGCCGCTGACTTCATCCGTATCCTCTAAAAACAGATACGCCGGATTGGCCGGCAGATAGGATACCCCGTCTCCCTTTCCCTTCTTGTCTTTGGAGCCATGGATCCGCCCGGCATACGGTTTCAGATAGCCGCCGATCACCTCGGCCAGTGTCGTCTTGCCACTTCCATTTCCGCCGACTAGTGCCGTTATACTCCCGGCATTAAGTTGCATGGAACATTCATGTAGTACATCAGGCCCCTTGGCAAAATAGCGGAAGCTTATATTTTTTAGGGAAAGAGCGTAAGTATCCCCGTTTTCCCTTTTATTTGTGGAACTATAATCCGATATATCCTGCTTTGTCCGAGATTGAGACACATCAGATACCGCCTCATCTTCTAACTGTTCATGCAACCACTCTCTCCTTAGCCTCTTTGATACGGCTACATCCGAGTCGGCTCCGGATTGAACAGCCAGACAAAGCGACTTCGACATAAAGGGCGACTCGCCTCTTTCAACCCAGGACCGGTAATCACCGGCAAATACCACATCTCCTGCCTCCATGACGACGATTCTGTCGGCCACATCAAAGAACAACTCCGGCCTTTGCTCGGCAACCAGGATTGTCACTCCGGTTTCCGTATGGATCTTGTGTATCAACGCCACCAGTCGTTCCGCCGCCATCGGATCCAGAGCGCTTGTCGGTTCATCCAAAAGCAAAAGTTCCGGCCTCATCGCCATGGCGCCCGCAATATTAACCGTCTGTTGTTCGCCGGCGCTAAGCTTCACCGTTTCTCTGTGAAGAAGTTTTTCCATTCCGAAAAACGTGACCACCTCCGCCAGACGACGATGCATGTCTTCCACCGGAGTGCCGAGATTTTCCATCCCAAACACGATCTCCTGTTCCACACGGTTACAAACCAGCTGAGCGGACGGATTCTGCCAGACATAGCCGAAACCATCAGCAGTTGAAATCAATTCTCCGGACTCACTTCCTCTGAGTCCCTCTTCTCTTTGCACATTGTTTTTCTCATCCTCACCGTACATACGAGTATGCGCGGCAATCCGACGCAACAGAGATGTCTTCCCACTTCCCGAGTCACCGATCAGGAGCACCATTTCCCCTTTCGAGGCTTCAAAACTCCCGATGCTCAAAGCCGGTCGCTCATCATCGGCATATCGGTATGTATAATCCTTCGCTTCGATCGTTGCCAAGAAAACACCTCCTTCCCTTTCAGAATCAATGGAACCATATAGTATATTCCCCAGATCGACAGAACAATCGGAGAAACATCCTTCATATAGATTGTGGGAAAAAAACGGACTTCCCATTCACCAAGACAAGCCATCGTTATCAATCCGCCAAGCCATATCAGCATGAAAAATATCCCGATACCATCCCCGGCAGAAAGTGATCTGCGATAGATACTGGTTCGTTTGCGTATATTTTTATAACCACGTTCATTCATAGATATACTACGGACAATCCCGTCTTCCATCGTCATGGACAAGAGTTTCATCCACACACGAGGTCCCCGCCCATGATGCTTTTTCAACTCACCGGCATCCTTACGAACCGAAGGTACCAACCGCAATATCATACTGAAAAGCAAGGTTAATCCAGGAAGCCGACCGGCCATCATTGACAGGAGTTTTTCCTCACTCATAGCCCGACTGAACAGCATGAATAGTCTCATGGCCGTTAAAAATATAAGTGCCATACGCATGCCGTACAGGAGTGATTCCCAGGTAAACCTCAGATCTGATATTACAAAAAGTGTCGTCGGTCCGCGATGGTTGATCAAAAGGTTTAATATCAGAATAATGACAGTAAAAATGAGGTTTGACAGCAGGCTTTTACCCGTTACTCTGAGACCAACTTCCGTTATCTCCGTCAAAACAAGGACCACCCACATACACAACAAAAAAACAGGATGTGATACAATGATCATCCCCGAAAACCCGATTACATAGTATAAAAACACCGTCAACGCGTGACGTCTTCTCCATACCGAATCCAACATGACTATGAGTATACCGTATTCCCGCTCAAAATGCAAGCGGCGTCCCGCCCGATCTTTTTGACTTATGACAGGATCTGTGATATACTTAATTGCATGAAAACCATGATTAAAAGGCTTCAACTACTAGTCATATTATGCCTGGTTTCGGCTCTGCTCGGATCACTTCTATCACGCACTAATACCAGAGCTGCCGTGACTGATCCAGGCCGTGCCGGGGCTCTATGGACGGCTTCTTTTTCCGATCCGTACTTTATGGGAACGTCGATGACATCCACTCCTGTGGTAACTAATGATGCCGTCTATGTGGTAAACCGTGACACCTTATACGCCCTGTCTCCTACCACGGGAAAGACACTGTATGAGGTACGGTTACCGCTTCGCATGAACTCCGTTTGTGACCCGGTACTGGCAGATACATCACTGTATATTCCACTGTCCGGCGGTGTGATCGTCTGCGTTGACATACAGAAAAAGAAACTCCACTGGACCGGAGAAGGCATCCCAAGCAGCTCAGCAACGGATTATCAGACATTGGGGCGACTGTATCACCATGACGGATTCCTGTACGCCGGAACCTGGGCAAAAAGTGGCCGAGCCGATCCGGATTTGGTCTCATCCGAGGGTGTATTTTTCTGCGTAAACGCTTCCACCGGAAAGACCGTATGGACTTACCGCGATACCGACAAACCTGCCGGATTCTACTGGAACAGTGCTGTCGCGGTATCGAACCGCCTTTACTTTATGTCTGAGGATGGGACGCTTATCTCCCATGCCCTGACCGAAAAAACTGTCTACGAAACACGATCTCTCACGGAAGGAAAAGAGATACGAAACGGGCTTATCCGTTCTGAAGACGGACGCTATTTGTATACGGTTTCAAAGAACGGAACACTGTATCGCGTCACGCTTTCATCGGATGGCTCCATCGGATCCGTGGACAGGCATACCATTCTTTCGGATGAAGCATCCGGGCCCACGCTTACCTGTACATCGACGCCATCCCTTTATAAAAACCGTCTTTATGTCGGTTGTGCGGCCGGCGGGTATGGATACCTGTGCGTGATAGATGCGAATACTCTTAAGCCTATATACTCCGCCAGAGGCCCGAAAAACGGCGAGATCAAGTCTCACCCCTTGGTGATTCCGGTTAAAAATACCCTGGACACCGTACACATCTATGTAACCGCCAATGAAAAAAACGGCGCGCTGTATATGATGAAAGACGATACCCAAGCTACCTCCGGCGAACTGAAGACGCTTTTTACACCGTATTCCGCCAAGCAGTACTGTCTTGCGAATGTCGTAGCAAATGAAGAAGAAACGCTCTTCTATTCCAATGACAGCGGAACACTATTCGCAATCGGAGAAACACCCATAAGCGCGGATATCCCGAAAGATATTCGTAAAAGAATAGGCAAGTCTTTACTTGCCATGATCGAACGATTCGGGACATACTATTGGAACTATATTCTTCACCGAACAATCATATAATACTATGGAGCGCATGCTCCGGAACGGAGGGAAATCATGAGTGAAAACAAACAACTGACCGAATGGATCGAGGAAAGCAACTACATTGTATTTTTCGGCGGTGCCGGTGTCTCCACCGAAAGCGGGATTCCCGACTTTCGCAGTGTAGACGGTCTTTGCAACCAGCAATATAAGTATCCGCCGGAGACGATGCTCTCGCATTCATTTTTCATGCGTGAACCGGAGGAGTTCTTCCGCTTCTATCGTAATAAGGTACTGGCTCCTGATGCCGAGCCAAACAACGCGCACAAAGCCCTGGCTGCTCTGGAAAAACGTGGAAAGCTTAAGGCAGTTATTACCCAGAACATCGACGGCCTACATCAAAAAGCCGGATCCGAGGAGGTACTGGAACTCCACGGATCCGTGCTTAGAAACTATTGTATGAGTTGCGGAAAGTCTTTCTCCGCCGAGGAAGTCATGGACATGGTTGATAAGAACGGTGTCCCCTACTGCGAGGATTGTCACAAGATCATCAAGCCGGATGTCGTACTTTACGAAGAAGGACTGGATCAGAGCATCCTGAGTCGTTCCGTCGAGCACCTGCGAAACGCGGACATGCTCATCATCGGAGGAACCTCTTTAGTCGTCTATCCGGCTGCCGGTCTGATCGACTACTATCACGGAAAAAAGCTTGTGCTGATCAATCGTGACGCTACATCGAGGGATTCCGCAGCCAACCTGGTCATTCACGAATCCATCGGTGAGGTACTGACTCCGTATCTGTAAGATCAGTCGTACACAATTACGGGCATTCCGACAAACGCAAGATCATAAATCTTTGCGGCCATGGCCGGAGGCAGGTTGACACAGCCGTGCGAACCGCCGGACTTGTATATCTGACCGCCGAACG
Organism: Eubacterium sp.; assembly: GCA_016280325.1. Taxonomy (GTDB): domain Bacteria; phylum Bacillota; class Clostridia; order Lachnospirales; family Lachnospiraceae; genus Eubacterium_F. The sequence continues at coordinate 13,996 of JAEEGM010000060.1, read as the reverse complement.
AACCGCGCCAAGGCGCATCGTGAAGTCCCTCGCCGCCATTAAACGGCATAAAGTAATCCACATGCGTATGATACCCCTGAACCGCCATCGTACCCAAATAGCGATCTCGTTGCTTCGCTACGATATGATGGCAACCGGGGTGTGTCATGCGCTCTTTATTAGGCACGCCGGTCACACAGTCCGTTTCCAGCTTCAGTTCACCCTTGATATACACCCAGACATGCTGTCTTTGGATCGAAACCTCGACGTAGGACTTACCGATATCGTTGTCCTTGCCGTGTGTCGCACCGATCGCTCGATACACCGGCTTCATCGTGGTAGATTTTCTCTTCTTCAAAGCCTTTTTCAGATTCTCAAGCGTCTTCTCTTCGTTCATCCACCATCCCATCGTTCCTCCGGTGATCTTTTTCTCACCGTCCTTCGTGGTCTGGAATGTTCTGGTCGCGCCCATGGTATTATACTTTCTGGCAAGTCTGCGAACATAATCCTTCGTCCAACCGGTCTTCAGTTTAACCTTCCCTTTTTTGATCTTCAGATTGCTGCAGATCTTCTCCGGTGTGATGACTTCCTTACGCTTACCGAACTCAAACGTAATAGACATCTTTTTATACTGCTGGATCTTTTCCTGAATATCCTTCATATTCTCATCCTCGGCTTTAACGGCCGGATGAAAATAAAAATCCTCCGCCTTGTAATTCAGTTCATTGCCGCTTCGGATATCATCCGTAACCTTCTTCATGAACTGCTTATAGTTGATATCATCTCCCTGAACCTCGGCTATCAAGTTCCAATCACTGTCGAAATACGCATCACTTGTCTTGTATTTCGGAGACGGAATCGTCGTCTCAATCGAGTTCCGAAGCTTTTTTTCATCAATGGTAACATCCTTGGGTTGAAGTGGGATCTCCACTTTCGTATGAAACAGATAGTCAAAAAATGAAATCTGAGATTTAGCGTCCTCAACCTGTTCTCTGTCATAGAGACGCGTCACGGAGCCCGAAACCGGAACTGTACACTCCACACCATCTTTGTTGACGATGATCTTCAGTCCCTCGGCTGCGTTCATCTGAACCAGCGCGTCCGAGATATTTTTATCCGACACCTCGGTTCCGCCAATAATCGTGGTCTGTACCGGGAACTTCCCCATGAAGAAATTGTTGGCAACGACAAAAATAGCGACAAACCCCGCCACAAGCGAAATAGCCGCAATTATCAACGCTACTTTTGTCCCTTTACTCATCTTACCTACAGTCCCTCCATAAAACAGACCAAAAAGGAAACGGAGACGGTGGGATTCGAACCCACGTGCCCGTGAAGGCAACTCGATTTCGAGTCGAGCTCGTTATGACCACTTCGATACGTCTCCGGATAAGTGCCGCTAACATAGCAAGCGCTATATATTTAACCATAAAATCAGCGTTTTGTCAATGCCTGAATTAAAAACAATTCGGTTGCCACCTGCTTATCCAGACCGATTGTCATCGTCTGCTCGCTCAGATCCGTCCAGTATTCCACCAAATCCTGGAGCCTTCCGTATTCAAAACGCCTTGCGATCCGCATAAAATCGCCCGCTTTCCAGCGAAGCTTCGGATGCATTCCGACATTGGCCGCCAGCGTATCAATGGGAATTCCGCTCCCCTCATAAGGTTTCAGCTTAAAAATGGTGTTAAACTGAAGGCCAAGGTTACTCATGATCTTGTCGATGCTCTCTTTATTGTAAAGCAGATCCCGATACAGGCTCATCGTTCTCTCGGTGTTCCCATGAGAAGCGGCGTCAACCATCTCATATACCTGCGTCGTCACGATACCGCCGCACACCGCGTCAATATCATTCTCCGTGACGCCGTCGCGATCGCCGATATAGCCAATCAGCTTGTCCAGTTCGGAGCTTACCATATACAGATCGTTCCCGACACGCTCGGGAAGCATATGCGCAGCCTTTTTGCTGATCCTTTTGCCATACAGGGCACAATACCCCGCGATCCATTCGATCAGCTCATTTCCCTGTTTTTTCTTGAATACCGTCGTCAACAATTCACTTTTTGATGGTTTGTGAAACTTAACTTCCATCTTCCCTGCGAAAAACATATAGCGGTTGTTTTTCGGATTGGTATCTCTTTCAGCAAAAATGACGTTCGTTGTGTTTGGCAGGTTACCCAAAAGTTCGATCAGACGGTCTCCCTCAGCCTTGAATCTGGTCGAATCATCCTTGCCCGAAGTATACTTAAACCAACCGGAATCATGAATGATAACCACGCGTCGTTCCGCCATAAAAGGAGCAAGCATACCGAACTCGGCAATCGATTCGATATCCGCTTCTTCTCCGGTAAGAACCAGGCAGTTCATGTCATCACCATCATTCGTCAGTTGCTTTTTCAGTGCCTGCGCATAATAGTTAATCAAATACACCTCCTCGCCGCAAAGCAACTGGAAGCGTGAAAAACGATTAACCTGAAACTGCTTGTCCAACTGATACATAAATCCCCCTGAATTCTTTCCTCAACCTCTTCCCATGGCATTATTCCATGTTGACGGATTCGCTTCTGAAACGACTTCCATTATACCGTATTTAAGCTTCTTAGTCAATGAATTCGCTGACCTTTATCGATTCGCCGTCTGTACGTGTGGTGATCGCTCCCCCCTCTATCGTGCAGTAAAACTTCGCTCCTGCCTTCTCAAGCCTCTCCACGGCCTCCTTTGACGGATGATGATAGCGATTGTTCTCCCCGGCTGACGCGACAGCGATCTCCGGCTTTATCTTTGACAAAAACGTCTCCGATGATGAAGTCTTCGATCCGTGATGACCGACTTTCAGGTAGTCAACATCCGGTATATCACGTTGCAGGCGAGCCATCTCCTCCTTCATAGCCTCCTCACCGTGAAAGCCAAGGTCACCGGTAAAAAGGGCCTTAAAATGCCCATATTCGAATTCCAACACGGTGGAATAATCATTGGCATCCTCCCACCTGTAACCTTCGGCCGGATGCAAACAGGTAAAAGCACCCCCTCCGATCCGAATCTGATCACCGGCCTTTATGTAGATCGGACCACCGGGAACCAGTTTTTCAAACACCGAATAATTCTCATCTTTATTCTGTATCTGCGGCATCACAACGTGGCCGATCGTAAGTCCGAAGTTTCCCTCTTTTTCCAGGATCTCCTCAAGCCCACTCACATGATCCGCGTCACTGTGTGTAATGATCATATAATCGATGGTATCGATCCCGTAATACTTTAAAAATGGAACGATACGATACCTTCCGACCTTTTTTACATCAGAACTTCCCCCATCGATCAAAACACATCTCCCGTCTTCAAAAATTATACAGGAACAATCCCCCTGACCGACATCCAGGTTGGTTATTGTGACTTCCCCGCGACCAAACGCAGGGAAAAATGAATCTGTTGTTACCGGTAGAATTAAGACAATACAATTCAGCAGATACAGCATTAATTGTAAGGCTTTTTTTCGCTTCAATAACAGTCCTGAAAACAAGACAAGATAATAGAAAACGATCGATAAAAACGCCCTGTTTCCAACAATCTTCGTATTGCCGGGAAGCATAACCACCCACTCGCAAATCTGCTGATATCCGCATAAAATCGCATATACCATCCCGAAGAGCCCTCGGAACAAACCGTCGATCATAAAAGCAATCCCACCGATAATACCAAGACCCAGAAGCAAACTCATGGCAGGTAATAATAACGCGTTTACCAATACGGAATAAATCGCAATCTCATGATAGCTTTGGATCAGGATCGGTAAGGTTACCAGTGAAATCCCCATACTTCCGGACAAGATATCAAACAGAAAGCTCACGCCTTTATTTTTCGCATGATACTCCTCCCACCCGTGGACAAATAACACAATACCGACAACGGTTCCGTAAGATAATAAAAAACCACTCTGATATAATGATGAAGGATGGCAGACCAACTCCACGACAGCCGCCAGGGATATGGCATTGATCGAGTCATACCGTTCTCCCAAAACCCTGGCCAGCATCACTAGGATTGTCATGATCACAGCACGTCTCGTCGGAAGCGAGAAGCCGGTCAGTTGCCCGTACAAAAACAACAAAATCCCGGTCACGACAGTTGATATATTCACAGGCAGAATCGTCTTTCTCAGCAGTTCAAAAAGCCCCACGCCTATCAGTGATATATGCAGACCTGAGATTGCCAGGATATGCGCCAGTCCGTTCTCCCGATACAGGTCATTGACTTCCTCGGAGAGTCCTGACTTGTCCCCCAGGACCATTGCCGTCAGAACTCCTGCTTCTTTTTCCGGCAATGCCTGATAAAAAACATCACGAAAGAAGCCTCTCACGTCGTGCAAAAACATCGCGACATGATCGACATGATCCCTCACGATCGACACCTCCGAGGCATACATCCTAGCAATGATCCCCTGTGAATGATAATAAGCAGCTTCATTGAATTGTCCGGGATTCCCGGGCTTACGAAAGGAACGAACGTCCCCATATATTTGAATCGTTTGACCGATCTTGATCTGAGAAAAAGAGCATTTCTTCTCACGGTCAGAATAACTTTTTGCCGGATATACGCACAAGCACTCATCTCCGGCTCTTCCGTCCGGCCACCGGAGATCTTTTACCGTCAGCGTGACGTCCTCACCGCTCCCCGACAACGCGTCGACGACAGCGACCAGGTTTACCCCGCTCTGATCCGGCGGTCCGTTGTCATCCGGCGGATCATAAAAGCATAGGATCCACCCGATTATCAATAATAATAAAATACCAATCGGTCTATGACTTAATGATATCGAGATTTCTCTCCAATGCTTTATTAAATCCGATAGTTTCTCCATAACGCTCCCTCACGCCACTGTTGATCGTGAACTGCACTCGGGAGATATTCGGCAGCTCACACAGCGTATCTACAATCGAATAAATCGTTACATCACTGGTAACATTCGGCAACAATTCCGCGAACTCGAGGCTGAAATCCAAATAACAGATATTATCCCGTATGGTAACACTGTTCAAAACACTTTCCTGCGGTACGGTCCGGATCAGATCCTTGGCGTTGACATCATGGAGGTTCTGCGGACCGGCAATCAACGAATCCACCAAAAGCGAAGCCATCTTTTCAGCTGCCGGATAAGTTACCGTCGTATCCACCGGAACCAGCTTCTGGCCGGTACTGTCAGCAAAGTACAGCTTGACATTACGACTCTGTGGCTCACCCTGATTACCGAGGTCATTGACAAAGCTCGTCTCATCCATCTGACCGACATTTTCACCGCCGACCATCAACGGCTGATCCTCAACGTAAAAATCAATCTTATCAACATCCTTGATCTGGCAAAGTGTCTTTACGATCGCGGCACGCGACAGCACCTCAACCAGTCCGGTCTTGTTATTATACGCACCGGTGAAAAATACCGACATTTGTTTTTCATTGAACTGAAGTTCATCAAACTCAATATCCGGTTCGATCGGATTGGTCAGACGATCCTGCTCTCCGTTTTTCTCAAGTGCGTGAATAAGTTCCGTCGCGATCGAAACGACGTCTTTCGCCTCTGACTGGATGTGATATTCCTCCGATACGAGTTTCTCACTGTTTCCATCCAGATAATATACGCGATACGTATACGGATCGTTTTCATCCGTGCTTCCGCAACCGGACAAAACGAGCGCCGATAAAAGCGCCATTACGATCAACTTACCTGCTCTCTTCATGCTACCCTCACACTTCTTATAAAAAAATGATCACGATTCCTCACTTCTTAACGGAATACGAACGTTAAACGTTGTTCCCTGCTGTTCCACACTGTGTACTTTGATGGAACCACGATGCAACAGCACCGCGCTTCTGGTGATCGCCAGGCCAAGTCCGGAGCCTCCGGTCTCTCTGGCTCTTGCCTTGTCCACACGGTAAAATCTTTCAAAAATATGATCCTGCAGATCCTCCGGGATACCTTCTCCGGAATCAGATACCTTCAGATAGAAAAATTTATGATCCGCGTTCAGGCTGACACGTACCCAGCCATCGTCGTAATTGTATTTTATCGCGTTTTCGATCAGATTCCGAAACGCCATACCCAGCTTAACTTCGTCGATCTGAGCCGAAACCGGACGGACACTTTCATAAATAATATCGATATTTCTTTTGTCCGCGATCGGCTGTAACTGCTTCAAAATCCGTTCGATAAATTCATTGACATTGACTTCAGAGATCGTAACCTGCGTTGCCGCCGATCGGTCCATTTTTACAAGAGCCAAAAGATCGTTGATAATCTCATTCATTCGATCAAGCTCGGTACCGATATCCTCCATGAACTCCTGATACAACTCTACCGGAAGTCCTTCCTGGCCGGTCAGTGATTCCGACAGCACCTTCATCGAAGTGATCGGTGTCTTCAACTCATGTGACACGTTGGATACAAATTCCTGTCTGGCGTCCTCCAGATTCTGAAGATCAGAAAGCATGTGATTGAACTCATCCGAGAGTCTCTCCACTTCCTCATATCCCCGGATGCTCATCTGCTCAGAGAAATCCCCCTCTGAAATCTTCTTCACCTGACCGGTCATCTCCTGAACCGGTCGCACTACCTGTCCGGAATACAAAGCGGCGATGATAAGGACAATAACACTGAGACACAAAAGCATCGTGAAGAGAATCGTTCGGATGCCCTGATACATACGGAGCACTTCACCCAGCGAGAAGTTCATCACAACCGCTCCACCGATGGAAGACTGATCCGCCTGGTATACCGGAAGCACGATCAACAAGTGATCTCCCTGTACCGATGTTACTGTGGCAAGCCGCCCATTCAGTACCGGCGGCACCTCATCGATCAGGAGTGTTTTCCCCTCTTCGATGCCATAGGTGTCTCTCAGCACCTTCAGCGAACTGTCGACAACCAATATTCGTCCATCGTAAATATCGGAAATCTGCGTCAGCTCGGTATCCACCTCCGCGGAAACATCGTTTGTGAAAAATGCCGAGGACGTAACAAGATTACACAACACGGCTCCACGCGTCTGGATACGTGTTGTCTGCTGATCGATCGCTCGGGATCGATAGGAATTCAAAAGAATTAACGAAAAGAGAACCAAAGGAAGAACGCCGATAAAAACCAGCACAATCAGACTTTGGAAACGTAGACTCTTAAGCTTACGGAATAGTTTCTTAACCCTTAAAATAATAACCAACACCCCATTTGGTATGAATGTATTTCGGCTCGCTCGGATGCTCTTCTATCTTCTCACGCAGCCGGCGGATATGCACGTCTACCGTGCGAAGATCTCCCGGATAAGATTTTCCCCAAATCTCATCTAACAACTGCTCGCGGGAATACACCTTGCCGCTGTGCGTCATCAGAAGCTCTAGTAGATCAAACTCCTTGGCGGTCAGATTGATCTCAACATTATTGATAAATACAAGTCTGCCCTCTATATCCAGCCTGAGGCCATCGTAATCAGCCACAGTTTCCTTGCTTTCAGGCTCACCGGCAGAATCCTTCTTACCACTCCGACGAATGATCGCCTTGATACGAGCTTTCACCTCCAAAATGTTAAAAGGTTTGGTTATGTAATCATCGGCACCGTATTCCAGGCCTAAAATCTTGTCCATATCATCGCCCTTGGCTGTCAGCATGATGATCGGAAGATCCGAAAACTCGCGAATCTGCTGGCACACCTCAAATCCTGTCATCTTTGGCAGCATCACATCCAGCAACATCACGTCATATGTATTATTACGAACCGCTTCGACAGCCTCTTCACCGTCGTACGCGGCATCTACCTCCATACCATCCTGTTCAAGACTGAAACGGATTCCCTTAACGATCAATTTTTCATCATCTACAACCAAAACACGCTTTGCCAATTCTTTATCCTCCGGTTATTCGTTATCCAACCCTTATGTAATCCTTCATTCGGTTAAAAATGCCCTGCTTGATCCCCGGGATCTTCATAAGATCCTCCGCCTTTTGAAAGCGTCCGTGTTCATTTCGATAATTCACGATCGCCGTGGACTTCGCTTCACCGATTCCGGGTATCTTTGTCAGCTCCTCCGCACTCGCGGTGTTGATGTCGATCTTGTTATCGCCTGTTCCCGCGCCTGCAGTTCCGGAACCTGTCGTCGTATCGACTCCGGCCACTCCGGTCGAAACATCTCCGGTTGCGTTTTTCCCTTTCTCACCGATGACAACCTGTGCGCCATCCTCGAGCACCGAGGCCATATTCACGGACAGCGTATCCGCCTTTTTCGTAAAACCGCCGGCTTCTTCCACAGCCTCCACCACCCGTGGGTTGTGTGAAAACTGATATACACCCGGTTTTTTCACGGCTCCGCAGACATAGACGTAGACCCCCTTTACCGTGTCCGAATTCATCTCATTCGATGTATTCGCCGATGCCGTCGCCGTTAATGACGTATCTGTCGATGGCTCTACTGTCGACGACGATGTCTCTGACACCGTCGCACCTGCGACAAATTCATCCGATCCCGCTTCAGCTCCCTTACCACCGGGGCCAAAGAAGACATACACAATACCACACAAAAACACAGCCGCAACCAAGATCACGACCTGCGTTCGGTTCTTTTTTTCCATTCGCTCCTCCCATCCGGTTCGGAAGAAGCACTCGTACATACCTATTATACAACGATTTTAAGATTTTACAACAAAAATTTTACGTTTTGTTTAAAAAATATTACGGAGCAGCGTTAATCTGCCCCGTAATACAATCATCTTATTCATATCTTACGTTCAGCCTTGAGTAAAACGGTTCATGCGAACACGTCCTCAAGGATACCGATCATTTCATCCACATGCTCCTTTTCGATCACAAGCGGCGGAACGAAGCGGATCACATTGGTTCCGGCAGCCATCAGTACAAGTCCCTTTTCAAGCGCTTTTGTCACATAAGATACCACCGGCTCCGAAAGCTCAAGCCCACGCATGAGGCCGAGTCCGCGCGTTGCCACGCAGATATCCGTTTTGTCCACGAGATTCTGCAACTTTTCACCGAGGTACTCCCCGATCTTAGCCGTATGCTCCACAAGATTCTTATTCTTAAACTCCTTTACAACAGCATTGATCGCCGCCATGGCAAGCGGATTGCCACCGAAGGTCGTCCCGTGATCTCCGGGCACCATGCAGTCAGCCACCTTCGCCGGTGCGGCGAAAGCACCAACCGTCATACCGTTACCGATCCCCTTGGCCATCGTCATGATATCCGGCCGGATCCCATAGTGCTCGAACGCGAACATTTTTCCGGAGCGTCCCATACCGCACTGAACCTCATCGCAGATCATCATGATATCATTCTCATCACAGATCTTTCGGATCCCCTGTAAAAATGCCGGCTCTGCCGGATAGATACCGCCTTCACCCTGCAACGCCTCCACGATAATCGCGTAGGTTCCGTCCGTCACAAGCTTCTTCACGGAATCCAGATCGTTGTAGGTCGCAAAGCTGACGCCGGCAAGCATCGGCTCATACGGCTCACGATACTTCTTGGTTCCGGTCACGGAAAGCGCTCCCATGCTTCGTCCGTGAAAGGCTTTATCCATCGAGATGATCTCGTGTCTGTTCTCATGACCGTTCAGGATCGCGTACTTTCTGGCAAGTTTGAGCGCCCCCTCATTCGCTTCCGATCCGGAATTGCAGAAGAACACTTTGTCCATTCCGGAAATCTCGCAGATATTCTCTGCTGCCTCTTTCAACGGCTCGGAATAAAAATAGTTTGAAAAATGCATGCCCTTATCAATCTGATCCTTCAGGGCATTTTTATACGCATCGTTACTGTAACCGAGTGCGCACACAGCGATACCGCCTCCGAAATCCAGATACTTCTTTCCTTCGATATCAAAAAGGTACACGTCCTCGCCATGATCAAACGCGACGGGATAACGTTTGTAAGCCTGTATCAGGTGCTTATCGGTGTTTTTTATCATTTCTTGCATAGTTATTACTCCTTCTCATGCGGGTACAGGTCAATCTTATTGTCGATAATAGCCGTACCGATACCTTTTTTAGTAAAGAACTCAAGCAATAAGCAATGCTCACGACGTCCATCGAGGATATGTACTCGCGATACTCCCTGCTCGACAGCCTCAACACAGTTCTTGATCTTCGGGATCATACCGCCACCAATGATGCCTTTATCAATCAGACCTTTGGCCTCCTCAAGTGAAAGAACCGAAATCAGTGTCGAAGGATCATCCGGATCGAGACATACACCTTCAATATCTGTCATAAACGCCAATTTCTCGGCATGCATCGCTTTGGCAACCGCCGAAGCCGCCTCGTCAGCATTAATATTGATCGCGTGATAATGCTCGTTCAAGCCGACCGGTGCGATGATCGGTACAAAATCATTCTCGATCAGCGTATCGATCAACTCGGTATTTACTGATGTTACCTCACCAACGTAACCGATATCCTTCCCATTCGGCATCTTTTTCTTGCAATGGAGCATACCGCCGTCCTTGCCGCATACACCGGCAGCACGGACTCCCTGCTTCTCCATCTCCTGAACCAAATGCTTATTCACTTTATTCAGGACCATCTCGGCAACTTCCATCGTTTCCTTGTCAGTCACACGCAAACCATCGACAAATTCGCTTTCCTTGCCCATGTAACCGAGCCACTTGTTGATTTCCTTGCCACCGCCATGCACGATGATCGGATGCATCCCGACCAGCTTCAACAGCGCCACATCCTTGATCACGCTTCGCTGCAGCTGTCCATCCAGCATCGCCGATCCGCCGTACTTCACAACGACCTTTTTCCCACTGAAATCTCTGATATACGGCAAGGCCTCAATCAGCGTCTCGGCCTTCCCGGTGATCTCCTCGATAGATGTTCCCATTGCTTATTTCTCCAATCTGAATAGATTATTGTTTTCACAAGGCTTTCCCGCGCATGAGCGGACAGCGCTCGCGCCTGGTTAGCTTCGATAGTCCCCGTTAATATTAACGTAGTCATGCGTGAGATCACACCCCCACGCGGTAGCCCCCTCACGGCCCTGCTTAAGCTCGCAAAGGAACGTGACCTTATCTTCTTTCATCCACTCGGTCGCCTTATCCTCATCCACCTTCAGCACGACGCCATCCTGGATCAGAAGCATCATCTCATCCTTGTGTAAAAATGTGACGTCCACAACATCCGGGTCAAACTCCACACCGGCATAGCCGAGTGCGTCGAGAAGACGTCCGCTGTTGGCATCCGCTCCGTAAACCATCGCCTTGACCAGGTTGGAAGCCGTCACCGATCGGGCCAGTTTTCTGGCGTCCTCATGCGTTTTCGCACCGGTCACGATAACCTCCAGCATGCGAGTCGCACCTTCTCCGTCAGCGGCCATTTTTTTGGCAAGTGTAATGCAGACATAGCGAAGCGCTTCACGGAAAAGCTCATACGCCTTGGTATCCTTCTCAATCTTAACATCGGACCGACCGTTCGCCAAAACGATATACGTATCATTCGTGGACGTATCCCGATCTACGGAAATCATATTAAAACTGTCGTCCACAGCTTCCTTCGTAAGCTCCTGAAGAACATACTGATCGATCTTTGCGTCAGTCGTTGTCACGGAAAGCATCGTCGCCATATCCGGATGGATCATGCCGGACCCCTTGGTCATACCACCGACAGTCACGGTCTTACCATCCACCGTAAAGGTGCAGGCTGCTTCTTTGTGCACCGTATCGGTTGTCATGATCGCAAGCGCAGCATTTCTGGCGTTTTCCCGGCTGTCATTCAGCTTCTCCCGGAGCTTCTTCACACCCTCATAGATCGGCTCCTCACTGAGCTGATAACCAATCACACCGGTCGAACAGGTCAGCACCTCATCCGGACGGACATTCAACTCTCTCGCCATCTCCGCCGCCATAAAAAGGTTCGTCTCCTTGCCGCGAAGCCCCGTACCGGCATTCGCGATCCCGGTATTCAAAACAACCGCATGCACGGGATTCCCGGCCTTCAGGATCTCTCTGTCATAAAGCACCGGCGCCGCCGCGAACACATTCTGTGTAAAGGTCGCCCCCAGCACACAGGGATATTCACTGTAAACAAGTGCCATATCCTCGCGCCCCTTATACTTGATCCCGGCAGCGGTCGACGACGCCATAAACCCTTCAGCCGCGGTTACCCCGCCATCAATCGCCTCGATATTCTCAAAAACTTCTAACCCCTGTTCAATCATTAATCGTACCTCGTATGAAATGCAGGTTCGGACATTCCTTATCGCTTCTCAAATACATGTAGGGGCGGGCGTTTCACACATCTGTCGAGGGGAATTCGTTAGCGCAGCGCACGTAGTGCGCGTGAGCGTCCCCGAGACAGATGTCGTGAAAGTTAGCCGCCCCGGACCATTTCGGTAGCCGCCCGGACCATTTCGGTAGCCGCCCCGGACCATTTCGGTAGCCGCCCCGTATTACTTACCATTGTTAAGTTTAAGAGCCCTAACCTTCGTCGACAACCCGAACAGATTAATAAATCCCTCCGCATCATGATGATCATACAGATCCCCGGTCGTAAACGACGCGATATCCTCATCATACAGACTATACGGAGAAGTCGTCCCCTGCTTGATGATATTGCCCTTATACAGCTTGAACTTCACCTCACCTGTCACATACTCCTGTGTCTTATCGATAAACGCGCATACAGCCTCACGAAGCGGTGTGAACCATTTGCCCTCGTAAGTGATCTGTGCCAGCTTGTTACCCATATCCAGCTTCAGATCGGTCGTCTCACGATCCAGGATCAGCTCCTCGAGCTGCTGATGTGCTTCATAAAGAATCGTTCCACCCGGTGTCTCATACACACCACGTGACTTCATGCCGACAACACGGTTCTCCACGATATCCACAATACCGATACCATGCTTTCCACCAAGTGCATTCAACTCACGGATAATATCCGCCACCTTCATTTTTTTACCGTTGATCGATGTTGGAACACCCTTCTCAAAAGTCATCGTCACGATCTCGCCTTCCTCCGGTGCCTTCTCCGGAGACACGCCGAGAACCAGCAGATGATCGAAATTCGGTGCATTAGCCGGATCCTCCAGTTCCAGTCCCTCATGAGAGATATGCCAAATGTTACGATCACGGCTGTAGCTCGAATCTGCCGAGAACGGCAACGTGATACCATGCTGACGACAATACTCGATCTCCGACTCACGCGAATCCATCGTCCACTTGTCACTTCTCCAAGCAGCGATGATCTTCAGATCCGGTGCCAGTGCCTTGATACCAAGCTCAAACCGGATCTGGTCATTCCCCTTACCGGTCGCGCCATGGCAGATGGCAGTTGCGCCCTCCTTGCGGGCGATCTCAACCAGACGCTTCGCGATAAGCGGACGCGCCATCGACGTACCAAGCAGGTATTTATTCTCATAAACCGCATGTGCCTTCACGCACGGCATGATAAAGTCCTCACACAATTCATCCACGACATCCTCGATATAGAGCTTCGCAGCACCGCAAGACTTCGCTCTCTCCTCGAGGCCATCAAGCTCCTCCTCCTGTCCGCAGTCGATGCAGACACAGATGACCTCATAATCAAAATTCTCCTTCAGCCACGGAATGATCGCCGTCGTATCCAAACCACCCGAATATGCCAAAATAACTTTTTCTTTCATAGGTTGCAACCCTCCATTTAAAAATATTAGCGCACCCGTCGGTACACCATGGTGTCTTACGACATACCATAACAAACAGTATACCCTCAAGTGCGCATTTTTTCAAGTATTATTTAGAAATCACTCGATCTGAGCCGAACTACGCTGTAAAATACCGTGTATCGTTTCGTGCAAAACCGCCATATTCATGGGCTTTGTGACATAATCGTCGATACCAAGCTCGCGAATTCGCTTGATCGTATCGACACTCTTTTCGCTCGTAACCAGGATCACGGGGATATTATAACTCTCTTCAATCTCCTCATACAGCGTAAACCCGTCAACTTCCGGCATTCTCAGATCCAACAGGATCAGATCTACATCCTCTTCCG
>JAEEGM010000059.1 GCA_016280325.1 Eubacterium sp. | reverse complement strand
GGTGTTCCGATCTCATCCTGACGGCGATAACGCTTGCCGATATTTCCGCGGTCATCATACTCGCAGTACCATTCCTTCGACAGTTCTTCAAAAATCTTCTCAGCCGGCTCAGCCAGCTTCTTTGAAAGAGGCAGCACACCGATCTTCACCGGGGCCAGTGCCGGATGGAAATGCATCACCGTACGCATGTCGCCACCCTCCAGCTCTTCCTCGTCGTAAGCGCCGCACAAGAATGCCAGCGTCACACGATCAGCACCGAGTGAAGGCTCGATAACGTAAGGAATGTATTTTTCCTTCTTCTCATCATCAAAATACTCCATCGGCTCGCCCGAAGTATTCTGATGCTGTGTCAGGTCGTAGTCGGTACGATCCGCAATACCCCAAAGTTCGCCCCAGCCAAACGGGAAGAGGAACTCGATATCGGTCGTTGCCTTACTGTAGAAGGACAACTCCTCCTTGTCATGGTCTCTCAGACGCATCTCCTCGTCTTTCATTCCGAGACCTTTCAGCCAGTCGATACAAAAACTTCTCCAATACTCGAACCAGTCCAGATCTGTCCCCGGCTCGCAGAAGAATTCCAGCTCCATCTGCTCGAACTCACGCGTACGGAAGGTAAAGTTACCCGGCGTGATCTCGTTACGGAAGGACTTTCCGATCTGGCCGATACCGAACGGGATCTTCTTTCTGGATGTCCGCTGTACATTTTTAAAGTTGACAAAAATCCCCTGTGCAGTCTCCGGACGCAGGTAAACAACATTTTTCGCGTCTTCGGTTACACCCTGGAAGGTCTTGAACATCAGGTTAAACTGACGGATCTCCGTGAAGTTGTGCTTACCGCAAGACGGACACGGAATCTGATTGTCCGCGATGAACTGCTCCATCTTCTCGTTGGACCAGCCATCCACCGAACCGTCGAGCTCGATTCCCTTCTCAGCCGCGTAACTCTCGATCAGCTGATCGGCACGGAAACGCTCGTGACATTCCTTACAATCCATCAGCGGATCCGAGAAGCTTCCCAGATGTCCCGATGCGATCCAGGTCTGCGGATTCATGAGGATCGCGCAGTCCACGCCGACATTGTACTTGTTCTCCTGGATGAACTTCTTCCACCAGGCACGCTTGATATTGTTTTTCAGTTCCACACCGAGATTGCCGTAATCCCAGGTATTCGCAAGGCCTCCGTAGATCTCCGACCCCGGGTAGATGAACCCGCGTGTCTTACATACAGAGACGATTTTTTCCATTGTTTTTTCCATTGTTTTTCTCACCTTTCTATCTTTCTCAGTCAAACAGACCAAACATCTGCGCCTGGATCTGAGCATTGTCAACGATGGCTGTCACCTGACAACTAGGACATCTGTCGCTTTCATTGCTGGCAAAGGATGTCGAACGAAGACCGTGAGCATCCACGATCTCACTCTCTTCCTTGTCTTTGTTTCGGTTCTCACAATGCGCGCACAGCACCTCTCGGGCATTCATAATCTGATAAAAAATATCTGCTGTCATCTCTTCCATGTCGATGCCTCCTTCAAATTTGCATTGTGAACATTGTACCACCTTTTTGTTAATGTATCAAGTGTTTTCCGCTACAATTGTTCAAGGGTGTCGAGTGTCCGAAAATGCCTGTCCGTATTCCTTTTGAAAAATCTCCCGATACACCCTGATAGTTCCTTTCGCACAGCCTCACTTACCGTGAATCCGTACAGTTCCCGGAGCGGTCGGTTCAAGATCTCTCCCACGGTGTACCCCGCTGCCTGCGTCAGCTTCCACGCACCACTGTCGTCACGCCATGTCTGATCTTCTTCCATATAGTAGGGAGCATACCCCGCGATCATCAGCGTTCGGAGTTCATAGATCCGACGGATCAACTCGAGCGGAACATTTTTCTCGGTTAGTGCCAGGAGTGACCGATACAGTAACTCGAGTTCAGCGTCCGCACGCATCCCCTCGCGGGTAAAATAGTCCGCCACCTCGCAGAAATACAGCCCCATATACAGACTGTCGAGGTCAGCTCTGAGCTCCGGGAAATAGTTTTCCACCTTGACTTCCTCGATGGTATAGGAATCTCGGCCACGAAACACGTAGAACTCACCGAAGCAGAAGGGCTCCGTCACCGCCGAAAGCGGGCTCTTCGGTCGCCTCGCCCCTCTGGCAAAAGCTGAGAAACGCCCGTTCTCACGCGTCAGCACGACTACCCTCTTATCGTATTCACCGATGGTCGCCGATGACAGGACCATCCCCACATAGTTTTCTTTCATTCCTTAGTTAAACCCAAACGAATTCAGCTGTGTCTTGTCGTCACGCCAATCCTTGCGCACCTTTACCCACAACTTCAGATTCACCTTCGCATCCACCAGCTTCTCAATATCCGGTCTGGCCTTCGTTCCGATACTCTTGAGCATCGCGCCCTTTTTCCCGATGACGATACCTTTATGCGAGTCCTTCTCACACACGATGGTCGCTTCGATATCATACAGATCCCTATCACCGCGACGCTTCATCGATTCCGTGACAACCGCGATTCCATGCGGGATCTCATCCTGCAGAAGCCGCAGCGCTTTTTCCCTGACGATCTCCGCCACAATATCCCTGACCGGCTGATCCGTCAGCGTGTCCTCGTCGTAGTACATCGGTCCCTCGGGAAGCTGGGTGAACATCGTGTCGATCAGATCATCCACGTTTTCCCCGGTACGCGCCGACAGTGGCACGATTGCCGTAAAGTCCATGATATCCTTATACGCGTCGATGAAGGTCAGAAGCTCATCCTTGCGGACCTTGTCGACCTTGTTCATCACGAGGATGGTCGGCCCGTCGTATTTTTGCAGGATCTCCGCGATATGCTGCTCGCCTCGCCCGATGTAGTCGGTCGGTTCCACGAGCCAGAGCACGAGATCCGCATCCCCGATGGATTCCTCCGCCTTCTCAACCATATAGTCGCCGAGCTTATTTTTCGACTTATGGATTCCCGGCGTGTCCAGAAAAATAATCTGACCGCGGTCTTCATGATAGACGGTCTGGATCCGGCCCCTGGTGGTCTGTGGCTTCGATGATGTGATCGCGATCTTCTCACCGATGATGCGATTCATCAGGGTGGATTTGCCGACGTTGGGGCGGCCGATGATCGAGACAAAACCGGAGCGAAATGGTTCACTCATACACTATCCTCCTTACTGTAACTGCCTTATGGAATCAAACATATCCTCGCACTCGTTCACGCGCGCCTCACTTCCGACAACGCAGATGTATTCATCCGCAAGGACAGCGTCGATCATCTCAGCGGTGCGACGGATGTCCTCCTTTGTGGTGGAGAGAACCTCGTCACGCGTCTGCTGCAGACGGTCATTGGTGATACCGTTCATATAGTGGTCGAAGGAGCGGCCGCCTTCCGCGCGCGGTGTGAGCGGAGCGTCCATCGTGCGGATCGTACCGATGATGAACTTGACCATGTCGCGCTCCTCAACATCGAATCCACGGAGGTACTCCGATACCGTTTTGTAGATATCCACCGTCTCACGCAGATGCGGATCCCGATAGGATACCATGAAGCCGTTTCCGGTGTGCGAGAAAGCACACATAACACCATAGGCTCCGCCCTTGACGCGTACTTCGTTCCACAGATATTCATAGGAAAGGATCGTCTTGACCACGCGGAATGAGCCATGATAGGCGATTCCTTCCTTCTTGAAGTTGCCGACGCGGGCGACAAACTGCACGTTCCCGGCCGTGGTGATCCCTTCATTTTTCGGGATCGGCCTGATCTCGTACTTAAGCGAGGGTGCTCCGGCATCCTGTCCATCGGATGCCGGCTTCCCGTCCGTTCTTTTATAGAGATCATTCCAGCGTTCCACCTTATGCTTCGCCGGTGTAACAGGTGAATAGGCCGGCAGACCGCCGATAAAGTCGGTTGCCACCTTCTCAAACACCTCATACCCCTCTTCCGTCGAGATGATGTTGATCAGCAGACGGTCTCTCGTAAAGATCACGTCACGCAGCCAGGTCAGCACCTCGACCAGATTATCCTTATAGTCGTCGAAGTGGTCATCCACCTCACATAAGAAATCATAGTAACTGAGTCCCTTTAATTCCTCACCCCAGCGGGCACTGTCACGGAAGTAGGACAACCCACGATTGATCGCCGTGTTGTGTCCTGCCGACGGAAGCGCTGCCTGCCTCGAAGAGCGCCGTTCCGCGATGATCTCCTTCAGGCGTTCCGTATCCGAGAGATGCGTCTGACGAACGATCTCATCGAGCAGCCCCATCATTGTCTTCGTCTCATCATAGAGAACCTTGGTACCGAGCTCGATCCGCTGGCAGTTCTCCTCGATCTTCTCATGTACATAGGAAGTCGTCACGACATTGTATCCACCCGCATGTAGTAAAAGCTCATTTGATAATTCGAGCTTGTCATGGGTGTCGGTATCCATCGCTCCAAGCACATCCGCCATCAATCCGATGTAATGTGCATAGGGTTCCAGGTCTGATATATCAAATGAAAACTTAAGGTACGAAATTCCGTTGGTGAACACGTTGTTAAAAATGGTTTTGTTGCTATCGATCCAACGTTCCTCAAAAACAACCGGGCGGGATTTCTTGCCGATATCCTCGCGTCCCAGCATCGGGATAGTCGCCATTTCTTCAGGTGTTGACGGCTCTTCCTGATACGTTTTAAGTTCTTTCGTCTCACGAACGATCGTTTCTTTTTCTTCATCAGAAAGTAAATCCAGATGATCTTTCAGACGTTTCTTTTCCGCTTCTTCAATCTCCGTTGCCATTCCCGGCTTCGGGCGCAGTGTTACGAATGCGCTGTGAGGATTATCTAGCAGGTAAGTCCTGATTAAGTTTTCAAAGTAGTCAGTCTCAATCTGCTCTCTCAGGTAACGGAAAGTCTCGTTCAGATGCAGATGAATGAATGGCTTTCTATCGTCGTAGAGCCAACTGTCATAGATACCCAGCCCATACATCAGTCCCTTGGGGAAGCGACCGAAGTCTGCCTCTCTAAATTGAAACTCCATTGCATTTAAGGCTGCCTTTAGCGATCTTTTGTTAATTCCGTTTTCTGCGAGTTCGGTTAATGTCTCTCGGATTGTTTTAATAAATTCGCCTCTCTGATCGTCGCGGGCATTTTTCGCGCTGATGGTAAAATACGGTTGCAAAAACGGTTCGTTATAGGAACCGTCAATCTCTGTGCCAATTCCTGCTTTAACTAACGCCTCCTTAATCGGGGCACCGACCGCCTCGACAAGAGCATATTCGAGTACCTGGAATGCCTGATAGAGATTAGCGTCCAAAGTCGTTCCGCATACACCGGCATAAGCCAGGTAGGTTTTGCCTTCGGTATCCTCGCCGACCGGGATCGGATAGAAACCCTCCGCCTCACGCATCTCGCCAAACGCCTTCTGCTCACGAATCGCCGAATCTACCTCCAGATAATCAAACTTTGTCAGGTATTCCTCATCGATCCAGTTCAGTTTTTCCTCGAAATCCATGTTTCCGTACAGGTAAATATAGCTGTTGGAGGGATGATAGTAGCGTCTGTGGAAGTCCAAATAGTCCTCCCATTTCAGATCCGGGATCACCGCCGGATCACCGCCGGAAACCACTCCATAGGTCGTATCCGGAAAAAGTGTCTCCTGGATCAGCTTCTCAAAATGCTCGTCCGGAGCCGAGAAGGCGCCCTTCATCTCGTTGAAGACGACTCCGTTGTAGGTCAGTTCGCCGTCCTTATCCTCCATCTCGTAGTGCCAGCCTTCCTGGCGAAAGATCTTCTCTTCTTTATAGATGTTGGGGAAAAATACCGCGTCGAGATACACGTCCATCAGGTTGCGGAAATCCTTGTCATTGACGCTGGCCACCGGATACACGGTCTTATCCGGATAGGTCATCGCATTCAAAAAGGTGTTGAGTGACCCCTTGTCCATCTCCGCGAACGGATCCTTGACCGGAAACTTCTTCGATCCGCAGAGCACGGTATGCTCGATGATGTGCGGAACGCCGGTCGAATCGGTAGGCGGCGTACGAAAGCCAATGTCAAACACCTTGTTATCGTCTTTATTCTCAAGCACGACGATGCGGGCATGTGTCTTGTTGTGCCGTAAAAGATACGCCGTACTGTCAACCTCCTCGATCTTCTCACATGTGATCATCTCATATGCGGGGATTTTTTTTATATCCATAAGCATCTCCTCCTGGTCATGATATGTTCTACTTTAACATAGGAAGCAAAAAAAAGCAAGCAAACGATGTAACGACGAACTTAGGCTAGACAAGACTAACTTTTTGTGATATACTCATCTATAATATGTGAAAAAAAGTGTGAAAGGTGAAGGTTTTAAATCAAATCAGGAGGAACCAAACCTATGAGAACTAACGAATCCGCTGAGGATTACCTCGAAACCATCCTGCTTTTGTCGAAGAAGCTCCCGGTGGTTCGCTCTGTCGATATTGCCAACGAGCTCGGCTTCAAGAAAAGCAGCGTCAGCGTTGCGATGAAAAAGCTCCGCGAGAGTGACCAGATCACCGTGACGAACGCCGGCTATATCTATCTGACCGATGAAGGGCAGGCCCTCGCTGAGAAAGTCTACGAGCGCCATCACGTGTTTACGACATTCCTGACATCGCTGGGCGTCGACGCCGAAGTGGCGGAGAATGACGCCTGTCGGATCGAGCACGTCATCAGCGAGGAAAGCTTTCAGGCTTTTAAACGGTATATAGAAAAAAATAATGCTTGACTTTTTCGAATAAAAACGCTATGATATAACTTGCGTGTCAAGGCAGGGCGTTTCCTGTCAGGATATCGCGGCATAAGCGCACGTAGCTCAGCTGGATAGAGCACTTGGCTACGGACCAAGGTGTCGGGGGTTCGAATCCTCTCGTGCGCGGTCGATTAAATGGGACTGATTACATAAGTAATCAGTCCCATTTTCATCATCCGTGTACGGATGATGAAAACCCGGGTTCGATCTCGCCGGCCACATGTCTTCGACATGTGCCGTCCTCGGTCCGCGCGAATCAGGCGTCCGCCGGACGCCTCGCGCCCTCTCGTGCGCGGTCGATGAAAACCCGGGTTCGGTCTCGCACGATACCATTTTTACACATATTTTCTTGCGTCGCGGGGATTCTTATGCTATAATATTGACAGTATATTTGGGAGGTAAATGTCCGTGAAAAGTGACTATCTTGTGGTATCGCCACATGTGCAGGAGGCAATTGATAAAAAAATGCCTGTGATTGCGATAGAGACAGCTGAACTCTATCTTGGTATCACCGGGGGCGGCGTGATGATGGACGGGATCGGAGAAGATAGCGTCCGACGCAACGAAGGCCCTACTCCCGATTATTTTGAGATTGTGGAGAATATCGAGAAGCTTATCGTCCAGAACGGAGCCGTACCTGCCCCTATCGCCGTAATCGATGGCAAGATTCATGTCGGACTCAGCAAAGATGACCTCCACTACCTCAGCGAGAACCAAAGCACACTTAAGCGTATCTGCCAGAGTGATCTTCCCGTTGTTCTCGCAATCCCTCAGGATGGTGTCACGACGCTTTCTGCCACGATGATGATCGCTCATCGTACCGGCATCCATGTCGTAGTCACGCTCAATGTCGGCGGCGTCAGTGAAGAGTTTGCGGACTCCCACCACGTATCGGCCGATGTCGAGGAGATGGTCCACAACCGTATCGTTGTGGTATCCACCGGCCTCCGTCCGGGTGCAGATCCCGAACGGACGCTCCGATTTTTCGATACCCACGGAATCTCTGTTATCGGATTCCGTACAGATAATATCTATACACACTGGCTTCCGGAGAAGGTGCACCCGCTTAAGTACCGTTTTGACGAGCCAACGGATATCGCTGCCACACTCGCAGCCAAGCGTTCACTCGATATCGACGGTTCCATCCTTGTTTTCAATCCGGCGTCCGATGACTTCTCCACAGAGGATTCTCTCGATCCCGAGTTGAATGCCAAGCATATCCAGAATCTCATCAATGATAATGTCACGTTGGCGGCCTGGATTGCAGCCGCGATCCAGATGGATCTCAATCCGAACATCCTGAATCGAAACTCGAAACGTTCGACCCTTCCGAAGAAAGAGAAGTCGATGAGCTTTGAGGTATGGCTGTTTGCCGTAAAGAAGTTCGCGCAGAACTACGATGTTGCTCTGCTGATCTTCAACAATCTTCCGGATTCGGAAAAAGAGCGGCTTCGTCAGGAGTACGAGGACACCGTGAACTGATTCCATATCGGCACAGCCGATCGCCAAGAATTGATTATGACAGAATTTGATTTTTGTGCCATTGCGCACATCCAAAACGACTATAAAGAAAAGTTCGGGATCCCCAGGCAGAGCGGCCTGGTTAATGAAGTGACGTCTCGGATCGTTTTTACCGAAACCTACAGAAACAGTGATGCCGTGCGCGGTCTGAGCGAATTCTCTCACCTGTGGCTCGTGTGGGTGTTCTCGGAGGGATTTGCCTCGCGAGAAGCAGACGAAACCACACCGACCGCCGGTAAAAGGCAGTGGTCTCCTACCGTTCGCCCGCCGAGACTCGGCGGCAACGAACGTCTCGGTGTCTGGGCGACACGTTCACCGAACCGCCCGAATCCGATCGGTCTGTCCTGCGTAGAGCTCGTCTCTGTCGAGCCGGACACCCCGGAAGGGCCGGTCATCACCATACGCGGCGCCGATCTGCTCAACGGCACTCCCATTCTCGATATCAAACCCTACATCGCCTATGCCGATGCCAGGCCGGACGCGGACTGCAGCTACGCATCTTCGGCTCCGGATGCCGAAAGGCTTACTGTCGCGGGTGCAGAGCATCTTCCCTCAGATATCGATAAAGAGGCAGTGATCGCCGTTCTCGCCGGCGACCCCCGCCCCTCGTATCAGGATGATCCCAAACGTACTTATGGGATTCACTTCGGTTCTTATGATATTCGTTTCCGGATCGCCGACGGTGTCGCTACGATCCTGGAAGTCAGATGATCATTCTTTCTTTTCCTGCGCCATCCGATGAGGACACGTGTGCCCACAGTGCCGGCATTCACCGCCACAAATCACGGATTTTCCTCTTTTCTTATCTTTGATCATCGATCGGATGATCAGGGCGACTACACCGATCAGTATAGCCGCCACAATAATTGTTCCAATCATAGCTCCCCCATTTCAGAGATCAGTATCAGAACGTGCACACTTTGCGTCCCTTGCTATTAGTGA
Organism: Eubacterium sp.; assembly: GCA_016280325.1. GTDB lineage: Bacteria > Bacillota > Clostridia > Lachnospirales > Lachnospiraceae > Eubacterium_F. The sequence goes on along the minus strand of JAEEGM010000059.1, from coordinate 18,693 downwards.
GGACGTCAAACATCATATCGCCTTACTGTCCACCCTTAGCTTGCTCGCTTTCGCACGCGGACGGCGAACAAGCAACCATATGCCTACAAGTACCACGATTACACTCAGTATCTGGAACACGATCTGGATACCGTCGATATTACCGGTTACAAGACATCCGATCTGGTAAACACACATCGCTACCAGATACGCGAAGCCACACTGATAGCCGATCGCTCTCCAGAACCATACCGTACTGTTCATCTCGCGCTTGATCGCACCCATTGCTGCAAAGCAAGGCGCGCACAGCAGGTTGAAGGTCAGGAAACTGTAACCTGCGATCAAGCCGACGGTTGAAGCCGTACCGAACGCCGTACCGATGTTCGCCCATACGCTGGCGTCTCCGCCTCCATAAAGGATTCCCATGGTTCCGACGATATTCTCTTTCGCAACAAGTCCTGTAACAGATGCCACGGTCGCCTGCCAGTCACCCCATCCGAGCGGTGCGAACAGCCAGGAGATTCCCTTTCCGATTGCCGCAAGAATCGAGAAGTCAATCTCGTCCTCTGAAAGCATACGGAACTGTCCGTCTACCCATCCGAAGAAGGACAGGAACCAGATCAGGATCGTTGACAGAAGAATGATGGTACCGGCCTTTTTGATAAAGGACCAGCCACGCTCCCACATACTGCGAAGCACCGTACCGACCGTCGGCAGATGATATGCCGGCAGCTCCATCACAAACGGAGCCGGATCGCCGGAGAACATCTTGGTCTTCTTCAAAATAATACCCGAGATGATGATCGCTGCCATTCCCATGAAGTACGCGCTTGGGGCTACCCACCAGGCGCCTCCGAAGATCGCGCCGGCCACCATTCCGATGAACGGAAGCTTCGCTCCGCACGGGATAAAGGTTGTCGTCATAACCGTCATACGGCGGTCATTCTCATTCTCAATCGTACGTGCCGCCATGATACCCGGGATACCGCATCCGGTTCCGACCAGGATCGGGATAAAGGACTTACCCGAAAGACCAAACCGCCTAAAGATCCGATCCAGGATAAAGGCGATTCGCGCCATGTAACCACAACTCTCCAAAAATGCCAGGAAGATGAACAGGATAAGTATCTGCGGCACAAAGCCAAGCACGGCTCCGACACCGCCTACGATACCATCGATGATCAGCCCATGAAGCCATCCATCCTCCGGTACACCGATGGCATCTAAGAGTTTTTCAACCAGAACCGGAACGCCCGGTACAAACACCGCTCCCTCAGCCGACGGATCCGGCTCCTCGGCAGCGTATTTTTCTATAACCGGAATCGCCTCCGCCAGTTCCGCCCCGGTATGCTCCTCCTCCGAGGTCTCGAGCGTTTCCTCGTCCTCCACCTCATGTGAGACCGTAGCGGATGTCGGCACGGTCGCCGCCCAGGTCTTCAGCGCCTGCACGGCAGCCTCTCCGTCGAAGTCCTCCGCCTCAGTATCGAGCTTGCCGGCTACGTCTTCACTGCCGTACTGCTCCGACTCGACGAAGGCACTCACGACATCCGATGCCCCCTCGTATTCCTCAACCGCTTCGTTGTACTGACCGTCCGTAAACGGAACGCACCAGCCGTCGCCGAACACACCGTCATTTGCCCAGTCCGTGCACCAGGTTCCCACCGTCGTTACGGACACATAGTAAACCAGGATCATGATTGCCGCAAAAATAGGCAGAGCCAAGATTCGGTTGGTCACGACCTTATCGATCTTATCGGAGGTTGTCGTCTTATTTTTCTCCTTCTTCTGCACGCACTCCTCGATGATTCCGGAGATAAAGCCATACCGTTCACCGGTGATGATACTCTCCACATCGTCATCCAGCGCTTTCTCTAACTCCGTGCGCTCCGCCGATACATCCGGAAGGCCGGTAAATACTTCACGGATTTTGTCGTCGTTTTCCAACGTTTTGATCGCTACAAAGCGTTTCTGCGACTCAGGTACATCCGCACCCAGTTTCGCCTCTACGGCCTGTATCGTCTTCTCGACCGTATCATCGAACTGACGGATCGGTTGAGGCGCCTTCGCTCCCCTCGCGAATTCGACAGCCTTTTGTGCCACCTTCTCAACACCACGGCCTTTCAGCGCCGATATCTCGATCGCCGGACATCCGATCTTTTTGCTCAGGTTATCCAAATTTACGACGTCGCCGTTTTTCTCGACAACATCGATCATATTGACTGCCATCACGACCGGGATTCCCAGCTCGATCAACTGCGTGGTCAGATACAGGTTACGCTCAATATTGGTTCCGTCGATGATGTTCAGGATCGCGTCCGGTTTCTCATTCAACAGATAGTTTCTCGCAACCACCTCTTCCAGTGTGTACGGGGAAAGTGAGTAGATTCCCGGCAAATCGGCAATCTTGACATCCTCGCCGCCGGAGATGCTCTTCTTCAGCTTTCCTTCTTTTTTCTCTACCGTAACGCCGGGCCAGTTGCCGACGAACTGATTGGAGCCGGTCAGCGCGTTGAACAGGGTTGTCTTACCACTGTTCGGATTGCCGGCTAACGCTACAACTAATGACATTGTCTTTCTATCCTCCTGATTGATATTCTAAATCCTTGATAATCAAACTCCCGGATGTTCTTTTACACCGGACTTACTTCGATGATATCCGCATCCGCTTTGCGAAGGGATAGTTCATACCCCCGCACCGTGATCTCCACGGGATCACCGAGCGGTGCCACCTTGCGAATATAGAGTTCCACGCCCTTTGTGATTCCCATATCCATGATACGTTTTTTCACGGGACCTTCCCCATCGATCTTAGTGACCGACACGGTCTGACCGACTTTCGCATCTCGCAATCTGCTCATCTTACCGTTCCTCCTCCACCATGATTTTCTTTGCCAGGGCCCCATCCAGAGCAATACGTGAATCTCTGACCTGCAGGATAATGTTTTCCCTGACCTTATTGACAACCGTCACCTCGGAATTCGGCACAAATCCCATTTCCTCCAGATGACGATGCGTCTCCTCCATACCGCCGACACGTACTATTCGCACCGGTTCACCTACTCTTGCAAATGTCAATGGCATCATCGACGCCCCCTTTCGGCCTTTTTTTCGGTAATATTCTTCGTAATGTTAGTGATTAAAAACTATGGTTTGAGGCGTGCAAGCATCGTTGTTTGTTTCAAACCATAGTTAGTATATACTAACATTAAGGTAAAGTCAAGTTTTTTCGTAAAAAAAAACAAGCACCCCTGTGCCCTGTCGGGCAAGGGATGCTTCATGATATTCAAAAGTTTTATGAATCAAGCTGGAACATGTGCACGATTTCTTCAAGCGAACGAACATAATCCTCGCATTCCTGAACCTTGGCTGTGATGTCGCCCGTTCCGGTTACGATATCGCTGGTCTTCTCGGCCACATTGGTGATACCCTTTGCCGAGTCGCCCACCATCTCGGAGATGTCTCCGATTGCCTCGACGATCGTATCGATCGAACCGGTCAGGTGACCCATACCACCCTTGATCTCCTGCATACTGTTCTTGAACACATCTGCATCGTTGTGATACTGATCTCCAACCTTGGCGAAGGTGTCATAGTCGTTCAGTACCGTCTCCTCAAGGAAGCTTGTCGTCTGCTGCAGGCACTCGCTCATGAGGGCCACAGCCTCGTTAACCTCAGCGACGATCGTATTGATATCCGATACCGCCGATGATGTCTGACCTGCCAGATTACCAATCTCAGAGGCTACGACCGCGAAGCCCTTGCCGGCCTCACCAGCTCTCGCTGCCTCGATCGAAGCATTCAGCGCAAGAAGACTGGTCTGTGACGAGATCGACATGATCGTCTCGGTCAACTCGTTGATCTTATCCACGGCCTTCGAAGACTCGATCGCTTCGTCGGACTTGATACGCACATTCTCGTACATGTTTCTGGTACGGTTGGAAGCCTCCTGCGTTGACTTGCGAAGTTCTTCGGCACGTGTCATGATCTCATCCGACATTGTCGTTCCGTCCTTCGTCAGGTCATCGATACCGACAGCATCGTTATGCATGGCATCGAGATTCATATTGATGGTATCCGCAGATGTCGATGTTTCTTCCATTGCCGATGCCAATTCCTCCGTGGTAGCCGAGTTGTCGGAGCACATACCGCTTACATCTCCGGCTGTTGCGAACAGCGCCTCGACATCCTCTGTGATCTTATCCGCTGCCGCGTTGATCTTACCTACAATATCACGCAGATTGTTACGCATATAACGCATCTCCTGCGCGATCATACCGATCTCATCATTTCTCTTAACCAGCTTATCCGATCCCTCCTGATGACGGAAGTCGAAATGAGCGGTTGCCGCCACGATGTTGAACACCTTGTGCATCGGGCGGATCACGATCATGATAGCCACATACGCGATCGCCATCGCGATGATGAGCATGATGATGGCAACCCAGATCAGGCTCTTGCGCATGCCTGTCACCGGCGCCATAACCTTATCATAATCTCCGGTTACAACAACGATATTGCCGCCCTCCGTGAAGGCATAACCGGCGTATTTATCACTACCCTTGAACTCATAAACGATTGAGCCTGGTCCGATGGAAGATGCCGACTCACCACTGCTGAGGCGTGTCACCAGCTGAGTCACGGCCGCGTTCTCAACCTTGCCGCCGATCTTCTCCTCCGTCGGGTGGAATACCATCAGCCCGTCCTTACTTACATAATAGGCATACGAACCCTCGACACCGTCAAGCTTGACATTGCCGAGTACTCCCGAGAAGTACTCACCCATTTCCTTCTTGACATCCACGTTCTCCGGATCCGCCGCAAGCTTCGCGATCACATCATTCTCGTTGCGCGCAATCTCGGTGGATGTACGTCCCTTCTCACCGCCGCTGAAAAGTCCGTTCAGACCTTCCGCCGTAGCCTCGGCCACGTTTTTCGTGTAATTCGAGTATATCTCCTCGGTCGTCGTACGCGCGGTTCTCGATGAAATGAAAATCGACACACCAACTACGGCCAGGATCAACGCGAAAAAGATAACCACCATCTTGAATGACAGCGATTGAAACGGGTTTACATGATCTTTCACTTCCTCGTTCCCGTTCTTGACAGTGTCTGCCGCTTCAACTTGATTCAGTTGTTTTTCGTCCATAGCGCCCTCCATAATCAAAAATAGTCCGATTCGTGCTTTTTCACACGCAATTATCTATGATCTATCATATCACATCTTATCGAAAAAGAAAAGGATTAATTTAAATCTTTCGGATTCTCTTTACTGAGTTTTCGCACAAAGAAAACCATCGTGAAAAACGATGCCGAGCCGCCCAGAATATTAGAAACCGGCTCCGCCGCAAATACACCATCCACTGGCGGATTCATAAAAGCCGGCAGGATATACGTCAGAGGCACCACCAGGATCACCTTGCGAAAGATCGAGAAAAAGATGGAGCGACCACGCTGATTCAGCGCCTTGTAGCTCGTCTGGCCGATGTACTGCAAGGTCATAAACATAAACGCGCAGAAATAAATTCTTGATCCGGCGACCGTCTGGTGAAGGAGGTCCGGGTCGTTAGAGATAAGGCCGACAAAGAACGCCGGAAAGACCATGATCAGCGCCCAGATGACCGCCGTGTAGCCGAGACTCAGATAGGACATGACACGGATTGCCTTACGGACTTTCTGATAGGCTCGCGATCCGTAGTTATAACTGATTACCGGAGAGGATCCCTCACAGATCGCCAGGATCGGCGTCTCAAAGATTGACCGAAGTGACGTGACGACAGTCATAACAGAGACATAGAGGTGTCCGCCGTTTCTTGCCAACACCGCGTTGCAAACCACACTCACCAAAGCGTTCGTAAATTGCATGACAAAGGCCGCCGTCCCCAGTGAAACGATAGCCCAAACCTGCTTCAACCGTCTTCTGGTGGCACTCGATGTATGCAGCCGTCTTCCGTATGTTGCATCGGAGGTCGTCTGTCCCCCTGCCTTCTTTCGCTCCCTCAAATATCTCCTGAGGCCGAATTCCAGTGGTACGGGCATCTTTTTCCGCCTGAGTACGAAGACCACGACAAATGCCGATACCCCCTGCGATATCACGGTCGCCACCGCTGCCCCGCTGATCCCCATCCCCAGCGGGAAAATAAGGATCGGATCGAGAATCAGATTCAGGAACGCACCGACCACCACCGACACCATCCCGAGTCCCGGCATTCCCTGCGCGTTGATGAAAGGATTCATCCCGATCGCCACCATGGAGAAGACCGTACCGATGAGATAGATCCGAAGATACGGGAGTGCGAAGACCAGCGCCTCATCGTTGGCTCCGAACTCGCGAAGCGCCGGCTCGGCAAAAATCTCCCCAACCAGGATGATCGCCAGCGCCGTCGCAACTTCCAGGAAAAAACACATGGTAAGAATACTCGATGCTTTGCGCTCATTTTTCTCGCCGCGCGCAATCGAGAACAGAGGCGTCCCGCCACCGGAGAACAGATTCGTGAAGGCAGTGATCAGGATGATCACCGGAAATGTCAGTCCCAGACCACCGAGCGCATCCGCGCCAACGATAGGAATACGCCCGATGAACACGCGGTCGATCAGGCTGTATAAGAGGTTCACAAACTGAGCGACCAGCATGGGTATCGCCGACGCTATGATATTCCTTGTTATGCTTCCATTCTCATAATCAAGCGGTCTCATTTCTCACTCTCGTCTCCTTCTAACATGAATTTTATCACAACTGATCGGACAGGTCAAAATAAAAATACGAAAAGTTTTCGTAAAAAAACCCCTTGTTTTGCCCGTAATTCTATGGTACATTTGAGATAATGAAATTTTTCGTTCGAATGGTTTCGGAGGATGGATACATTCGGTATCGAATGAATTCATTTTTCGACCAGGAAGGGGAGGTCGCCTATGACAACGATCAAGGATATTGCTGAAAGACTGGGTGTCTCATCGGGAACTGTTTCCAAAGGCCTGAACGGTGCGGATGATATCAGTGAGGCACTTCGTGACAAGATCCTTGAGACAGCCGTTGAAATGGGATATACCAAAAAGAGTATCCATCGACAGGATACCCGTAAACTCTGCATTTTTATCGAGAATATCGATTATTATCTGGAAGATGATTTCGGCTATGATATTCTTCTCGGCTTCCGCCAGGCAGCCTTCAAGGAGAACTGGGATGTGGAAGTGATCCCGGTCAGTCATGATTTTCAAACCAAACGTCCCTACGATCCTTTCATGCTCGGTCGCAATATCAGCGGCGCTCTTTTGATCGGCTTCGAGTTGAATGATCCGTGGATGAAGGAGTTGGAGACCACCAAGGTTCCCACCGTCCTCTTCGATAACTATATCCGTGAGAACCCGATGTGCGGTTCGGTCGGAAGCGACTCCGAGGAAGGGATGGGCTTAGCCATCGATCATCTCGCGGCTCTCGGCCATCGCAAGATCGCCTTTCTCGACGGTCCGATGGGTTCCATGATCTCGGAATCCCGCATGAATGCATACAAGCACAATATGGAAAAGCACGATCTGGCTTATTCCAATCGTTTTATTGCCTATGAGCAGTACAGTCTTGAAGCAGCAACGCGTCACGTATCCCGTTTTCTCGATATCGGCGTGACAGCGATTCTGTGCGGCAACGACACCCTCGCTTTCGGTGTACTTCGCGAGTGCGAGCGTCTCGGCTTCCGCGTTCCCGAAGATGTAAGCGTGGTCGGCTACGATGATGTGCCGGGTTGTGAGAAGTCAACGCCGCCGCTGACATCGGTACGACAGGACCGTGTGCAGCTCGGGAAATGCTGCTACTACATTCTCTACGCACTGGTTAACGGCGTATCGCTCAGTCGAAACCTCCTGCGCACCAAGCTCACCGTCCGTGAGTCAACCGCAAGGGTCAATCCACGAAATAAGTAAGAATAGAAGCATACGAATCGTCCTGAAGAAGATCCTTGGTAACTTATAGTGTCTTAACCGTCGTCCGATACAGCTTCCGGAAGAAAAAGGTGGACAGCACCAGCGACGCCCCCTCGGCGATGACAAACGCCCACCAGATGTTAGTGACCTCGCCCGTAAGGGAGAGAAGCCATGCTACCGGGATCAGTACGACCAACTGACGGCCGACTGAGACGAAGAGCGAGTAGATACTCTTCGCGAACGCCTGGAAAATCGAGCCCATCGTGATACAGGCACCCGCCACACAGAACGACAGGCTGATGATCCGAAGAGCCGGAACACCGACTTCCATCATATTATCATTCGCGTCAAACATGCGGAGCAACGCCTCCGGGAAGATCTGGAACAACGCCGTTCCGACAGCCATGATCGCCACCGCCAGAATAATCGAAAATTTCAATGCTTCTTTAATTCTTTCCCTCTTACGTGCTCCATAGTTATATGCTAAAACAGGAATTAATCCTTGGTTCAATCCGAATACCGGCATGAAGAAGAAACTCTGCAGTTTGAAGTAAACACCGAAGACTGCCGTTGCCGTGTCGGAGAAAGCTCCGAGAAGCTTGTTCATCGCGAAGGTCATCACCGATCCGATGCTCATCATCAGCATCGACGGCACACCGACCAGATAGATCTGCTTGATCGCAAAGCCGTTCGGCTTGAATATTCTCTTCAGAGAAATCTTGATATCCTTATTTACCTTCAGATTGCAGATAAGACCGACACAGGCCGCCATACTCTGGCCAAGCACCGTCGCCCATCCCGCTCCGGCCACACCGAGTTTCGGAAAACCAAAGTATCCGAAGATCAGGATCGGATCGAGGATGATGTTGATCACGGCTCCGGTTATCTGAGAAATCATCGAAAACAGGGTACGTCCCGTCGACTGAAGCAAACGCTCGAACGTCACCTGCAAAAAGAGCGGCATTGCCAGACAGCTGACGATCCCGAGATACGTCGATCCGTAGGACACGATCGTCGGATCCTCGTTCTGAAGCGAAATAAAAGGACCCGAGAAGAAAACCCCGATCAGGAAGAATATCACGCCACTGATGAGGATTACGAGAATACCGTTGTTGGCGGCATTGTTCGCACGATCGTATCGCTTTTCTCCGAGTGAACGTGATAAGAGGGCATTGATTCCGACGCCTGTTCCCGCTGCCACGGCAATCATAAAGTTCTGCATCGGGAAAGCCAGCGTCACCGCTGTCAATGCCTTCTCTTCGATCTGGGCCACAAAAATCGAGTCCACAATATTATAGAGTGCCTGCACGAGCATAGAGATCATCATCGGTAGAGACATCGAGACGATCAGTCTTTTCACGGGCAGGACTCCCATTTTATTTTCTTTTCGTGTTTCCGGTTTCGTATCTTCCTCCTGAAGGATCTTGGTAATCTGTTCGTCGTCCATTTCCTCCAGGTGTTTTTCCTTCTCCGTCATGGTGTCATCATGCTCCTTTATCTGATGCCACGCGGATCCGGAATCCATCACAGGATGATCAAATACAATCCTCCTATCCAAGGAAGCGCATCTTGTCGCTCTCCGGCGCCTTCTTCCTCGGCGGCTCCGGCTTCGCCGGCTTCTTGATACCGGCTGCGTCCTCAAGATCGCGTGTCATACCATTTTTACAATTCTCACAATATCTGCCGGACTTGATCGTCGCACCGCAGCGCTCACATGGGATTCCGATCGGGGAATCCTTCGAGAACACCAGACGATCCTCGCGAACCCAACGCTGAATCTGCTTCGGGCTGACATCACACTCCTTGGACAGAGTGCGCATATCAATGTTCGGATGATCGCGTACGAACTGTTTTACCTCATAAAACTTCTCCTCAAGTTCCTTGTTGCAGTTCTGGCAAACGCGTGGTCCGGAAATATGATTAAATAATTTACCACACTTTACACAAGATATCAACTCCATTTTTCATTCCTCCTGTCTTTTTTTTCTGAAAAATGTACCTAAATCTCGCTTCCGATACACAAACAGGTGCAAAATACCGCCTCTGCTCCGGCTTCCTTCAGAAGCTCGGCACAGGCCTCCATCGTAGCGCCCGTCGTATAAATATCGTCAACAAGCAACACCCGTCTGTGCCTGACCGGATCAAATACCGTCTCATCCACCTCAAATGCCTGTCTGAGGTTCCTCCGTCGTTCGGCCGGTGTCAGAGACTTCAGAGCCACGGTCGCCCTCACTCTGGTAAGGATCGGCTCCACCGGGAGCTGTAAACGCGCTCCCAATTCTGTCGCGAGAAGTTCCGCCTGATTGTATCCGCGATATCTCGCTCTCTTCTTATGGATCGGAATCGGCGCCAGCACGTCCGGCTTCCACTCATAGATCCTTTCATGGCAACGTGCCGCCAATTCATCTGCGAAGAAGGCTGCATCACGGCGATATCCACCATACTTGAAACCCGCCATCGCGCGCTTCGTATCTTCCCGGTACACCCACAGCGCCACGCCCGACGTCAGCATCGGACGGGATCGGCGCTCACAGTCCATACATAAGACGCCACGTCCGGACGAGAGCGGCTTTCCGCAATGCTCACATACCGGTTCCGTCACGTAGGGCAGTCGCCTCACGCAGCTTTCGCAGCCTCCGGACTCCCCTTTTTTCAATATCCGTCCGCAAAAAATACACTTGGACGGATATATCACATCCAAAAGACGCATCGGTACTCCCTTCTCCCCCATACATACCACATCTATTGTATCACATATTTGAAAAACAGTAAATATAGTTTTATTATTTTTTTTGCATTTCACATATGCGCTCTCTGAGGGTGGAGTATCTCTCTCTCTCTGACCGGTTGCCGATCATCCGCCGGATCGTGTCCTCACTCCCGATGACCATCACGAGATTGCGGCCTCTTGTCACCGCCGTATAGAGAATGTTTCGCGTCATCAACGGTGCCGGACCGCCTAAAAGCGGTAGGATCACGGCAGGATACTCACTTCCCTGCGATTTGTGGACCGTCACGGCATATGCCAGCTCCAGATCCGCCAGATCCGAACTTCCGTAGGTCACGTGGCGCTCCTCATCAAAGCAGACCGTCAGTTCTCTGGCCTCCGTATCGATCCGCTCGATCAGACCGATATCGCCGTTGAAGACACCGGTTCCCTCCTCGATCACGACGCCGTTGTAGCCGAGGATCCGATATTCCATGCGATAATTGTTCTTCGTCTGCATGACCTTGTCTCCCTCGCGAAAGACCGTGTCGTGAGCCGTAAGTTCATTTTTACCGTACGCGGGCGGATTCATATGCTTCTGCAGGATCTCGTTGCAGCGAATCACTCCGGTCTCTCCCTTTTTCATCGGCGCAAGCACCTGGATTTCCGAGCGCTTGCAGGACGCATAGTCTGCCAGATTGCTCTTAAGGATGGACGAAAGCATCATGCTCGTCACCTGCTTCGGGTTGTCACAGGCTGCAAAGAAAAAGTCCCCCGTCTGCTTGTTTTCCAGATCAAGCTCCTCTCCGGCCAGGATCCGGTGCGCGTTTCGCACAATATCACTCTTCAACGCCTGACGGAAGATCTTCGTCAGCTTCACGATGCCGAACGCCCCGGAATCGATGATGTCTCTCAGAACATTGCCGGGACCGACGCTGGGCAGCTGATCCACGTCACCGACCAACACGAGTCTGGTCGAAACCGGGATTGCCTTTAAAAGACTGTGAAAGAGAAAAATATCCACCATTGACATCTCATCAACGATCACAACATCCGCCTCCAGCGGGTTCTCGGCATTTCTCCCGAAAAATGAATCCGTGCGCAGGGATTCGTCGCCCTCGCTCGGCGCGCCCGTATACTCGAGAAGCCGGTGAATCGTCTGCGACGGATACCCACAGGCCTCCTCCATCCGCTTGGCCGCGCGCCCTGTCGGCGCCGCCATCAAAATACTGAGATTCTCACTCTTCATCACCCGGATCAGGGTGTGTATCGTCGTCGTCTTACCGGTACCCGGCCCTCCCGTGATGACCGTTACACCGTGTCTCAGTGCCTCGATCACGGCCATACGCTGTGTCTCGTCGAGCTCGACGCCTTCCCGTTCCTCGATCTTTCGAATCGCCTTATGCTGCTCCTTCTCGTTGATCCTGAAGTCGATGTTCAGGTCGAGAAGCATGCGCGCGCTGTTCAGCTCCGCGTAGTAAAGCGTCGGCAGGTAGACGTGCTTCTCTCCCTCCGTCTCGCAGATGATCGCCACCCGATCCACCACCATACCGGCTAAAACATCGAGAACAAGCTCATGCGGTACCTCGAGCATCGCCACTGCCTGCTCCATCAACTGCTGCTTCGGCAGGTAAGTATGCCCCTCTCCGCCCGCCTGCGCAAGCAAAAAAAGCATTCCCGCGCGGACACGCCCCGGCGAATCCTTCTCAAATCCGCCCCGCATCGCGATCTCATCAGCCGTCTTGAACCCGATCCCGCTGACCTCTTCCGCCAACCGGTACGGCGTCTTCTCGACAACCTCAAACGTCTCCTCACGATAACACTTATAAATTCGGATTGCCGTTGTATTCGGGATTCCGTATTTTTGCAAAAAAATGATCGCACGCCGCATCTCACGTTGTTCCGAGAAGTTCTCCGCGATATCGCGGGCTTTTTTCTCCGAGATTCCCTTGACGGCCGCCAGTTCCTCCGGATACTTCTCCATTACCTCGAAGGTGCGCTCGCCGAACTTGTCGACGATCCGCTTGGCAAGACCGCCGCGAACTCCCTTAACCGCCCCCGAAGAGAGATAGCGCAGGATCGCAATCTCGTTGTCCGGCTCGCTGACCTGTATTTTCTCGACTTTGAACTGCTCACCGTAGATGTTGTGCGCACTCATCTCTCCGTCCAGTGTGACAAATTCACCTTCACTGATAAATGGAAAAAAGCCGACGCAGGTTGTTTCCTCTCCGTCGGCGCCTTCGAGATAAAACACGGTGTAACCGTTTTCATCGTTTCGATATACAATATGTGTAACGTAACCTTTCAGTTCCATTTTGTCTCTTCCATTCGATTACTCACCCGAACTCAGGAGCGAACTTGCAAACGATGACTCGGCCGCGATCGCTGCCGCTTCCGCCTTCTGCTTCGCCGTCATCGAATTGACATCCTCCGTACTGAGACCGGTCAGTGCTGCCAGCTCCGACGCACCTGTCGTCGCATTCTGCGCCGCTTCCTTAGCCGCCATAGCTGCTGTCGTCGTATCGTTGCTGATGCCCAGCTTCTGGTTCGTGATATTCTGATAGAGCTGTTCCGCGATGCCGACACCCTGGCCGGATGCCATCATCTGCTTCGCGATCTCCTGATAATAGTTGTCCTGAAACATCTCCACATACTGACTCGAAGTGGAATCCTCGTTCTCGTCATCACTGAGAAGTTTCGCGGACTCATTCATGCGCTTAAAAATCTGCTCAAGCATATAAGCCTCGAAGTCTTTACAGGCCTGGAGGGTATCTTCATCGTTTGATGCGCCCTCGATCTTCTCCGAAAGCTGGTTTGCTGCCTGGATCTGCGCGTTGTTGTAAACGCTGCCGGCATTCATCATCGACAATGTCGGGTCAAGTGTTATTGCCATGGTCTACCTCCTTACGCGTGCACAAGATGCACAGGCTCATGCTATGATCTTAGGTTGTTTGCCTGTTGCAACATCTCATCCGATGCCGTGATCGCTTTTGCATTCATCTCGTACGCACGCTGTGTGATGATCATGTTGACCATCTCGTCAGCGGCATTTACGTTGGACATCTCGAGGTAGCCGGACTTGATCTTGGAGCCCAGCGCATACGCTGTCCACGTCGTCGGCTCGCCGGATGCGTCACTCTGCGCGTAGTTGGAGCCGGCTATTTTTTCAAGACCGCCCGGGTTCGGGAACGTAGTCAGACCAATCTGCAGCCCGAGGTCGTAGCGGTTTCCTTCGTCATTTACATACGAGAGTTTTCCGTCCATATCCACCTGGATCAGGTCGGTACGATAGCCCTCCTCAAGGTGAATGATGTTACCGGCGGTATCAAGCACCGGATTACCCTCACTGTCTGTCAGAGTTGTGCCGCCGTCCGAGTCAACCGCCATAACAAAGTGACCGTTTCTCGTGTACGCCGTGCTTCCGTCCGCCAGCCTTACACTGAAAAATCCCTCGCCCTGGATTGCGTAGTCAAATTCGCCGTGTGACTCTCCGAATGCTCCCTGATGGAAGTCTGAGGAGATGGAGCCCACGCGGGTTCCGAGTCCCACCTGCGCGCCCACCGGCTTCGGCTCGCCTGTCGAAGTTGTCGACTTGCGCTGAAGATTCTGATAGATCAACGACTTGAAGTTCGCTGACTGCGTCTTGTATCCGGTTGTATTGATATTTGACAGGTTGTTGGCCGTGACATCCAGTGCTGTCTGCTGTCCCATCATTCCGCTGGCCGCTGTCCAAAGTGATCGCATCATAGGCGTGTCCTCCCTTTATCTGTACTATCAGCCGGATACCCGTCCTATCTCATTTGCCGCGTTCTGCAGCATCGAGTCGTAAGAACGGATAACCTTCTGGTTTGCCTCATAAGCACGGGTGACAGTGATCATATCCACCATCTCCTTGACGACATTGACATTCGACTGCTCGGTGTATCCCTGGATCACCGCCGCCTTCGCTTCGATCTGTGTCGCGCCTTCTACCGGCTCAAATAGCGTGTTTCCGAATTTTTTCAGGTAATCATAATTCTCGAAGTCTACGACGTTCAGTGTGTCGATAACCTCACCGTCCGCCGTGATCATGCCCTGCTCGGAGATCGCAACCTGCTTTGCGTCAGTCGGGATATAGATATCACCGCCCTGACCCTGTACCGCGTTGCCATCCGCGTCGACGAGAAGGCCTTCCTTCGTCAGCATAAAGCGGCCGTCACGGGTATAGCGCGTGTGTGTCTCACCGTCCGCCGTCACGCACTTCACGGTGAAAAAGCCCTTACCCGAGAGCGCAACATCGTACGTACCGCCCGTCTGCCGGATCGAGCCCTGCGCGTGGTCGGTATGGGTTTCTCCGATCTTCACCCCAAGTGAGAGGTGGCCGATCGCCTGATTATGATATGCCTGGGATCCGTCCCTGATTTTAAGATCGAGTACCTGATCAAATGCCTGAGAAGTAGACTTGTCAAGTTTGAACCCGACAGTGGTCGCGTTGGCCATGTTGTTTGACAGCACGTCCATACGCTTCTGCTCGTTGACCATCCCTGTCCAAGCAGTGTAGAGTCCTCTAAGCATAGAATTCCCCCTGAATGTAGGATTTGTCTTATCACATATTTCGGCAAAAAAAGGGGTTTACTCAACCCCTTTTTGAAAAATATTTACACATCTGTCATGCCGCCCGTGTTTCCGGCAAGAAATTCAACATACATACCGGTTCCGATTGCCACGGCTGTCATCGGATCCTCGGCCGTCATCGTCGTGATTCCGGTCTTTGACTCGATGAGCTCTTCCAGTCCGTAGAGAAGCGATCCGCCTCCCGTCAGGACGATGCCCCGCTCCGCGATATCTGCTGCCAGTTCCGGCGGTGTCTTCTCAAGTACGCTGTGAACTGCCTCAACGATCTGCGCACAGGGATCACGAAGGGCTTCCTCTGTTTCCTCCGAAGTGACTGCGATGGTCTTCGGAAGGCCTGTTACCAGGTTTCGTCCACGCACATCAACCGATACACTCTCCGGACGCGGGAAGGCCGAGCCTATTTTTATCTTGATATCCTCCGCGGTACGATCACCGATCAGGAGGTTGTGCTTCTTTCTCATGTAACGCACCAACGCGTCATCGAAGTCGTCGCCGGCGATCTTGATGGATTCGCTAACCACCGTTCCGCCCAACGAGATAACTGCCACATCGGAGGTTCCGCCACCGATATCGACGATCATGTTTCCGCAGGGTTTCGAGATATCAATTCCGGCACCGATAGCTGCCGCGATCGGCTCCTCGATGATCTTGACATCACGAGCACCAGCCTGGAAAGCTGCATCCTCAACGGCCTTTCTCTCAACTTCGGTTACCTGACTCGGTACGCAGATGCTTATGGTCGGCTTGCGGAAACGCTGCTTGCCGACGGCTTTCTGGATAAAGTACTTCAGCATCTTCTCCGTCACGGAGTAGTCCGAGATGACACCCTGACGCAGCGGACGGACAGCGGTAATGTTGCCCGGCGTACGTCCGATCATCTGGCGTGCTTCTTCTCCGATCGCCTTGATGCGGTTGGTGTCACGGTCAAAGGCTACGACGCTCGGCTCTTTGAGGACGACGCCTTTTCCCTTTAAATATACCAAGATACTGGCTGTTCCCAGATCGATTCCTATATCAAAAGCCACTTTTCATGCTCCTTTCAGTCGTGTTTCCGTGTTCAGTTACTCTATTATAACCATATCTATAAAAAATATCAAGAGGGAATTATAAATTGGTAATAATCCGGAATCCCTGCATTACCTACTATTCTTCTTCACTATCTTCCGCAGCTTTTATCATAAGGGCGCACTCCACTCTTTTTCTTTGGAGGGCGCAACCGATCTCGTACGGCTGGTTGATGTCTCCGTGCGAATGATAGGCGTTCGCCGCGCAGCCGCCCGAGCAGAAGAACTTGGCGAAGCAGTCGACACATTCCGGCTTGGCGTAAACGTTGCACAGTTTGAACTTATCGACCAGGTCGGTGTTTTGGATTCCTTCGTCTACGTTTCCGAGGCAGAACTGCTCTTCGCCCACAAACTGGTGACAGGGATAGAGATCACCCCAGGGCGTGACCGCGAGGTACTCGGTGCCCGAACCGCAACCGGAGAGGCGCTTGTAGACACACGGCCCGCCGGTCAGATCGATCATATAATGGAAGAAAGTGAATCCTTTGCCTTCCTTATTACGTTTGATCATCTCGCGGGCGAGCTCATCGTAGCCCTCACAGATCTTCGCGATGTCGTCCTCGGTGATGGCATAGGGCTCAGCCGGATCTGCCACGACCGGCTCAACCGAGATCTGCTTGAAGCCCTCGTCAGCAAGTGAGAGGACATCCTTTACAAAGTCCGTGTTGTAGTGCGTGAACGTTCCGCGCACATAGTAGCGCTCCTGATTGCGGGAGTCGGCAACTTTTTTAAACTTGTCTATGATCTTGTCATAAGAACCGCTTCCGTCTCGGAATGGACGCATCCGGTCGTGGATTTCCTTCCTTCCGTCGACGGAGAGGACGATGTTATCCATCTCCTTATTGGCAAACTCGATCACCTCGTCGTTTAGCAGCACGCCGTTGGTTGTCAATGTAAAACGAAAGTGCTTGTCGTTCGTCTTTTCCAATTCGCGACCGTACTTCACCAGTTCCTTCACCACATCAAAGTTCAGCAATGGCTCGCCGCCGAAGAAGTCAACCTCGAGATTGTGACGATTGCCGGAGTTCGCTACGAGAAAGTCGAGCGCTTTTTTCCCGACCTCCAGGCTCATGAGCGCCCGGTCACCGTGATACTCGCCCTCACCGGCAAAACAGTATTCACACTTCAGATTGCAGGCATGCGCGATGTGCAGGCACAAAGCCTTCACGACGGTCTGCCTCTTTTTAAAGTCGATCACCATCTTCTTCATGGAAGCAGGCTTGACATCACACCCCGAAGCCTCCTGCTCACAGGAATCCCCACAGCTATCCGCAACCAGATACTGCTCGTCCGTAAACAGGGTTCCGTTCTCCTCGAGTTCCCTTATATCATCAAAAATCTCCCGAAAGTCCTCATCCGTGAGTTCTTCAGCCGGATATCTCCCACTGACGATAGCGGCTATCCTGTGCAACTCTTCCTCACGGTAACGATTTTCATCTGTTTCCTTCATCTCGCTAAGCACGTCATAAACCACATCATCCACGACATGCACAGAAGATGAATTCACATCCAGGACAATATTATAACCGTTGTTCTTAAATAGATGTATCATTATCTCTCTCCACAAATTGTTCCAAACAAATCGCGAGCCACACGGAGCAGCATTCTGTTTGGTTCGTAGGGGCTGTCGGAAGCGCCGGTGCGCAGCATGCGTACTATGCATGCGTGCACCGCTGCGGTTCCGAATGACGCAAGTGGACCCCGAAGAACCAACAGAAGCTGCGGTGTGGCTCGCTCCTATACGTTCGCTCTATATCGATCAGCGCTTAGCGTTCTCGCAAGTCTGATTCCCAACCGTGCAAGAAGTCTTGCACGCTGACTGGCAGGATGTCTGGCACTCGCCGCATCCGCCCTTTTTAACAGTATCCTTAAGATTCTTGGTTGTCAAAGTCTTGATTCGTTTCATTGTATCATTCCTCCATCTGTTATCATTCCTATCCATCAGTTTCCACTGACAAAACCGATTATACCATCTGCCACGCATACTGTCAAGTCAGTCCGCTCGCGCACAGACAGTTTTCCGCACTCTTGCCCGATCCGTAACTCCAGCCTTATCAGTCCGCTACGCTTTCCACCGCAGCCTTCTCAGCTGCGAGTCCCTTCTTATACTTCTCGATAAATTCATCGAAGCCCTTGACGCCGGCCGCATCCGGCGCAAGTTCTGTTCCGGTCTCACCGGCAAATACGCGATTGTCCAGATAGTCCGCCAGCGACTCGCCTTCATTTTTCTGAACCATGTATGCCGCCAGCACCGCGATACCCCACGCACCACCTTCGCCGGCCGTTTCCATCACGGAGATCGGCGTGTCCAGGGCATCCGCGAGGATCTGCTGTGCCACGCCCTTTGTCTTAAAAATGCCCCCATGTCCGTAGATCTTGTCCGCCTCGACGCCCTCTTCCTTGAATAGGATGTCG
>JAEEGM010000058.1 GCA_016280325.1 Eubacterium sp. | reverse complement strand
GGCTCGTGGATAACAATTACGAAGGATATGTGTTTGGACTGGATATCGGTACAAGAAGCATCGTGGGTACGGTGGGATATCGTGTCGGGGTGGATCGATTTGTTGTGGTTGCGCAGGAGTCGATCGAGCATACGACGCGCGCTGTGATCGATGGCCAGATTCACGACATCGGTACGGTTTCCAGGACAATCGTTGAAGTAAAGACGGCTCTTGAGAAGCGCTTGAACCAGACGCTTAGTGAGGTAAGCATCGCGGCGGCCGGCCGTGTACTGAAGACACGTGAGGTTCATGTCGAGATGGAGTTTCCGGAGGAGACTAAGGTGACAACCGATCACCTTCGCTCGATGGAGATGTCCGGTGTTGAGAAGGCGTACGAAGAGATCCGTGAGGATGTGGATCACAAAGAGAAGAAGTTCTTCTGTGTCGGTTATTCCCCGGCCAGATATTTTTTGAACGGATACCAGATGGATATGCTGGAGCAGCACCCGGCGAAGTCGATCGCGATGGATCTGATTGCGACATTTTTGCCGGACGAAGTTGTCGAGGGCCTTTATGCGGCAGTTGAGAGTGCCGGTCTTCACGTAGCCAGCCTGACATTGGAGCCGATTGCGGCGATCAATGTTGCGATTCCGGAGAAGTTCAGATTACTGAATATCGCGCTTGTCGATGTCGGCGCAGGCACCTCGGATCTTTCGATTGTGAAGGATGGAAGCATCATCGCGTACGGCATGATCCCGCTTGCGGGGGATGAATTGTCGGAGGCGATCGCCAGAGAGTATCTGACCGATTTTGAGACAGCCGAGAGCATCAAGAGAAAGACCGCGAAACGTAAGATTGCAACGTTTAAAAACATTTTCGGTGACTCGCTGAGAGCGACGCGAGAGGATGTGCTGGCAATCACGGATGGTGCGGTTACCTATATCACGAAGAAGATTGCAGAGAAGATCATCGAGTTGAACGGTGGTAAGAGCGTGAGCGCCGTATTTGTCGTCGGCGGTGGCGGGTTGCAGGAAGGCTTTACTGAGAAGCTGGCCGGACATCTGGGACTGCCGACAGAACGTGTGGCGGTACGCGGTGCGGATGTATTGACGAATGTTGACTTCCCGGGAGATGAGAGTCGGAAAGATTCGATGATGGTAACACCGATCGGTATCTGCTTAAGCGCGTATGAACAGAGCAACAATTTCATCCATGTGACGGTGAATGATCAGCCGGTCAAGTTGTACGATAACGGAAAAGTTACGGTATTGGATGCGTGTCTGACATCCGGTTTCAAGAAAGAAAACCTGTTCCCGGTTAAGGGCGAGTCGCTCTACTACACGGTGAACGGTGAAAAACGTGAGGTAAAGGGAGACAGCGGTGAGGTTGTGATGGTTCGGAAGAACCGTAAAGAAGTCAGCCTCAACGATCCTGTTTTTGAAAATGATTCTATCTCGCTTCGTCCTTCTACCAAGGGAGCCAAAGGTTCCATATCGCTTGGTCAGATTGCGGAGTGCAGGGAAGAGATCACGGTTAAGCTTTATGGCAGAGACGTCATCTGTCCAAAGCGGATCGAAGTGAACGGGGTTCCTGAGGGATCGACCTATGAGGTTCGTGACGATGACGATATTCAGGTGTATGATTTTCATCCGGTGAGTTTTATTCTCGACTTTGCCGGGTATGAAAAAGTGGACAAAGTACTTCTTAACGGCAGAGAGACAAGCTTGAACGCGAGAGTGGTGAACGGCGACGTGATCGATGAGGTAAATGCGGAGCCGGTATCGTCTTATGCGGAGCCGGAAGAAGAGCCTGTGAAGCCGGAACCGGTGAAAAAGGCGGAAGCGAAAAAAGAAGCCAAGAAGGCACCGACTAAGGAAGTAGAGAAGGAGCCGGAGAAAGCGGTCGAAAAATCGTTTAAGAAGCCGGTGGATGACGGTCCGAAGAAACATACATCTTTGGAGGAAGCGATGGCAGAGGATCCGTTGTTGATGCCAATTAAGCCGCTTCCTGACTGGATGGCGGATGTGCCCTTTGATACGGCGAAGCTCGGTCAGGACGGCCGGATCATACCGGGCATGAACGATCGCTACTACGGATATGGTTCCGAGCCGATGAGTACCGCGCAGGCGGCTGATCAGGAGATATTGGATCGTATCGACGGGATCAAGCCGGCAACAGAACCCCCGAAGCCGGTCGGAAAGCCTACACATATTACGGTGAATGGTGAGGATATCACGATCCCGGCCAAATCCAAAGAGGCCATTTTTGTAGATGTGTTTGATGTATACCCCTTTGATATGTCAAAGGTAGGCGGAAGCCGGCTGATCACCAGGATCAACGGCGTTGACAAGAACTTCACCGACGCGCTGAACGATGGCGATGCGGTAGAAATATATTGGCAGAAATAATCAATATTTCGAAAGGTGGATTATCGTATGCTTAAGATCATGAGCACGCTTTACAAAAACCGATTCGTTTACAAGTTCCATGTGGGCTTGTATGTTTCGATGATTCTATTCATCCTGACATGTCTCGGAATCAAGCTCGAATCACACGGAGCCGACCAGATGGAGGTATGGGAGTATTTCGTTGCAATGGGTGCTTTTGTTGTGTTGCTTGTCTTCGAGCACGTAGCGATGAAAGATCCTGAGAGAGTGCAGAAGCACTACAAGCTTGGGTTTATTTATCAGATTTTCAGGATTGCCGCGGCGACGATTGCCTTTTATTACTGGCAGGCGAATCCGATCGCGATCGCGTTCTTCGCGTTGCTGGTTCTTTTCTCGGTTGAGAGTTTCGTATATGTGCCTTACGATGATAACATGAAACGTATCTCATATTATCTTACGTTTCTGGTTACATATCTTCTTTGCGGACTGGGGGCGAGAATGGCGACGCATTCGATGCCGTCCGGCTTGGTTGAGTTGCTTCGTGAAGTGGCATTGACGATGGTGCTCGAGTTTATTCCAATCATTGTCGGGGAGGCGCTGGCGAGAATCTACGATGAGTTCTTCAAACAGATCATGTCGCAGCAACGTTCTCTGGAAGCGTTGAATAATGTTAATGAAGAATTGAAAGACCATCAGGATCGTATCAAAAAGGTTAATGATGTACTGGGCGCACAGAAGATCCAGTTGCAGACAGCGAATAAAAAGATCAACCGTTCACACGATGAGATGAGTGTGCAAAATGAGGTATCCTCGGCGATTGCGTCCTCCAAGGACAAGGAGCCTTTGATGCGTAAGATCGTCGATATCCTGCAGATCCGTTTGGATATGGATGCAGTTATCATCATCCTCGAGCCGGACAATACAATCCAGATTCCGGGCGAGGAACCAAAGGGAAGATTCTTGGCGATAGCTACCAATATGGGTGATGAATTCGCTGAGCAGATCAAGCGTTCCGTCTTCGAGACCGATCTGAAGGAAATGCTTGTTATGTCTAAGTTGTACATGCAGAACACATCCACTGAGAGTGTGAAGTTCTTCCAGTTTCTCGAAGATCGATTTGACATGCCTTCGGTTATCTGTCTCCCGATCATCGGAAAGGAAGAGGCACGCTATGGTACATTGATCGTTATGAAAAATAAGATCAACGTATTCATGGACGGCGCCGCGTTCTATCAGAATATCGCAGGTCAGATCAGTCTGGGTGTATCCAATGCAATGCTCTATGAGCAGATGAATGATATGGCGAAGCGCGACGGTTTGACACGTATTTACAACCGTGGTTACCTGAATGAGCTTCTGAACGCTTATCTGCAGGAGGCTATGCGGAAAAAGACAGGCGTTACTCTGGCGCTTTTCGATATTGATAAGTTCAAGATGGTCAACGATACCTATGGCCATCAGTGCGGTGATGAGGCGATCAAGCATGTTTCACGTCTCCTGAATATCGCGGCTGTTCGTAACGGCGGTATCGCCGGACGATACGGTGGTGAGGAGTTTGTCATCGCATTTCTTGGTAAAAATGTTGAGCAGGTATATGCGATCACGCAGGCGGTTCATGCACAGATTCGTGAGACGCCGATCCGTTTTGCTGATAAGGTATTGCAGGTTACGGCTTCGGCCGGTGTGGCAAGTTTCCCTGAGACATGTGAGAATCCGATGGATCTTTTGACGAGAGCTGACTGGGCGATGTATTCTTCCAAGCAGAACGGTCGAAATCGGATCACGATCGACTCGCCGCAGGTTAGAAACGTAATGTAACCGAAGGAGGTAGAAGAGGATGCAGCTCTATTCGATTGCGAGCGGCAGTAGTGGGAATTGTATATATGCGGGCGATGACGAACGCGGTTTCTTAGTGGACGTCGGAACCAGCTTGAAAAAAGTGAGAGAGGGGCTCTGTGAACAGGGTCTCTCTCTCGACCGTTTAGAAGGCATCCTGATCACACATGAGCATTCGGACCATGTTGCCGGACTCGGTGCGCTTCTCAGAAAGTTTCCGATCCCTGTATACGCAACATCCGATACGATTGAGAAGATCTGGGAGAAGTGCAATATGAATAATATTTCTCCGGATCTGTTTCACAGCATTCGGTCCGGTGAGGAGTTTATGGTGTCGGATTATCTTATCCATCCGTTCCCGATATCGCATGACGCAGCTGACCCTGTGTGCTACACGCTGCAGAAGGATGAGGCTAAGGTCGGGATTGCTACGGACATGGGAATCTATGATGACGGTGTGATCAATAATCTCGGCGATTGCGACGTCGTGTTGCTTGAAGCGAATCATGATATCAACCTGCTTCAGGTCGGACCGTATCCGTATGCGCTGAAACTTCGCATACTCGGAGACAGGGGGCATCTTTCGAATGATGCGTCCGCGAGGTTGATCAAGGAGATTGTGCATCGCGGACTGAAGACAGTGATACTCGGACATCTCAGTGAGCAGAATAATTTTCCGGAGTTGGCATATAATACGGTGTCGTATGAGATGGAGTCAAGTGAGTCCTGGCGGGAATACGGTACCAGACTGATCGTTGCGGATCGGTATCTGCCGACGGAACCGATTGCGGTTTGACACAACAGGTTGAATAAACGATGGGGCGTTCGTCGGAGTGCAAACATAATAAGAATTACCATATATAGGAGGAGAAAACATGAAACGTGCAGTTATCACAGTTGTGGGGAAAGATAGCGTGGGTATTATTGCAAAGGTATGTACCTACCTGGCAGAGAAGAGTATCAATATTCTTGATATCTCACAGACGATCGTCGGGGGATTTTTCAACATGATGATGATCGTTGACGTGAGCGCTTATGACGAGGGATATCAGGAGATGGCGGACGGACTTGAGGGCCTCGGAGAGGATATCGGCTGTACGGTTAAGATCCAGCGCGAAGAGATTTTTAATTCTATGAATAGGATCTAGTATATTGTCGTGCACTGTAACGATGTGGAGAGAAGTGTGAGAAATCAAAACACACAGTTCTCAGCAGGAAGGAAAAATCATGATAAATCAGAGAGAAGTAATTGAAACGAATAAAATGATCGAGAAGCAGAATCTCGATGTACGTACCATTACGATGGGAATCAGCCTACTGTCCTGTGTTGACAGTAACGTTGACAGGATATGTGAAAAAGTCTATGATCGCGTCACGACCATGGCGAAGGATCTGGTCAAAACCGGCGATGATATCGCCCGCGAGTTCGGGATTCCGGTCGTCAATAAGCGAATTTCCGTGACGCCGATCGCCCTGATCGGTGGGGCCGCCTGCAAGACAAGGGATGATTTTGTAAAAATCGCAAAGACGCTTGACAAGGCAGCGAAGGAAGTCGGCGTGAATTTCCTCGGCGGATATTCGGCACTGGTTTCCAAGAAAATGACGGAAGCTGACAGGCTTTTGATCGAATCGATTCCGGACGCGTTATCGCAGACGGATTTCGTGTGCAGTTCGATCAATGTCGGATCGACGAAGACAGGTATCGATATGGACGCGGTTCGCCTGATGGGTGAGGTGATCGTCAATACGGCCAAGAAAACGGCGGACAGGGATTCGATTGGTTGTGCGAAGCTTGTTGTATTCTGTAACGCGCCGGATGATAATCCGTTTATGGCCGGCGCGTTCCACGGTGTGACCGAAGGGGATGCTGTCATCAATGTCGGCGTCAGCGGACCGGGTGTCGTGAAGAAGGCTTTGGATCAGGTAAAGGGAGAGCCGTTTGATGTTGTCTGTGAGACGATCAAAAAGACGGCCTTCAAGATAACGCGTGTTGGACAGCTGGTTGCCAATGAGGCATCGAAGAGACTGGGCGTTCCGTTCGGTATTGTGGATCTGTCCCTGGCTCCAACGCCGGCGATCGGTGACAGTATCGCGGAGATTTTTGAAACACTGGGACTGGAGAGAGCCGGTGCGCCGGGGACGACGGCGGCGCTTGCCATGCTGAATGATCAGGTGAAAAAGGGTGGCGTGATGGCCTCGACCGCGGTTGGAGGATTGAGCGGTGCGTTTATTCCGGTCAGCGAGGATCAGGGAATGATTGACGCAGTGCGTGACGGCGCGTTGACAATTGAAAAACTGGAGGCGATGACCTGTGTTTGCTCTGTGGGTCTCGATATGATCGCTGTTCCCGGAGATACCAAACCGACGACAATTGCCGGTATTCTTGCTGATGAGATGGCGATCGGTATGGTAAATCAGAAGACGACGGCGGTGCGCATTATTCCTGCGCAGGGGAAGAAGGTCGGCGATGAAGTGGAGTTCGGCGGATTGTTGGGGAGTGCACCGATCATGCCGGTAAATACGTTTTCGTGTGATGACTTTGTGATGCGCAAAGGTAAGATTCCGGCGCCGATACATAGTTTTAAAAACTGATGTTTTCATGTTTATGTTTTTATTGCTTGGATTGGGGATGAAGCGTGAATAATCGTGATGATATGAACAGTTATAAACGATTAAACAGTCGATGTGTGTATCATGGAAATGTAATGGATTTTCATGAGTGTGAGATCGGATTGCCGGATGGAGAGACAGCCAAATGGGATCTGATCCATCACAGCGGTGGAGCGGCCGTGGTGCCGATTGATGAGGATGGAAAGATTGTGCTTGTCAGACAGTATCGACTGGGTGTTGATAAGGAACTTTTGGAGCTTCCGGCCGGAAAGTCAGAGCCCGGCGAAGATCGACTTGCGCCGACACGGCGGGAGATGGAAGAAGAGATCGGATATGTGGCGGATGATATAAGGAAGCTGGTTACGTTTGCACCTGCACCGGCGTATAGTGAGGAAGTGACGTATATTTTTGTTGCCACCGGGTTGAAGAAGACCGAGACCAGGCCGGATGCGGATGAGTTTTTGCGGGTTGAGCGATGTAGCATCGAGGATGTCGTGGCGATGATTCGTGATGGAGAGATTATTGATGGGAAGACGATCGCCGGGGTGATGGCGTATACCAACATGCATTTGTCGATATGATTGCATCTGATCTGGGATGTGAATAACTGTCGATCCGATTTCATCTTCTTCTCGGCGAAGTAGCGCAAGCGCCAAATACGCTTCGAAGGGCGATGAAATCTGATCTGTGGGATCAAATATAGTATAAGTTAGATGGGAAAGGACAATTTATCATGTTAGATGTTAAGGTTAAGG
>JAEEGM010000057.1 GCA_016280325.1 Eubacterium sp. | reverse complement strand
ATCGTTCGGTGACGTTGGCGAACGAACTGTACAATTACTACAAGAGTAGTGAGTACGGCTGTAAACGGGATCACAGAGATATCGATAAGGACAGGGTGCGTAAGGCGGGTGACCTCGCAAGGTAAGCACCAGTTTTAATAATACAGGAGTAGAGTGCGGGATTTACGTACATTGCTCCGGATAGGATGAGGAAGATGTCTGAGGAATTATCCTTTGCGGCAGAGGTACGTCGGGAACTGGCGGCGCATATCAGCCGTGGCAAACACTGTCAGAAAGCGGAACTACGGGCACTCTATGAGGGGTGTCATCATGAAAAACCTTTCTCTATTTTATCAGAAGGCTTGACAATTCCCGAAAAATGTTATAGTCTTTTACGCAAAGCCTACCATCTGGAACCGGTGCGGGATCGTGTGGGACACGAGAACCGGGTTTATGTGGAAACCGGTGGCTCGCGCGTGTATCAGGATCTGATGAATGACCAGGTTCTGGAGAGAGATTGCTGCAAGAGAGCGTATATCCGCGGGTGGTTTCTGGCAGCGGGTACGGTCACGGATCCGGAGGGACACTACCATCTGGAGATCGTGGCGAGGACAGAGGAACAGGCTGAAAATCTGAAAGAAATCCTTAGGTCATTTGATATAGAGGCAAAAATCACCGAGCGCAAAGGGCTCAGTATCGTGTATCTGAAGGAAGGACAGAAGGTTGTCGATTTCCTTGGGATCGTCGGTGCCCATGTCGCACTCATGGAGTTTGAGAATGCCCGCATCGTCAAGGAAGTGCGCGGACGGATCAATCGCCAGGTGAACTGCGAGACGGCGAATATCAAGAAGACGATTTCGGCGTCGGCAAAGCAGGTCGAGGACATCATGTATTTACGCGAGACCGTAGGGTTTTCTCAGCTTTCGGACGGATTGGCGCAGATGGCTAAGATGCGTCTTGAGAATCCGGAGGCCACTATAAAAGAACTCGGAGAGATGATGGATCCGCCTTTGGCGAAGTCGGCGGTGAATCATCGGTTGCGAAGGCTGTGTGAGATGGCGCGCAATCTCCGGGATGGAGGAAGAAACGATGCTTAGCAAGACCATTAATTTCGTTCCCAAAAAGGAGGCGGAGCGTGTAGTGCCGATGCTTGTACAGACGGCCAGTCGGTATCAGAGCAAGATTCACTTCACGAAAAAGGAAAAGACAGCGAATGTCAAAAGTATAATGGGGATGCTGAATTTCGGACTGGATCCTGACGAGCCGATCGAGGTAATGATCGACGGTGAGGACGAGGAAGAAGCGATGCAGCGTATCGAAGAGTTTTTGACGGCCAAATAGGCTGACTTGACGGACAGCCATACACAGTACCTTGCCTCGCTCTGAAACGCCAGGGCGTTAACGCCGCTCGGCTCAGGTCTGTGGAGGCTGTCCTGAGAGAAGTAATGGTTTTGAACAGGGTAAATGCGGCGAGGCCTCATTGCCTTGTTTTTTTATCTGATTAAGAAAGGAGGAGACGGATGGGCTTTGCACATCTTCATGTACATACGGGCTACAGTCTGCTCGACGGTGCTTGTAGGGTCAGTGATCTCGTGGCTCGAACCAAAGAGCTCGGCATGCAGCATCTGGCGATCACAGACCACGGCAACATGTACGGTGTGATCCATTTTTATAAGGAATGCCTCAAGCAGGGAATCCATCCGGTGATCGGTTGTGAGGTGTATGTAGCGCCCACGTCCCGCTTTGACAAGGAAGCAAGCGATGAGCACGGCAAGTACAACCACCTGATCCTTCTTGCGGAAAACGATGAAGGCTATCGGAACCTGATGAAGCTTGTGACGCTCGGGTTTACCGAGGGTTTTTATTCGCGTCCGCGTATCGACTATGAATTGATGGAACAATACCACGAAGGGTTGATCTGCTGCAGTGCCTGCCTGGCGGGGATCATCCCGATGTATCTGCGTCGGGATCTCTATCAGGAGGCCAAGGAGGAAGCCCTTCGTTTTGAAAAAATATTCGGACACGGGAACTTTTTTCTCGAACTTCAGGATCACGGTATGCCGGAACAAAAGACGGTTAACCAGGGGCTCCTGCGCTTGCACGAGGAACTCGGGATCGATCTGATCGCGACGAACGACGTGCACTATATCAACGAAGAGGATGCCGAGGCGCATGACGTTCTGATCTGTATGCAGACGAGGAAGCTTGTGACGGATACGGATCGTATGCGGTATGAGCCGAGGCAATTTTTCCTGAAGAGTCCGGAGGAGATGGAGGAGCGCTTCCCCTACGCGAAGGAGGCGCTTGCCAATACGGTTCGGATCGCGGAACGCTGTAACGTAAAGATCGATATCGGGGATGGCAACTATAAGGTGCCGAAGTTTGATGTGCCAGAAGGGAAGACATCTTCGGAGTATCTGCGTGAGCTCTGTTACGACGGCCTGGAGAAGAGAATCGGCAACCGTACCGATGAAGCGTATGTGAAGCAGCTGGAGACGGAGCTTGCGGTCATCGAGCAGATGGGCTTTGTCGATTACTTTTTGATCGTGTGGGATTATATCCGGTTTGCGAGGGAGAACGGGATCCCGGTGGGACCGGGGCGTGGCTCGGCAGCGGGTTCTCTTGTGTCATACACTCTGTGGATCACGGATCTTGTCGATCCCTTGAAGTATCAGCTGATCTTCGAGCGTTTCCTCAATCCACAACGTGTGTCGATGCCGGATATCGACGTGGACTTTGAGCCGGACGGTCGTGAAGAGGTCATCAATTATGTACGACAAAAATACGGTGCCGATCGTGTGGCGCAGATCATTACCTTCGGTACGCTGAAAAGCCGCGCGGTGGTAGATGATGTCGGGCGCGTCTTCGGACTGGCGCCGATGTATCGCAAGCAGATCACCAAGACAATCCCGCAGAACACGAGTCTGAAAGAGGGGCTGAAGGTCAGTCCGGATTTTCGGGATTTTTATGAAAGCGACGAGATGGTAAAGAAGGTGGTGGATTTCGCGCTCCGCTTAGAAGAGTTGCCGAGGCAGACCGGCAAGCATGCGGCGGGCGTCCTGATCACCCCCGAGTCGGTGCTTAACTACGTACCACTCGCCAGTACGGAAGATAAAGAAGAGAATACAAAGGTAATCGTTACCGAGT
>JAEEGM010000056.1 GCA_016280325.1 Eubacterium sp. | reverse complement strand
TCGTCGTCGGCGAGAGTCCATGCAACCGCGTGATGATCACCTCGCATCGATGCTTGCACGCCTCGACCGCTTCTTTCACGTTTCGATCCAACAGCTCTCTCGCTGTCGTCAGGTGTTCCTCCCTCTCCGCGATCGCATCCCGGATCTCCTGATCCAGCTTCTCGATCGCCCGGGTCAGTCTCTCTTTATTTTTCTCAAGAACCGTCTCCGGGTTGAACTGTTCCAACCGCTGTCGCTTTGCGTCCAGCAACAACACACGGCTCTTGACCAGATTCGATACACCGATAAAAATGCCCCGTCTCCTCTGTTCGATCTCTTCGAGGAGCTCCGCCAGCACCGGCACCGATCTCTCCGCAGCAGACGTCGGCGTCGTACAGCCGAGATCCGCCACATCGTCGATCAACGTATGATCCGGCGCATGTCCGACACCGGAAACAACCGGTGTCATCGCCTCATACACCGCTCTCACGACTCTCTCATCGTTGAACGGCGTCAGATCCACGGCAGCACCCCCGCCACGCCCGACGATGAGAAGGTCAAAGCCCTGTCTGTCCATAACCCGGATACCGTTTACGATAGACTCCGGCGCTCCCGGGCCCTGCACCGACACCGGATACAAGACCACCGCCACATACGGATTGCGCTCGTGAATCTTGTTCCATATATCCGTCTTTACTGCGCCTGATCCCGAGGTTACGACTCCGATCCTCCTCGGATACTTCGGCAACGGTTTTTTATGATCTTCATCAAAAATGCCTTCTTTTCGCAGCCGCTCCGCCAACTCCTTCAGTCGACGTTCGGCTTCTCCCTCTCCCAGATCCTCGATCTGCTCAACGATCAATGTGCTCTCGTTGCGAGCACTGTAATACTCAAGCTTACCCGTGATGCCGATATCCATCCCGTTCTCAAGATTGATCCCGGCCGCTTCGATCGAACCTTTGTGCCATACGATACAGGAAAGCTTATATTCTACACTCTTTGTCGCCCCCGGCGGCTGGTAGACCTCCTTGATGTCAAAGTATATACGATTCCCGTACTCCTTAACCCCAGAACTCTCTCCCCGTATCCTGACAGTCTTGAACTGATCGATCGAATCATAGAGCTGCTTGATTCCTTCCGAAAGCTGTCTTATCGAGTAATAATCCGAAGCCGACATCCTTCGCTCCTCTCCTTCTTGCTCTCCCCATCTCATCAAACACAAGAAATTGTGCTTGGGTAGAGCGCTATCCCCAACACCTGTCAAACAGGCTATTTTTCTAGTCACTCTCAATTTACTATTATACGACATTTCTCTTCATATAGCAAGTAAGATATGCAAAAAAATACATAAAAAAATAGTGGCTGATCCACGAAAAATCAGCCACTATACAAGTTTTCTACACAATAATCCGAGAATCGATTTACGCCAACGCCTGCTCGATATCCGCGATCAGATCTTCCTTGTCTTCCAGCCCCAAAGACATACGAATCAGTCCGGCCGGAATGCCCGCTGCCTCCAACTGCTCATCTGTCATCTGACGGTGCGTAGATGTCGCCGGATTCAGACAGCAACTTCTCGCATCGGCAACGTGCGTCTCGATCGCGATCAGCTTCAGCTTCTTCATGGCAGCCTCTGCTGCGGAACGTCCACCTTCTATCTCAAAAGAAACTACTCCACAACCACCGTTCGGCATATATTTCTGAGCCAATTCATAATACTTGTCCCCAGGGAGCCCCGGATAGGTTACTTTCGTTACTTTTGGATGTTTCGACAGAAACTCTGCTACTGCACATCCATTCTCTACATGTTTCGGCATACGTACGTGGAGAGACTCCAGTCCGAGATTCAACAGAAATGCGTTCTGCGGCGACTGGATTGAGCCGAAATCTCTCATTAACTGAGCGGTACATTTCGTGATGAACGCACCCTCTTTCCCGAATTTTTCTGCGTAGGTGATGCCGTGATAGGAGTCATCCGGAGTGCACAATCCAGGGAAGAGATCTGCGTGCGCCATCCAGTCAAAATTTCCGCTGTCCACAATCGCACCGCCAACTCCGGCTCCATGTCCGTCCATATACTTGGTTGTACTGTGCGTAACGATATCCGCACCCCACTCGATCGGTCGACAGTTTACCGGCGTCGGAAATGTATTGTCCACGATGAGCGGAACGCCATGAGCGTGTGCCGCCTTCGCAAAACGCTCGATGTCGAACACCGTCAGCGCCGGATTGGCGATCGTCTCACCGAATACGGCACGTGTATTATCCTGAAAAGCCGCCTCCAGCTCCTCATCCGAGCAGTCCGGCGATACAAATGTCGTGTCAATTCCCATCTTCGCCATCGTTACGGCGATCAGATTAAACGTTCCTCCATAGATTGAGGACGATGCCACGATATGCGAGCCGTTCTCACAGATATTGAACAGCGCAAAGAAGTTAGCCGCCTGTCCGGAAGACGTGAGCATACCTGCCGTTCCTCCCTCGAGCTCCGCAATCTTCGCCGCTACATGGTCATTCGTCGGATTCTGAAGACGCGTATAGAAGTATCCTGTAGCCTCCAGATCAAAAAGCTTTCCCATATCCTCACTGGTGTCATACTTAAACGTCGTCGACTGGACGATCGGAACCTGTCTCGGCTCCCCGTTTGTCGGTCGATATCCGGCCTGCACGCACTGCGTGCCCTTGTTCATTCCTGCTGTATCACTCATTATTTTCCTTCCTTTCCTTGTTTATAAACACCGATACATGATATGATACCACAGCGTTTCATATCACGCAAGAGCATTATTCTTATACAAAAGGGAAGGCCGGAGATTGCTCTCCGGCCACTAAAGGGATATATGATCAAAAAAAACTTATAAGCGATTTCACATGTGCTCTTTAATATGTACTTATACTAACATCTTTCTTGGTACACGTCAATCGCAAATTTGTACAAAATCGACGATGAATTACGTCTATCTTTGTATGATTTTAACAAAATCCCTTTATTTGGCCACATGAAGATGAAATTCAAAATCATAATCCTCAAGATGGATATTGGAAGGCCGATTATTATCGTCAACCACACGGATTCTTCCGTTCAGAATCTCTCCGCCCTCATAGGTCTTTCCCTTGGTGAACTGCTCCGAATCAACCAACGCGATTGCGTAGTTCTTCAACTCGTTGGCATAGAGCGTTCCCGTGGAAGAATCAAAGCGAGCGTCTTTTGACTCCTTCTTTACTCCCAGCTCCGCGTTCAGCTGATCCAACAGTTCTTTTTTCAAGTTGTCATCCATGGTTTCCCTCCTATTATTTCACCGCTACATAGTGGTTTTTATTGATCGTTTTTTTGAACTTTGCTTTCGACATCTCGAACAATCGGCACATAACCTCCTGGCAGCTTGACCGCATCGTAAACGTCTGCGCCCGGGCCCATGTGCTGTACGCTTTAACTGTCTTGTCCGTCGAGAGCATCGCAACCTTATATTTCTTGGAAGCTTTTATTTTTTTATCGTTAATCCTGATCCCGGTAATACGCTTTCCTTTTTTCGCCGACGCCTTATAACTTACCACGGCACCGCTGATCTGAAGCACGTTGCGATCATTTTTCTTTTTCTTCTGTGCACGCAGCATACGCTGGATTGAATCCTCCAGGAGCAACTTCAGCTGATCGCCTGTAAGCTTTTTGATCTCGATGATCTGATACGGATCCGCGCAGACCTTCCTGGCCTTCTTGCCCGTGACATTTCCTTTTTTGATGGTTCCTTTGAGATCACCACCCGCTATCAGCGCTACACTCACGCCGGTCGCCTTGCGTATTCCGTGTGCCACTACACGGCCGAGAGCCGTCTCTGCCGGCTTTCCTTTTTTCACCTTGGCGCTCATCTTGTACGGTGCAGTTCCGAGTATCAACTGATCATCATAGGAAAAATAGGTGCTCAGGCAACCGTATTGGAAGGTTCGGGCTTTTCCAAACATATCTACCGTATAGGACTTCTCGGCAAACTTCGCCTTGATATCGGTGGATGTGTATTGCTTTCCGTCCGTCGAGATACCGATCGTGCCATCGGACTGACGACGAATGTACGGTCCCTTCCGCTTGCGTGCCATATAGATGTTTCGGATCATCGACGCCACGTCGTAATCGTCGGTTTCCGCCGGATAATCATGG
Source organism: Eubacterium sp. (assembly GCA_016280325.1). GTDB lineage: Bacteria > Bacillota > Clostridia > Lachnospirales > Lachnospiraceae > Eubacterium_F. The sequence goes on along the minus strand of JAEEGM010000056.1, from coordinate 43,175 downwards.
ATCGTAAAATCCAGCACGCTCGACGGATCATCCGTCATAAACAGGGCTCGCGCATCATCAAATACCGTGGCTTTGTCTGCCGTCACAGTGCCGGCAGCTTTTTCCAGGAAACACCCATACAGCTTTGCCTTACCACCGACTTCAACATACCCCTGGTTCGCGCCGAAAGCACTTCCTATGATCGTCATTTGATCATCCCCGTACACGATATTGTCGCCAAACGAACTGTTATCGCCATACAGATTGTTGTTCAAAAAGGTCGATGTAACGATCGTACACGGAGCGCCCGTCGCGTACACGCACGCACCGTTTCCTCCGCTATTCCCCTCGAAGTAGGTGTTCAGTATCTCCGTATCGGTTCCCTCGGCAAAAACAACCCCTCCGCGATTTGCCATAAGCGAGCAGAACCGGGATCTCTCGATCTTGAGTTTTCCGCCCGTACTGTGTATCGCGGCACCATCGCCTTCCGGAAAACTACTCTCACCAAACTGTGACTGCCGGATGGTCAGGGTTCCGCCATTGTTCTCTATGTATGGCTCCTGACGCGTCTGCATGGAAAGGATTCCAATCCCCTTCAGCGTCAGATTTGCGCCCTCAGACAGAACAAACATCTTCGTCTTGGGGTTCCCGGTCAAAAACGCTTGAAACAGCGGGCATTTTTTCAATGTATAGTAACCATTAACGGAAACCTTTCCCTTTATCTCGATCGGCCTGTCAATCATGATCTGCTGGCTGCGGATATCGGAACGGAAGGTGATCGTGCCACCGGTTTTCTCCGCGACGGCTACCGCCTCACGGAACGAGGTGAGGCTGTCGTACGCGTCAACCACATCCTGTTCGGTGGTTACCTCGGTACTGTCTGCTTCCTCGATCTCCAGATCGGCAAGCGCGCTGTAATACCCGGGATCACGACCGTCCCATCCGAGAAACGCGTCAATCGCCTGATTGCCGTAGAGTGGCTTCCCCCACTTTGTTATCCGGATCGGATCGGACTGCTCACCCTTTTTCAGGGAGAATTCCATCTCCGGTACCACATTGATTTCCGTATTCTCGTCGACCATGATGCGCGCGAAGAACTTGCCGGATACCGGGTCCGTCCCCTCCGCCGTCGATTCATTTTTAAGCCGGACGACGATCTCCTCCCCGGGATTCAGCCCGGTTGCGCCGCCTTTCAACCTTGATAACTTCGTATCATCAACCCAGCACGTGATCTTGCGATAGCTAAGGTCATAGATCGGCGAATAGACATAAGCCGTCGGCTCACCCTCCTTGATCACGCGCAGGCGGAACTGCACTTTCGGATTGTGATTGTATACAGCCTGTTCCTTCATCAATGCGTGATATTCGTAATTCGCATCGTTTTTCTTCTTGGTGTTGTAATTCCCGTACCCGCCGCCTTCGCCGAACTCGGTGCTGCAAAAATCATCCCAATATTTCGTTTCTTCTTCATTATTGAAATACGCAACCGAACACCAGGCTTTCCAGTTGTTCTTCCTGATGGTGTTCTCACCGGTGTAGGTAAGCTTTGCCTGGACGGATTCTTCCTTCCCAAAGTCCGGAATCTCAGCCGAGAGACTGATGCCGCTCACATCCATGGTCCTCTTGGCAACCTCAAGCTCCGTCGTGTAGGAGTTGTTCGTAAAGAATGCCTCCTGCACGCTCTTCGAGGGATTCACTTCCACGGTAACCTGGTAGGTTCCGGCTTCCAGTGGCTGGATCGTTTTCTTTAAATCCGTTTCATTTCCATAACGCAAATAATCCTGAATACGGATTTCATCATCCAAGGTCTGAACGACTTGTCCGGCCGCGTCACGTACCGTCAGACGAACCGGAAAGGCCAGGTTCACCTGCTTATCACTGAGATTGGAAGCAAGGATGGTCACCCGGATATCCTCTCCCGCAGCCACAAGCTGCGATTCGGTCTTGTCCGGCCGCGCGTTACTGAACAAAATGGACGTCGGAACGACGTCCGGTGTCGTCAGTTTGTTTTTCGTTGCATTCGAAGACATCTCGCGAAATACCTGCGACGGTGTCTTGAGCACGGTGAAACTAAACAATTCGAACCCGTAATCTACAAGGTTCAACGTCTTTTGCGATACCGTTTCGCCGTCGGTCGGCTTCATCCGTAACAGCGTTTAGGTGTTGGGAAGCTCACGCCGATCATCGATGATCGTCTTATCATTATCCGAATCCGCCACAATCATAGCCGTGTAATGACGAAGATCCGTGTCGGGATATTTTTCATTGGTCACATAACCAAACTCGGCGATCGCATGGCCGCCTCCCTCATTCATTACGGAAAGCCCGATCGCGTCCCCTGCCTCGAACCACTTCTCCATCCGGTTCATGATCGTCACGCACTGCTCTTTCGAGTCGCCCGGCAGACCACCGATCGTAAGCGTCTCAGTAGCCGAATCAAACGCGTAATCCGGGATGTACCAGCCGCCGTTCGGCGCTTTCGGATCCACCGGCGCACCCTCTCGCTCACGGAACCTTTCCATCTCGTTTTCCGTTCCGTAGGACACACCGTTGAAATACCAGCCGAACGCGTTCGGGATGAATCCGCCTTCGTTGTAAAAAAACTCAGAAAACAGATCAAAAATATCATCACACTCATGTCCGGACATGCGTCCCCATCCCGCATAGTGGAGCATGTTGGCAGCCGCCCCCGCCCAACAGAGTTCGCTGTCTCCGGATGGCGTGGTATCTTTCTTTTCCGTATCGATAAAATCAAGGGATGTGATGGAAAAATCTCCGCCATCCTTGTAGCGTGCGATCAACTCTTCCTGCACTTCCTTCATGTTATTCTCAGTCAGTCCCGTCAGGTGGCACACCTGCTTCGTTCCGGGAATAGAAAAGGCGACCACGTAATATCCGCCATCTGTCTGTGTTCCGGAAGCATCCAGTCTCTTCGCCTCGAAGATCTCTTCCTTATCATAGTACATGCGGATCCTGCCGCCGTACTCTTCCTTTTTCAATCTGGCGGCCGAAGCATCCTGCGATCCAATCCCGATACCGATCCCCAGCAGCAAAAGAAACAACACAACCAGCGATTTTGTTTTCATGACTCCATCCTCCCCCTTTACTACTATCCTGCGCTTTGGTGCCGCTCAGCCACAAAGCGCGATTCTTTCACGCTACTTTCCGAGATATTTATCTCTTCCCGACAGACGCGCCATTGCGTGCGCCAACGTCGACGCCGTGATGTGATAATCGACAAGACTCTGTTTCTGCTGAAGCTGTTCCCTGGCCTGCTCTGCCTCTGCCTCCGCACGAAAAGCGTCAATCTCGTCCGGCCGCTCTGCCGAATACACGATCACATCGACTCTGTTTTTCTTGACCGTCAGCATTCCGTCCGAGATAATCGCGATATGCTCCTCCTCATCCGGCGTCCGAAACCGGATCACTCCGATCTCGATCGTCGTCACCATCTGCTCGTGATTGGCCTGGATTGCCATCTCCCCGTCTTCCACAGGAAACACAAGAATAGTGGCCTCGCCCTCGTAGAAGACGCGGTCACAGGCAAGGATTCTCAGATAGAAGGTATTCATCCGACGTTCACCTCACTACTCGTACTGCTTGGCCTTTTTCTTAACATCATCTATTGTTCCGACATTGAAAAATGCGTTCTCAGGTATATCATCCATCTCGCCCGCTAAGATCATACCGAAGCCCTCAAGCGTTTTCTCAAGCGGCACAAATACACCCGGCACACCGGTAAAGTTCTCTGCCACATGGAAAGGCTGGGATAAAAATCTCTGCAGCTTTCTCGCGCGGTATACCACCAGCTTGTCCTCCTCCGACAGCTCCTCCATACCGAGGATTGCGATGATATCCTGTAATTCTTTGTATTTTTGAAGAACCTCCTGCACCCGACGCGCGATCGTGTAGTGCTTCTCACCGATCACATCGGCCTCAAGGATTCGCGAGGAAGACTCGAGCGGATCCACGGCCGGATAGATTCCCTGCTCCGCGATCTTACGGGAAAGCACCGTCGTAGCATCCAGATGAGAGAAGGTCGTCGCCGGTGCCGGATCGGTAAAGTCATCCGCCGGTACATAGACCGCCTGTACGGATGTGACCGAACCCTTCTTCGTCGACGCGATACGTTCCTGCAACTCACCAAGGTCATTCGACAGTGTCGGCTGATAACCGACGGCAGACGGCATACGCCCGAGCAGTGCCGAAACCTCCGAGCCCGCCTGGATAAAACGGAAGATATTATCAATAAAAAGGAGCACGTCCCTGTTCTGTACATCACGAAAGTATTCCGCCATCGTAAGTCCCGTCTCCGCCACACGCATACGGGCTCCCGGCGGCTCATTCATCTGTCCGAAGACAAGCGCCGTCTTCTCGATAACACCGGACTCCGTCATCTCTGTCCAGAGGTCATTCCCCTCACGGGAACGCTCGCCGACACCCGTAAAGATCGAGTATCCGCCGCTCTCCGTCGCAATGTTATGTATCAACTCCTGGATCAGCACCGTCTTACCGACACCGGCACCTCCGAAGAGTCCGATCTTTCCACCCTTGGCGTAAGGCGCGAGAAGGTCGATGACCTTGATTCCCGTCTCAAGGATCTCGACAACCGGACTCTGATCCTCAAAGCTCGGTGGCTCTCTGTGGATGGACCATCTTTCTTCACTGACAACCGGTTCTTTGTTATCGATCGGCTGACCGAGTACGTTGAACAGTCGCCCCAGTGTCGCTTCTCCGACAGGAACGGTGATCCCCTCGTCATGAGAAACTACTTCCATATCTCTGCAGAGTCCCTCACTGGCAGCCAGCATGATACAGCGCACCACATCATGTCCGATGTGCTGAGCTACCTCCATCACGCGCTCGTCCTGTGACGCTCCTTCTCCGACCTTTACTGTCAGCGCCGAACGGATCGGCGGTAGAATACCGTCGACGAATTCCACATCCACGACCGGTCCCGATACCTGTACAATCTTACCCGTATGCTCCATTATGGCCTCCTGCCTTTCTTCGTCTTCTTTTTCTTCAACGCCTTCGCACCGGCGATAACTTCGGTGATCTCCTGCGTGATGGCAGACTGTCTGGCGCGATTATACTGAATCGACAGTGCCCCCAGCATTTCTTTGGCATTGTCCGTCGCCGCCTGCATCGCCATCATACGCGCGTTCTCTTCACTGGCCGAGCCCTCGACTAACGCGCCGTAAACAAACCCGGTGATATAGTTGTACACCAATTTGTCCAGAACCTTTCGCGGCGTGGGGTAGATCATGTACCAGTCCTCCGCCTCGCGTTCGATCTGCTCGCGCGTCTTTCCTCCCTGCTCATGAAGAGCCTGCTCGATCATCTCATCCTTTAAAAATGTATGCGTCTTCAATGGAAGAAGCCGCTCCACGCGCACCTCGGACTTCATGGTATTCACCATATGTGTATAGATCACGTGTACCTCGTCGAGCTCTCTGTTTTTATACTGCTCGATGATGTTCTCCGCAATCAGACGAGCCCGGTGCATAGTAGGATTGTTGGCTGAATAGAGAAACTCCGGCTCCACGGAATAGTCGATTGCGGCGAGTTCATGACGCCCGACCTCTCCTACAACATACAGTCTATCCTGTGGGGTAATGTGCAGTAATGCCTCCTTGATCACATTGTGATTGTAGGCGCCCGCCATTCCCTTGTCACCGACCACGATAAGAAACCCACGCTTGCGCTCACGATCCATTTCGTCGTCTTCATTGTTGTCGAAATACCGATCCTCCATATCCGGAAGATGAAGAAGAATATTGGATATCTCCATCTTCAACCCCTCAAAATACGGCTCGGTGTTTTCCAGATTCGTCCTGGCTTTTCTCAACTTCATCGAAGAGATCATATACATCGCGTTGGTGATCTTCATCGTGTCGCGAATACTGCTTATTCGGTTTTGAAGTTCCTTCGTATTAGGCATCCTTATCCTCCAGATAACCGGACTTGAAGTTTTCGCACTCTGTTTCGATACTCTTTCTCAGATCATCCGGGAGATCGAGATAGCTCTCAAGCCTCGAGATGATCTCATTTTTCTCATCATGAAAATACTTCAAAAGCTTCGCTCTGAAATCCTGAATCTCGGCCGTCGGGATATCACTGAACAGGTGCGCATTGGCACCGACCAGGATGATAACCTGATCTGCCATCGAGAACGGATGTCCCAGTGGCTGCTTCAAAAGTTCCATCAGCGAGCGGCCATGTTCCAGCTGCTTCTTGGTCGCGTCATCCAGATCCGAAGAGAACTGGGTAAACACTTCCATCTCGCGGTACTGTGCCAGATCGATACGCACGCTTCCCGCCGCCTTCTTCATCGCTTTTCTCTGCGCGGCACCGCCGACACGCGATACCGAAAGACCGACGTTGACCGCCGGACGCTGTCCGGAGAAAAATAGCTGCGACTCCAGATAGATCTGTCCGTCCGTGATGGATATGACATTGGTAGGGATATAGGCCGACACATCACCGGCCTGCGTCTCTATGATCGGCAGTGCCGTGATGGAACCACCACCGGCCTCCGGCGACAATCTCGCCGAACGCTCCAAAAGACGCGAGTGAAGATAAAAGACATCACCCGGATACGCCTCACGCCCCGGAGAGCGCTCCAGCAAAAGCGAGATGGCACGATATGCCACCGCGTGTTTGGAAAGGTCATCATAAACGATCAGGACATCTTTGCCCTGATACATAAAATACTCCGCCATCGCCGTACCGGAGTACGGGGCGATATACTGCAACGGTGCCGGATCGGATGCCGTTGCGGAAACTACGATGGTGTAATCCATCGCGCCGGCATTTTTCAAAGTGCCAACCAGCTTCGCTACAGTCGAAGACTTCTGTCCGATCGCCACGTAGATACAGATTGTATCCTTGCCCTTCTGGTTCAGGATCGTATCCATCGCGATCGAAGTCTTTCCGGTCTGACGGTCACCGATGATCAGTTCTCGCTGACCGCGTCCGATCGGGAACATCGAATCGATGGAAAGGATTCCTGTCTCCATCGGGACCGACACGGACTTACGATCCACGATACCCGGCGCGCGCATCTCGATCGGGCGATACGTGTCCGTCGAGATCTCCGCTCCACCGTCAAGTGGTGCACCGAGCGCGTCAACGACACGCCCCAGATACTCATCACCAACCGGAACGCCGGCCATCTTACCGGTTCGAACGACACGCGATCCCTCATGGATCTCTGTATCACGTCCAAAAAGAACGACGCCGATCTCGTCACGACGCACATCCTGGACCATTCCTTTTACTCCACAATCGAAGATAACAATCTCTCCGTAGTTTGCGTGGTCAATACCATCGACATTGACGATACCGTCACCTACCCAATTGGCGACACCGATCTCCTTGTCCGCTGCCGCCAGCTCAAAATCCTCGATCGTCGACCGCAGGATCGAGATGATGTTGTCTTCCGAACGGGAACGGCCTTCCGTGACCGCACGGCTCAGGCGCTCTTCCAGCTGACGGATTCGCCCCGCCTCTGACCAGTCGAATTCCTTCGATCCGACGCGGATGATGAATCCGCTCTTCAGCGATTCATCCTGCTTCATCGTCAGCTCGATATCTTTGTTTCCGAACTCTTTGCCCAGGAAGTCGCGGATCCCAATCATCTGCTCATCCGTCGGCGGCGTTACGTAAATAAGTTCTCCGTACGCCTCAACTTCCCTTGGTTTTTTCATCTGTTCACGGTACTCATCTATAATCTCATAGAAGAGTCCGAAATCACCGTTATCGCACAAAAGCTTGAGGAAATTGCGCACTCCCAGCGGGAAGATCCGGTCGATCACCACATGCTTGACGTTGACCGGAACCGTGGTGTCTGCCAACTCCTCATACACAGCCGGAACCGCGTCACAGATATCACGCGCTTCGGCCACCATTTCTCTCGCGTCAGGGATCTTCATCAACTCTGACGCATACTCTATCGTCGCCTGTGTCATGAATTATCCCCCGTTTGTTTTGATAAAAACTCGTCATACAGCGCACGGTCGAACTCTGCGCCTCCGGCTGATCCGGCCACCTTTCCGGCCGCCGCGACAACCATGTCGGCGATTTCTTCCTCCGCGCTCTTCATAATCTTCTTTTTCTGATTCTCGGCCTCGATAGCAGCCCGATCCGTGATATCTTTCGCCTGCACTTCCGCGTGGTCGATGATACGCTGATATTCATCCTCTGCCTTACGTCTTGCTTCGGTCATAGTCTGAGCCTTGCTTTGCTCCAGCTCTACCAACGAAGCATCATACTTCTCCTTCGACTCGTCCGCCTCGGCCTGCTTCGCCTTGGCTTCCTCGTACTCGCGATCCGCCTCGGCCTGTCTCTCATCAAGAATCTTTCGTACCGGCTTAAACAGGACAAACCACAGTCCGCCGAAAAGTATCAGGATATTGATCACGGTAAAAATCAGATTGAAATCAATCCGCAGCATACAGTAATCCTGCCTTTCTATGCATACTTAAACGTTGCCGGTCCAACCGGCCGCTCTCATTTTTACTACTTACCAAGCATCATGATGATCAGAAGCGCGATAACGAAACAATAAATCGCCGTTGCCTCTGCCAACGCACAACCAAGCACCAGGTTCTTCATGATCTTGGACTCCGCCTCCGGCTGTCTTGCGATAGACTCGACGGCCTTCGATGTCGCGATGCCGATTCCCAATCCCGCGATGCAGGCTCCGAATACCGCTAATGCTGCTCCGATTGCAATTGATCCCATAGTTGTTTACCTCCGTTTATCTTTGTTTTTTATCTTTTTAAATTTACGCGCTCTTTTGCTGATCGGTCGCCGCGCTGATCGCGACAACCTTTCGCCGGCGTCGTTTCTTCTTCTCCCCGGCTTCTTCCTCTTCCTCTTCAATCTCCTCTTTGATGTAGAGCGAGGTCAGGAAGACAAATACGTAAGCCTGAAGTATCCCATCGAACAGATCGAAGTAGATACTGAATACCGCCGGCAACACGACAGGCACTACGGCCTCCAGAAGCTTCATGATGACAAACGCTCCCAACACGTTACCGAAAAGTCGCATACACAGTGACAGCGGTCTCGTTACAAGATCCAGAATGTTGAACGGCGTGACGACTCCGATAGGTTGCGCAAACCTCTTCAGCCACCCCTTGAATCCCAGGTAGTGAATTCCGGCTGCCTGCACAAGCACTATACTCATAAGCGCCAACGCGATCGTGACATTCAGATCCTTCGTCGGTGACTTAAATCCGAATATTCCGCAGATATTGGCCAACGTGATATAGATCAGGATTGTCACCAGGTAGGGCGCTACACCCTTTCCTCTCTCGCCGACCATCCCCTGTGTCAGGTTCGTCAGCTTCACTACGATCGTCTCAATCACCGCCTGTCTGCGTGAAATGTTGCGAACACGTAGTCGCCTGGTCATCAAAAACGCGAACAGAAGAATCGCCGCCATAAGGATCCATGTCACTACCACGGACTCCGAAACGCCGATACCGTCTCCGATCGGAATCGTGAAGACAGTCTCGCATTCGAGTTCTTCAACCAGTTTCTCGGCTAAATCCAAGCTATCACCCCTTTCCTTGCAGACCTTCTTATATTTTATACTGTTTTCGGCTTTTTGGCAAGGAGTTTTTGCCACTCTTGACACCCGTCTTAAATCTTGATAAAATATAGAATGGTTTTTTATGCGATACCGGAGACTTCAACACGGGAGGCATGCATATGAAAAAGGGACTATTGCTACTTCTTCCGGGCATCCGCTACAGCGTTGACTGCCCACTGTTATACTACACCCGCGTTGCGTTTACCTACGCAGGCTATGACGTGTTGCCGATCGAAAGCTACGAGGTAAAGGACACCGACGATCTGGGAGCCTACGCGGACAAGGCCGCCAAGAACCTTGTCAAGCGCTTGAAAGACGTTCATTTTGATGAATACGAGCATGTCGTATTTGCTGAAAAAAGCGTCGGCACCGTCATCGGTATGATGCTGGAAGACGTCATGGCTCTGGATCATATTACTCATATTATCTACACACCTATTGACGCGACCTTCTCGTATTTGAATCCATCCCGTAGGATTGCCGGCATTGCCGCGGGATCCGACGACAAGCATATCGAGATCAAAGCTCTCCGTGCCGCATGTAAAAAACTGGGACTTCCGCTGATCGAGATCAAGAACGGTGGACACCGCCTGGAGGGCGGCAAAGATGTAACGAAAGATATCAGCGCCGTTGCGCAAGTGATTGCGTCGATTGCCGACCCTAGGATCATCGAGGATATAGCGAAAAAGGAGGCTGCCGAGAAAGCCGCCGCCGAAAAAAGGGCCGCTGAGGAAAAAGCCCTTGCCGAGAAAAAGGCCGCTGAAGAGAAGGCTTCTGCTGAAAAGAAAGCCGCCGCCGAGAAGAAAGCCGCCGAACGGGAAGCTGCCAAAAAGGCAGGCAAGTTCATACCGGCTGAGGTTTCGAACATTCGGAAGTTCAACCATTATAATAAGGGATCCGACAAGATCCTGGACACCATGATGGAGCTCTGGTTGCAGACAAATGTCAAAGAGCAAAGCTTCATCTCTAAGAAGTATTGGAGCAAGAACTATAAGGAAGTGTCACGTGTGATGAGCTTGGCCTCTGTCTACCTGTATGAAGAGGACAATCAGATCCTCGGCTTTGCCGGCTCCATGGAAGAGGCGATGGTCGCTATCGTCGTCAGCGAGAACGAGCGTGACCGCGGAATCGGTACTCTTCTTTTGGACAAGCTGAAGGATGAGATGGGAATCCTTGAGGCTTCCGTCTATACCAAAAACAAGGGCGCGCTGACATTTTTCCAGAAAAATGAGTTCAAAGCTACCGACATTCAGATTGAGAACGCAACCGGCGAGGAGATCATACTTCTGAACTGGTAAACGCACGTTCGTCTCTCTGAGAGCAAAACTAACTATTCTATAAGGAAATCGGAAAGGAGCCTCCACCAAAAGGAGGCAGAAGGAGAATGAAAGAATTTTTAAAGAAAAAAGACATTGAAATCTCTCTGAAGCGCTACGGCATAGATGCCCTCGGCGCGATGGCGCAGGGTCTGTTCTGTTCCCTGCTGATCGGAACCATCATCAATACCATTGGAACTCAGTTTAATATCGGATTTCTGACGACACCTGTCGCCACGATCAACGATGTGCCATATACCGTCGGCGGTCTGGCTGTCGCCATGAGCGGCCCGGCGATGGCTGTTGCTATCGGACACGCTCTGAAATGTCCGCCTCTGGTGCTCTTCTCATTGATCACCGGCGGATTTGCTTCCAACGCGATGGGAGGCGCCGGAGGACCTTTGGCCGTTCTCTTCGTCGCAATCATCACCGCTGAGATTGGAAAACTTGTTTCCAAGACAACCAAAATTGATATTCTCGTTACCCCACTGGTAACAGTCGGCGTCGGCATCGGGCTCTCCGCTCTGATCGCTCCGCCACTCGGAAAAGCCGCTATGTGGGTGGGCGATCTCGTTATGTGGGCAACGGATTTGCAGCCATTTTTGATGGGAATCCTGGTATCCGTTATCGTAGGAATCGCGCTGACGCTCCCGATCTCCTCGGCAGCTATCTGTGCCGCCCTGTCATTGACGGGTCTGGCCGGTGGCGCGGCTGTCGCCGGATGCTCCGCGCAGATGATCGGATTTGCTGTAATGTCATTTTCTGAGAATCGCTGGGGCGGTCTGATTTCACAGGGTGTCGGAACCTCCATGCTTCAGATGCCTAACATCATCAAAAATCCCCGCATTTGGATCGCACCGATCCTGACCTCCGCTATAACAGGTCCTCTTGCTACCTGCGTCTTCGGTATGCAGATGAACGGTGCTCCGGTGTCCTCCGGTATGGGTACCTGCGGTTTCGTCGGTCAGATCGGCGTTTACAGCGGTTGGGTAAATGATGTTGCTGCCGGTACAAAGAGCGCCATCACCGCGATGGACTGGATCGGCCTGATCCTCATCAGTATCGTTCTTCCGGCCGTACTGACACCGTTGTTCCATATGATTGTAAAGAAACTCGGATGGGCCAAGACAGGCGATCTGAAACTGGCAGACTGATCCGGATATTCAAATGGATAACTAATCGTGTATAGGGGATAATCCCCTGCTCGACATACCACCGCCCGTGTGCACCGTAAATGCATGCGGGCGGTTTGTATTGTAAAATCGAGTAGGGGGATTCATCCCCCTACTCGTCCATGCGCTGTCATCTCGAAAGCAAAGCTTTCTCGATGACCGTTTGCTCAGCCATGCATGGAAAGCAAGCTTTCCTGCATGGCGTTCGCTATTCGCACAAAAAAATACCCTGCCGTGAGTAATCTCACAGCAGGATATTCTATTTTACTTATCTTATTATCCTCATATCAACCCTTGACAGAACCAAGTGCGATTCCTCGGATAATGTACTTCGACAAACACAGATATACGATGATCAACGGCACGATCGCCAATCCAAGCACCATATACACTTTACCTAAGTCGAAGTTGTCGTTCGCCGACGCGTTTAGGGCCGCGACCATAAGAGGCAGGGTAGCCGTCTTTGAGTTGGCCTGCATCAACAACTGTGGAAGGAAGTAGTTATTCCACGATGCTACGAACGAGAAAATCATCTGCACGGCTATCGCCGGCTTTAGGATCGGTAGGACGACAAAGTTGAATATGTAGAACTCGTGTCCACCGTCTATTCGTCCGGCCTCGACAATCTCCAATGGAAGCGCACTCTCCATATACTGATGTATGAAGAAGAATACACCCGGAGCAGCGATCGCCGGGAAAATCAGGGCTGGTAGAGCGTTGTCGTTCTCGAAGCCCCATCCCTTTACCATCTGAACGTAACCCAGAGCGGATACCTGAGTCGGTACCATCAGGACGATCATGATAAAGGTATAAGCAACCTTCTTAAGCTTAAACTCATAAGCATACAAACCATAAGCTGTCAGCGAAGATACATACACATTGATCAAGCAGGTAAGTGCACCGATCAGAAGTGAGTTACCCATCGCACGGATTACGGCGATGTTCTTGTCTCCCAGGATACGTGAGAAGTTCTTGAAGAACGAAGTACCCGGAATCAGGTTAAACGCCTGTGACAACTCCGTATGGCTCTTTGTCATGTTGATCAGCAGTGTCAAAAATGGGAAGATACACAGCAGACACATAACAATCAAAATGATATACGCTATGATACGGCGGATGATAAGAAAGACATGACCTCTTTTCTCTTCCGCTGTAAGGTTTGAATTGAAATCTTCAGTCATTCTTTATCACACCCCCTTCGCCACAGCAGCTTTACGTTCTGCCTTTTCGCGCTTTTTGTTCTTGCGCTTTTCTTTATCTTCGTCACTTTCCATGGACTTGAAGAGGACAAATCCTATTATACCGGCTACAAAGAACAGAATAACTGATTCCGCACCGGCCAAACCGATATCACCGGATCCTCCGATACCGTTACTGATGTCCATAACGACTGTCTGGGCCACCTTCTGGGTACCACCCTGTTTAACCAACAGGTTCGGGATATCGAACATCTGCAAACCACCGATCATAGATGTGACAAGCACATACAACATGATTGGTTTCAACATAGGCATCGTAATTTTTCTAAACTGCTGTCCTGCTGTGGCGCCATCGATTGCACTGGCCTCGTACAGTGCCGGGTCGATACCCATGATACCGGCCATCAATAGGATGGTCGTGTTACCGGTCCACATCAGGAAGTTAATCGCGGCTATCAACCCTCGGACGCCCCATGGACTTTGTAGCCAATCGACGCTCGTGCCCAGAAGTTCATTGACAGGTCCTGTCAATGCGAACAATTTGTTAAACAGCACGGCGATAGACGACGCCATCAACATGTTCGGAAGGTAAAGGATTACCTTCATCGCGCCGGTTCCTCTCAGCTTCAAACGGATATCCGTAAACCATGAAGCGAAGAGCAACGAGAGTAACAACTGCGGAATAAATCCCAAAATCCAAAGTAAAAATGTGTTTCCAAAATGATACAGGAATCCGGTCTCAGCGAACGGTTCCTTTGTAAACAACTTAACGTAATTGTCAAACCCAACAAACTTTTCTACCGTCTTGATCGTTACCGGATCTTTGAATCGGGAGAAGAAGCTGTAATAAAAGGTCGTAATCAGCGGATAAAACGAAAAGAGGAAATACGCGATAAAAAACGGAAGGATAAAAATGATACCCCATTTCCCATATTTTAACTTGTTTTTCTTCTGTCTTACCGCGACCGTTGCACTATTGTTATTTGCCATAGCAACAAGCCCCCTCAGAACATTTTTGAGTTTAAAAACGGGGGCAGGACACGTCCTGCCCCCATTTTAGGTCTTTTAGTAATATCCCTTTATTGGATTATACAGTCAAGTTCGGGAACTTAGCCTGTACGTCAGCCTGCCACTTCTTGATGCAGTCTTCCTTAGAGGACTTGCCAGAGAAGTAATCTGCGAAGTCACCCTCAGCAGACTCGATGCATGCCTGATCGTAGATTGTCAGGTTAGCCATAGAGATCTTCTCTGCAGACTCTTTAAGAGTTCCGATCATATCCTGATCGCCAAGGAACGGAGCAGTGATACCATCAGCAGAAAGCTTCTCGCAAGCCTCCTTACCATTTACGTAATCCTGCTTATCCTTAGAAATGTTGTAAAGGATTGTCTGATCGCAGGTCATCTTCAACATGATGTCCTTGATGAGTGCTGCGTTGTCAGTTCCCTTAGCAGCCATGATCCATGTACCACCCCAGTTGAACGGATTCGGTCCAAGGCAGAGACCCCAATCACCGTAGGAATCCTTACCATCTTCATGCTTGTAGGTGCCATCATCGTTCTTCTTAGCGCCTGAACCATCAGACATTGTGAAGGAGATGAACCATGCCGGTCCGAAGAATGCGAATACGTGACCCTTAGCACCCATCTGCTTGGTCCAGTCCTCGCTCCAAAGACCCATTGTCGGGTTCATTACATAACCTTCATCACAATACTTCTTAGTATTGTCAACCCACTGCTCAGATCCCGGAGTGAATGTAAGAGCATCACCCTCTACGAACTTAGTGGAGTCGTTGTTGGTGTAGATACGATGCATATCGTTCGGTCCAGCCATCATGAAGTCCTTACCCTTTGACTTCTCTTTGATGGTCTTGCAGGCAGCCACGAACTTATCCCAGTCAGATACCTGCTCCTGAACAGCAGCCGGATCATCAGAACCGAAATACTTCTTAGCCATTGAACGACGGTAGATCATACCAGCCGGGCAAGCCTGCCATGAAACACCCTTGAGAACACCGTTCTCATCAGTTGCAACCTGCTTGGTGTAGTCATACATGTTGCTCATGTCCTGATCAGTAAGGCCAAGAGCCTTAACGTCTACAGCTACATCAGCTGCTGCAGAAGAGTACTTAGCGATGTAGTCAGCCTCTGCCATGAACAGATCGACTTTCTCATCAGCTGCTGCGCTTTCCTGCTTACCAAGAGCCTCATCCAGTTTATCCTGGTAGTTAGAGCCCTCGTTCGGGTTGATGATGAACTTAATCTCTACATCGCCAACCTTACCATCCTTGTAATCCGGATAGTAGGCTTCGAATCTCTGCTGGAACTCGTCGTTCCATGCGTAGATGTTGAGAACCTTACCGCCGCCATCTTCGAGCAGATCAACGCTCTCTTCCGGCTCTTCAGTCTCCGGTGCCGGCTCTTCAGTCTCTGTGTTCGAAGGTGCCTGAGAAGCAGTCTCCTTCTTGTCTTCTCCGCAACCGCTGAGCATTCCAACAGCCAAAGCCATGGAAAGAGCAATTGCCAACCATTTTCTCTTCATAAATGAATTCCTCCCTGTAAATTGAAATTTGGTTGTTTGAAGATCCAAAGATCTTCATGGTTGATATTTTTTGGGTATTCTTCCCGAAACCCATAGAGTATAATACCACACTTTTGTCACAGAATCAACACTTTTTTTTCTTTTTTTGTATATTTTTTACAAAAACCCCATTGTAATTTTTCTTTTTTCTGCCCTTTTTTTATAAAGAAAGATGTGTTAAAATAAGTAATACAACGTGTTTCCAACAAAATCTTGCGTTTTTTGTGAAAAATGCCCACAACATGGGCAACTTGATAAAATTTAATGAATCTTAAAGCCAAACAGGGAGGACAAAGCTATGAGATACGGTTTTTTTGACAACGTGAACCGCGAGTACGTCATTTTGCGTCCGGACACGCCAACCCCGTGGGCCAACTATCTTGGGTCCCCGGAGTATGCGGCGCTGATTTCGAACAACGCCGGCGGCTACAGTTTCGCCAAATCCGGCGCCAAGGGACGTATTCTTCGCTACAACTTCAACAGTATGGATTATCCCGGACGTTATCTTTATATAAGAAACAACGCGTCCGGCGATTATTGGTCGGCTTCCTGGAAGCCGGTGCGCAAGCCTTTTTCTGAAGCAACGGAAGAAGCAGCCAACGCCATCGGGCAGGCGGGCACCGAAAACGCTACCGACACCGGCGATAAGTTCGTCAACATCGTTCGCTACGGCACCGGCTACAGCCGCTTTATCACGGATTACGCCGGCATCCGCTCCGTGGCCACCTACTATGTGCCGCTTGATAAGACCTACGAGGTATGGGAACTCGCTCTGACCAACACGTCCGGCGAGGAGAAAGACCTTACGATCACGGGCTACGCCGAATTCACCAATGATCCGTACTATTCCAACGATATGGTGAACCTCCAGTACACGCAGTTTATCACACGTACCGCGTTCAAGGAGAATCGGATCCTTCAGGAAGTGAACGGAAACCTCGATATCATCTCGCAGAAGTCCGAGGTCGATGACAAGGCTGTTCGCAGACGTTTCTTCGGTCTGGCAGGAAATCCTGTCAGCTCACACTGCGGCGACCGCGCGGACTTCCTCGGCAACGGACACGACTACTCCGATCCGGTCGGCGTAACGGACGGCAAGCTCTCCGACACCACCAACTACAACGCCAACAGCTGCGGTGCCCTGGCAACGGTTATCAAGCTGGCTCCGGGCGAGACGAAGACCATCGCTTTCCTTCTTGGTGAGAAGGGCGATAAGGAAGCTTCCGAGATTATTTCCTCCTATAATAATGTTGACTCGGTATGTAAAAATGAACTCGAGACTCTGGTTACCGACTGGCACGCTCGCTTCGACGCGCTGCAGATCCAGACACCGAGCGCTGAGTTCAATACCATGATGAATACCTGGCACGCCTACAACTGCTTTATGACCTTTATCTGGTCCCGCGCTGCTTCCTTCATCTACTGCGGCGAGCGCAACGGCTTCGGCTACCGCGACACGGTTCAGGATATCCAGGGTGTGATTCATCTGCGTCCGGATATGGCAAAGCAGATGATCGTCTTCATGCTGTCCGCTCAGGTCCACCACGGTGGTGGTCTTCCGCTGGTTAAGTACACACACAATCCGGGACACGAGGACACACCGGAAGACGAGTCCTACGTAAAGGAAACCGGACACCCTGCTTATCGCGCGGATGACGCCCTCTGGCTCTTCCCGACGATTTGGAAGTATGTATCGGAAACCGGCGACATCGCATTTTTAGATGAAGTGATCCCGTTTGCCAACAAGGACGAGGGCACGGTCTATGAGCATCTGAAGCGCGCAATCAAGTTCTCGGACGACCACCTCGGTGCGCACGGACTCCCCGCCGGCCTGCATGCTGACTGGAACGACTGCCTGCGCCTCGGCGCCATGGGCGAGTCCTCCTTCGTGGCCGAGCAGTATTACTACGCGCTGACCATCCTGGGACGCTTCGCGGAGCTCAAGGGTGATTCTTCCTATAAAAATGAACTCGAGACTAAACAGAAGGAGTTCGGCGATCTGGTTCAGAAGCTTTGCTGGAACGAGGACCGTTTCCTTCGCGGGTACAAAGACACCGGCGAGCGCATCGGTGACAGAAATGATCCGGAGGCCAACATGTGGCTGAACCCTCAGAGCTGGGGTGTGATCAGTGGGCTGGCTTCCAAGGAGCAGGCTGAAGCATCGATGCAGAACGTTTTTGATAAACTGAATACCGACTACGGTGCTGTGCTGATGGATCCGCCGTATCACGCGCATGCCTTTGACGGGGCTCTCGCGGTTCTCTTCAATCCGGGAACCAAGGAGAACGCCGGTATCTTCTCCCAGTCGCAGGGCTGGTTGATCCTGGCAGAGGCACTCCTCGGTCACGGCGATCGTGCTTTCCGGTATTTCATGGAGAATAACCCGGCAGCTCAGAACGACCACGCCGAGATCCGTACAATCGAACCTTACTGCTTCGGTCAGTTTACGGAAGGAAAGGCAAGCCTCAACCACGGTCGCTCACATGTGCATTGGCTGACCGGTACGGCTTCCACCGTTATGGTTGGTTGCGTCGAGGGTATCCTGGGACTTCGTCCGGATCCGAACGGTCTTCGCCTGGCACCGTCGATCCCGTCTGACTGGAAGTCCTTCACGATGGACAAGACCTTCCGCGGCAAGAAGCTTCACATCACGGTTGAGAATCCGAACGGTCACGAGACCGGCTTTGCTTCGCTCACGCTGAACGGCGAGACGCTTAATGATAATTATATCGCAGCGGATAAGCTGGCGGATACCAACGAGATCGTGCTGACGATGTGATAGATATTTCTATAGAATAATAAACATAAAAATAAACGCTTGCGCGTGTCTCCTCATTCACAACTGGCGGCTATGAGGAGCACGGCAAGCTTTTTTATTCAGCGATTATTCTCCCACGTTCACCAGTTGCTCATACGTAACGCCGTATTTTTTCGCTATATCACTCGCGAACGATATTCCTTCCGGCGGAGCGAGTTCCACCTTAAAAGAGCGTGTGCTTCCTTCCGTCCGCATGATCATGGACACGACGCGCGCAGAGGTAGCATCCGAATTGATATCATCTATATCCTGTCCGAGCTTGTGCATATGAGTATTGTAAATCATCCGGACTTTTTTCGACAGAAGCGCTCTGACGGAATCCTTCGCGATGTAATAACCTTCCTCAAAGGAAGTGGTTGAGTAAGTCTCATTCAAAAGGATAAGGCTTTCCGAAGTTGCGTCATCGTATATTTCCTTGAACCGGATACACTCCTCTCCCAGCCTTCCGAGGTCTGTCGTCTTGTCCTCATCGGCCGGGAAATGCGTATAGATTGCGTCGACAGGCACATAGTCAAAACTGTCCGCGGGTACGTATATCCCGCCCTGCGCCATCATAAACAATATCCCCACACCCTGCGTCAAGGTGGTCTTTCCGCCGCGGTTGGCTCCCGTCAGAATGTATATCCTGTTTCTGTCATCAAATCGAATATCATTTTTTACAATTTCATCGGGATTCTCCATAGTAGTAGCCAATCTCAGATTATAAAATTCCCCGACTACGGTTTCCGTCGATGCCTTAGGCACGCAAAACGCATACCCTCTTTCGGTATATTTTTCTATGAATTCTGCCACCCTGATATAATAGACAAACTCCGGGATCAGGCCGGAGATATTTATGATCGCGACATCCGAGTAGGCTGTCAGGACATCGCGCATATCCCTTGACAGCTTGGACATCAGCTTGTTCATCTCGGCCTCCAGATAGTGGGCGGTGTCCTTTCCTTTATCATCCATGACGCCGGTCACAATCGTGGATCTGGTGCGGGCGTCGACAAACGGCGTCCGCTGAAGGCAGAACACCCCGGCGCCTTTTTTTAGCGTTCTGAAAAATGTATCGCCGCCCTTTCCGGAAGGATAATAATGCATATCTCCGCTCCATTCATTCCCTTTTTGGAGCTTGTCTTCCGACGATATGGCATCGGAAAAGCCGGAGATGATACCGGACTTTTTAAACGGCTTATCATTTACCGAAATCAATCCGAGTCCGGTCGCCTCAAGCCGGTCATTAACATTGATACCGACCGTGATGCTTCGTATCTCGGACGCCTTAATAGAAAGCTTCTCCAAATCCTTTTTCATCGCAGAGAACCCGGCCTCGTTGTATATCTCATCCACATAGTCGCGAAGTCCGAGCAAACCTTCTGATTCTATTTTTATCTCCGTTAAGCACGCACGCAGTTCCTCCACACAGAGGATATATTCGCGGAGCTCGTCCAGTCGCTGAAACAAATGCCACAGCGTCACGCCCTCGTGACTTTTGTGTATGGCTTCGAAGTCCCGTATATGCTCTATCCGGTCAAAAACATCCATGATCCGATCACGGAGATCCTTGTGATGAAGGATATCCGAGAACACCTCCGTGCGGTACCTCGCCACTCTCGGGTCGGCCGTCATGTGGGAAAGCACGTCACGGATCAGATTCTGCTCATCGGTGTTCACCGCCATCTCCGACAGAAGCGTATCCAACCCCAGATCGTGGCACGCCGTATCCGTCAGTTGCTTATACTCTACTTCATCATAGAAGGGGAAAAGAATACTATATGATTTCATGGTTGTTTCCTCCCGAATATCCGTCTTCGATAACGTGTTTATTATAGCAACAAACCGCATAATAGTCAACGAATGCAAGGCCGGACATCAATCAAAAAATGCTTGCTGTGCTCCTCATCGCGGTATTTCGCCACTCGTGGGTCAACGCATTAAGACACAGCGAAACACCCAAGAATTACTAATTATGATTTAGCATATTGCGGTTTTTCTTAGTTAGTGTTATATTATGTTCATAGGAGGAACGAATAGTGTCAAAAAACACCAGGAAGAAAAGAAGCGGATTATCGCTTCGCACACTACATATTTGGCTGATCATAACTATGGTTATCATGTCAGGAATCGTTGTTTATTCAACCTTTCGCCTGACAAATACCTTTGAACGTCTTTCGGACGCCGAGGAACAACACTCGGAATTAGAGAAAGCTGCCCATGAATTGATGGACGCGTCGGACTATCTGACAGAGAGCGTCCAGAGATTCACAATAAACGGCGACATAAAGTTTCTTGATCAGTACTTTACGGAAGCATTCGAATCAAACAGACGAGAGGATGCCATCGCCAAAATGGATGTTGACAAGCAGACTCAGACAGCACTTGATCAGCTGAAGGAAGCCATGGTCAACTCCGTAAAGCTTATGGATCAGGAATACTACGCCATGAGGCTTGTGATCGAAGCCAAGGGGTACAGGGACTATCCGGATGTGCTGGACACAGTAAAGCTGAGTGACGAGGACCAAGCCCTGTCCGCCGATGAGAAGATCCGGCGAGCTACGGAACTTGTATTAAATGACGAGTATTACAACCGGAAGGATCTCATCCGAAAAGACATGCGGGAGAGTCTTCATGAAGTTGATAAACTGATGCAAAGGACAAAGGATGATGAACTCGACACACTCCATTTTGAGTTGACAATTGTCCGAATCATCATACTTATTCAGGTAATTTCTATCCTGATAATGGTTCGACTCACATCGATTCTCGGCATCAAGCCGGTACTGAAAGCAGTCGACAGGATCAAGTCTGACAGCCCTATCCCGGAGGAAGGGGCCAACGAGTTTCGTTACCTGGCTCATGCCTACAACAAGATGTATTCAAAATATAAAAAAAGTCTGGAACACCTGAATTATAAAGCCTCTCACGATGAACTTACCGGTGCATATAACCGCGCCGGCTATGAAATATTACTATCCGGAATTGATCTTGAAACGACCTATATGATGCTTTTGGATGTCGACAATTTCAAATCCATCAACGACACCTACGGCCATGAAGTCGGCGACCAGGTCCTCGTTAAACTGGTTCAGGTATTAAAGGGTGTATTCCGTGATGACGACTGTATATGCCGTCTCGGCGGAGATGAGTTTGTGGTTTTTATGGTTCATTCATCCGGGATGCAACGCAGACTCATCGAAGCAAAAATTGATCAGATCAACGAAGAACTTGAGAACAATGATGACGGATTGCCGTCTATTTCCATCAGCGTCGGCATCGTAAGCGGCAAAGATGTTTCAGACACGGAAAGCCTGTTTGAAAAAACCGACGCAGCGATGTATGAATCCAAGAAAAAGGGCAAGCACACCTATACTTTTGTATCCAATGAATAGGGGCTGAAAAACACAATGAAACCGGGGCAAAAAAAGCCCGTCGCTATGCGACGGGCTTTTCACATTTTTATTGGTCATCCGACTTATACTTTGCAAAATCACTGATCTTCTTTTTGTCTCCCGAGTCCTGTTCCTCTGCCCCGGTTGACGAGTCTCCATCAAGTACCTCGTCCGCAGTCGGCAACGCCCCCGAAGAGACGCCGTCGCCCGCCGGCGCCTTAAAATAAGACACCAAAGCGTAAACAACGAAGCCGACCGCAAGTACGAGGAAGAGGATGCCGAAAATCAGAAAAGCGATATTCGGATCACCTAAGTATCCTTTCACCAACATAACACCCATAAAACCGATGTACGCGGCTACTACGATACGTAGGGTCATCTTGACCAGACGTTGTTTTTTTTCGTCCGATTGCATCATGACTTACCTGTCTTGTGGTTCGAAACGACATCGAATACCACGGCTACTAACAATACGAGTCCTTTGACTACGTACTGCCACATATCCGGCAGACCGTAGATGGACATACCCTGGTTGATAACACCGAGCAGGATCGCGCCGACCATAACTCCCGGAACGGTACCGGAACCACCATAGGCCGATGCACCACCGATAAAGCAGGATGCGATAGCGTCCATCTCGTATGTATTACCCATGTTACCATCGACAGAACCGATACGGGCACCTACCAGAAGACCTGACAGACCGGCCAGGAAACTCATCAGGAAGTAAGCCCAGAAGTAAACCTTACGCGGATCGATACCGGAAAGCTTGGTTGCCTTCTCGTTACCGCCGACTGCGTAGAAGTAACGACCGAAAACCGTCGAACTTGTGATAAATGCGAAGATGCATACCACAGCCAGGATCCAAAGTACCATAACCGGAATACCCTTGTAATTCATCAGGCAGAAGGAATACAGTACGATGAGTACCGCGATAACAATCGTGCGGATGATCTTACCAAGTGATGAACCGGAACTATAACCGCGAGCCTTTTTACGACCGATGCTGATAAATGTCCAAACCACAAGCGCAACCGCTATTACAATTCCGATGATCAGAGCGGATAAATACTGTCCGTCCTTATCGATACCGGGGATACTGATGTAGCTGGTAAAAATATCGGTGAAGCTTTCGTACTTCGTCAGCGGGAGCGTCTTGGAATCCAGGACAACTCGGGCTAACCCTCGGAACAAAAACATACCGGCCAGCGTACAGATAAACGGCGGGATATGAACATAACCTATCAAATATCCCTGGAAGATACCGATGACGGCACCAATTGCCAACGGAACAAGAATTGCAACAATTACAGGCAGATCCATACTGAGCAACTTAGCTGCCAGAGCGCCTGTCAAACACAACGTGGAACCGATCGACAGATCGACGTTACCACCTGTGAGAATACATAACAACATACCACAGGCCATGATCAAAACGTAAGCATTCTGCAACAGCAGGTTGGAAATATTCTGAGCCGCTACCATCTTACCTTCGGTCAGTATTGTAAAGAAGACAAATACAACGACCAGAGCGATGACCATGGTGTACTTTTTCAGTAATGCTGACACTCTCATGCCGAAACCTCCTTATTTTTTTTGTCTGAGGAAAGGATCGCACTCATGATCTTCTCCTGCGTTGCTTCCTCGGCTGTAAACTCGCCGACCATCTTACCTTCGTTCATAACGTAGATACGGTCGCACATACCGAGAAGCTCCGGCAGCTCGGAAGATATCATGACAACCGCCTTTCCTTCCGCTACCATCTTATTCATGATCGTGTATATCTCGTATTTTGCACCAACGTCAATACCACGTGTCGGCTCGTCAAGGAACAGAACCTCGGGCTCAGCAAACAACCATTTGGAGAGAAGTACCTTCTGCTGGTTTCCACCGGAAAGGTTTCCTACAAGCTGCTGTACGCTCGGCGTCTTCGTGTTCATGGCTTCCTTGTACGTTTCAGCCTCCTTATTCTCCTTGGTAACATCAATCACACCAAAAGGACCGTGGCTGACCTTCTCCATACGAGCCATTGTCGTGTTTCTGGCAATGGTATCACCGAGAACCAGTCCGTTCGTCTTGCGGTCCTCCGTTGCGTAAGCGAGCCCGTGCTTGATCGCGTCGCGCTCATTTTTCAGGTTAACCTCTTTACCTTTGATGTACTCATGACCGGAGATGTGGCTTCCGTAGTTTTTACCGAAGAGTGACATCGCAAGCTCAGTACGGCCTGCTCCCTGCAGTCCGGAGAAACCTACAATCTCACCTTTTCTTACATAAAAATTGACATGGTCATCCACACATTTTTCTGTATATACCGGGTGATACACGGTCCAGTCCTTGGCCTCAAAGAGAACCTCGTCACTGACATTGTGCTCACGCTCCGGATAACGGTTGGTAAGCTCACGACCTACCATTCCTTTGATGATACGCTCCTCGTCGATATTGTGCTCCGGATTCTCCATCGTCTCAATGGTCGAACCGTCGCGCACTACGGTGATCTTGTCCGCGCAATAGGCCACCTCGTTCAGCTTATGTGTGATAATGATCGAAGTCAGGCCTTCGTTTTTGAACTCAAGAAGCATATCCAGCAGCATCTTGGAGTCTTCCTCATTCAGAGAAGAGGTCGGCTCGTCGAGGATCAGAAGCTTAACGTTCTTCGCAAGTGCCTTCGCAATCTCGACCAGCTGCTGCTTACCGGTTCCGATGTCCTTGATCAGAACCGTTGATTCTTCTTTCAGACCAACTCGCTTCATGCTGGCGGTTGCCTTGGCATGCGTCTCTGTCCAGTTGATCTTACCCATTCCGTTTGCCTGCTCATTTCCAAGGAACATGTTCTCGGCTATGGTCAGCTCCGGAATCAAAGCCAATTCCTGATGGATGATAACAATACCTTCTTTTTCGCTGTCCTGAATATTTTTAAACGTACACTCCTTGCCGTTGTAGATGATCTGACCTGTGTACTCACCATACGGGATCGTACCGGACAAAACATTCATCAATGTGGACTTGCCGGCACCGTTCTCGCCGACCAGCGCGTGAATCTCTCCGCGCTCTACCTGGAGGTTTACGTTATCCAGCGCCTTAACACCTGGATACAGCTTGGTGATGTTTTTCATCTCGAGGATTAAATCAGCCAAAAAAAACACCTCCTCACTATGATATATAAAGAAAGGCGGGCGAGGATCGCTCGCTCGCCTTTCCAGGATTACAGGTTATATGAATTCATTTATGGTTCATCAATTCATCAGCCTACCGGATGCGGATATCCCTTATCGTCCATTGTGTAGTATCCGGTATCAACAAGCTCTTTCTGGATGTTGTCCTTGGTTACTACAGTCGGTACCAGAAGGTATGACGGGATCACACCGGTTCCATTATCGTAGGAAGAAGTATCATATGAGCACTCGAAATCCCAACCGGATTCCTTGATCAGCGACTCATCCGGTTTCTTACCGGAAAGAATTGCTACACCAAGATCAAGTGTTACTTTTGCCTCGTTGGCAACTGCCTTATATACGGTCATCGTCTGCTTACCGTCAACGATGTTAGCGAGGTTAGCCTCGTCACCGTCCTGACCGGTTACGATAACCTTAGTCTTGTCACCCTTGTAGTCAGACTCGATAGCCTGTGTTACACCAAGTGCGGTAGAGTCGTTCGAGCAAAGTGCTACGTCGAGCTGCTTGTCAGCGTAGTTGGAACCAAGGATATTCTGGAAACGTGTCAGAGCCTTGGACGTATCCCACTGCTGTGTTGCAACCTGATCGAACGCGGTCTGTCCGGACTGTACTACGAGCTTGCCGGCATCGATGTAGCTCTTCAGTGCATCGAACGCACCGTTGAAGAAGAAGCCTGCGTTGTTATCAGCCGGGTCACCTGCTGTAAACTCAATGTTGAACGGTCCTGCCTGGTTGTCAAGATCCAGCTTGTCTCTTACGAACTCACCCTGCAGCTTACCAACTGTATAGTTATCGAACGATACATAGTAGCTGATTGCGTCTGTGTTCATGATCAGACGGTCATAAGAGATAACCGGTACGTTCTGCTCCTTTGCCTGAGCAAGAACCTGTGAGAGTGACTCACCGTCGATAGCAGCTACGACAAGAAGGTTAACGCCGTCTGCGAGAAGACCCTCGATATCCTTTACCTGCTGATCGATCTTGTTGTCGGAGTAGGTAAGCTTTACTTCGTAGCCTTTACTCTTGAACTGCTCCTCAAGGAAAGAACCGTCGCGATTCCATCTCTCAAGAGATTTCGTCGGCATCGCGATACCAATCTTGTTACCGCCCCCGGAAGTTCCCTCTTCTTTTGTCTCCGAGTTACCGCTGTTGCTGCTGTTCCCGCCATTATCACCACATGCTACCAGAGCAAAAGCCATAACGACCGACAGAAGCACTGCCAAAAGTTTCTTTGCTTTCATAATTCGACATCCTCCTTTTTAATTTGTTTTTTTACAAAAGCAACTTTGATGATCGCCGGCCAGGCGACTCATCTTCAACTTGTGTCAATTATAAGCCTAAATTTTTTACGTGTCAATAAAAAAAGTGTGTTTTTTTTGGACAAAGTGTGTTTTTTTTGGATAATCTTCGAAATTTTTACGAAATTTGGCGAAACTATACGAAAACTTCCGAAATATCTCGAAACTTTTCGCGAGACCTGTTTTGAAAAGCATCTAATAAATAAAGTTCTTGTAATTCCCTTCGTTTTTCTGTATAATAAATGTAAGCGTGCGGTTATCGGATCGTAACTCTGTAGATGCCGCCGCAATCATTTTTTAGGGAGGTACTCGTATGAAATTCGGCCACTTTGATGACGCGAATAAAGAATACGTCATCACAACACCCAAGACTCCGCTTCCTTGGATCAACTACCTGGGTAGCAATTCATTTTTCTCGCTGATCTCAAACACAGCGGGAGGCTACAGCTTCTATAAGGATGCGAAGCTGCTTCGCCTGACTCGTTATCGCTATAACAATATCCCGAACGACGAAGGCGGCCGTTACTACTATATTAAAGAAGGAAACGATGTATGGGCACCGGGATGGCAGCCGGTAAGAGCCGATCTCGATTCCTATGAATGC
The DNA here is from genome assembly GCA_016280325.1 of Eubacterium sp. Taxonomy (GTDB): domain Bacteria; phylum Bacillota; class Clostridia; order Lachnospirales; family Lachnospiraceae; genus Eubacterium_F. The sequence goes on along the minus strand of JAEEGM010000056.1, from coordinate 16,060 downwards.
CGTCACGGTATGGGCTACACCCGGATCACCGGATGTAAAAATGATCTCGAGGCTCAGCTGCTCGCCTTTGTTCCCGTGAATGACACCTGTGAGATCAACCGCATCACCCTGACAAACAAGGGATCTGCCGACAAGGAATTCAAACTCTTTTCCTATGTAGAGTTCTGTACCTGGAACGCTATGGATGATATGACCAACTTCCAGCGTAACTTGAGCACCGGTGAGGTTGAGGTGATCGGATCGACGATTTATCACAAGACCGAGTACCGTGAGCGCCGCAACCACTACGCCGTATATTCGGTTAATGCTGAGATCGATGGTTTCGATACCAGCCGTGACGAGTTCCTCGGCGCGTATCGTCCGACCTCAGACCCGCAGGTTGTGGAAGAGGGACAGGCTCACAACTCCGTAGCTTCCGGTTGGTATCCGATCGGATCTCATCAGCTGAATGTGAAGCTGGCTCCGGGCGAGTCAAAGACTTTCATCTTCGTTCTCGGCTACTGCGAGAATCCGGTGGATGACAAGTTCGAGGCTCCGAATGTTGTTAATAAGAAGCCGGCCAAGGCGCTGCTCGACAAGTACAGCACAGACGCCGGTGTGGATGCAGCTTTCAAAGAACTGAATGATACTTGGGAAGCTCTTCTTTCGAAGTTCACCGTAAAGTCTTCGGATGACAAGCTTGACCGTATGGTAAATATCTGGAACCAGTATCAGTGTATGGTAACATTCAACATGTCACGTTCCGCTTCCTATTATGAGTCCGGTATCGGGCGTGGTATGGGCTTCCGTGATTCCTGCCAGGATCTGCTCGGATTCGTTCATCTGATCCCGGATCGTGCCCGTCAGCGTATCATCGATATCGCGTCGACACAGTTCGAGGACGGAAGCGCTTATCATCAGTACCAGCCGCTGACCAAGAAGGGGAACTCCGATATCGGTTCCGGCTTCAACGATGATCCGCTGTGGCTCATCGCCGGCACCAGCGCTTACCTGCGCGAGACCGGAGATTACTCGATCCTTGACGAGAAAGTTCCTTATGACAATGATGAGAGTAAGGCAACCTCTCTTTTCGAGCATCTGACAAGATCGCTCGATTATATCATCAACCACAAAGGTCCGCACGACCTTCCGCTGATCGGACGTGCCGACTGGAATGACTGCCTGAACTTAAACTGCTTCTCCAAGGAGCCGGGCGAATCCTTCCAGACCTTCGGACCGAGCGAGGGACCGGTTGCCGAGTCCGTATTCATCGCCGGTATGTTTGTTAAGTACGGAAATGAATACGCTGACATCTGTGACGCACTCGGAAAGGCTGATGAGGCCAAGAGAGCACGTGATGAAGTTGCAAAAATGACCGCGGCCATCGAAAAGGATGGTTGGGACGGCGAATGGTTCGTACGTGCTTACGATGCGGAAGGCAAGAAGGTCGGATCCAAAGAATGCGAAGAGGGTCAGATCTACATCGAGCCGCAGGGCTTCTGCGTACTGGCCGGTGTCGGCGTAGAGAACGGTCTTGCTGAGAAGGCTCTGGATTCCGTTAAGGAAAAACTGGATACCAAGTACGGTATCGTAATCCTGCAGCCTGCTTATACCAAATACATGCTGAATCTCGGAGAGATCTCCTCTTACCCGCCGGGTTACAAGGAGAATGCCGGTATCTTCTGCCACAACAATCCGTGGGTTTCCTGTGCGGAGACCGTGATCGGACGTGGCGACCGTGCTTTCGAGATCTACAAAAAGACCTGCCCGGCTTATCTGGAAGACATCTCGGAGATCCACGCAACCGAGCCTTATGTATATTCACAGATGATTGCCGGCAAGGACGCCAAGTTTTTCGGCCAGGCCAAGAACAGCTGGCTGACCGGTACAGCAGCATGGACCTTTACCAATGTATCTCAGTACATCCTCGGTGTTTATCCGACATTGAATGGCTTGTCTGTTGATCCGTGTGTACCGAAGGGCTTTGGTGATATCGCCATCAGCCGTGAGTACCGCGGTGTTACCTACAAGATTACCGTGAAGAACCCGAACGGTGTTGAGAAGGGCGTACAGAGTCTCGAGGTTGACGGCCAGACACTGACCGATACAACGGTGATTCCGTATGATGCTTCAAAGAAAGAAGTAAATGTTGTAGTCAACATGGGATGATAATAAGATTAAGCCCCGCGCCGTGAGAACGGTGCGGGGCTATTTTTATTGTATGTTTGTTCATGGATCAATGATCATGGATTAGAAGAAATCCAGCTTTGGCAGTTCAAAGGAAGTCGAAGTCTTGTTGTTCCTCTTGATGAGCTCCAGACACATACGCGTGTTGTGATATGGGCACTTCCAGATCCCGACCAACGGGAGCGAGGATACCGGCTGATTCAGCACATCTACTTCCTGGATCCACTCTCCGCCAACCCGCGTGTCGATCAGATGCTCCTTGACAAAGCTCCAGATATCCTCCACAGCCTGCAGATACTCGACTCTCGTCTCATCCTTCTGATAGGCATTGTAGAAGCCGACCATCGCCTCGCACTGTGTCCACCAATTACGATTCTTGCGGATCATGCCGTTCTCGTTCTCCATATATACTGATCCGTGCATCGGATCCATCGCCTCATCGTAGATACCTTGCACCAAATCCTTAATGATCGGCGCCATCTTCGACTCATAGGCGATATTGTCCAAATACTCAATACCGCGATCAAAAAGCCAGCTGGCCTCGATGTCATGTCCAAAACTGTGAAGATCGATGATCGGGGTAAACGTATCATCAAAGAATACGTCCAGACGATGCTTAGCCGGGTTATAAATCTTATCTGCGAACAGATCCAACAACTCGCAGATTCGATCTCCCACTTGCGGATAGTTACTCACATGATACAACTCGCTGTAGGCCTCGAACACATGAAGGTTAGTATTCATCGTCTTGGCCGCCTCGACACCGTTCTCAGAGAGTTTTTCATTCTCTGCCCAACGGAAATCCCTGGTAAACGACTCCTTATAGCCGTACTCATCATGCATCTCATTCTCAAGAACATCGTAGATATCCATCGCGCGCATCAGCGCTCTATCGTCACCGGACGCGTCATAGTAGGACGAAATCGCATACAGTGACATCGCCTGGCAGTATCCGTGTTTCAGATCCTCGGCAGGCTTTCCATCAGCAGTCACCGTCCAATACACACCACCGTGCTGCTCATCCCAAAGCGGACCGGTCAGGAACTTATACGCATGTTCCGCGTACTTCAGGTACGACTCATCCTTCAGCACTTTATACGCGTTGGAAAACGCCCACAGGATACGAGCATGAAGGATACCACCCTTGACAGCGTCCTTGTGGAGTGTGCCGTCGAAATCCATCCGTCCGTAGAAACCGCCGTTCACTTCGTCGATCAGCCCCTCCCAGAACGGAAGAATGTGTCCTGTCAGCTCTTCACGAACCTCCTGTACCAAATCGTCAACCATTACGAACCCCTTTCTGATTCAATCCCTCAACGTTTCTATTATACTTGAAAAATGGTGGCATGTCAAGAATCTTTGTCATCCGATCTGCGTTCCTCAAGCTCCGTCAAATCGGTCATACACAGGATGATCACATCGTCATTATTTGACAGAAGAACATGCCTTGCGCTTGTAAAAATGTACCGCCGGATCACACCGTTGGTAATCGATACCTCATAAGATACCTCTTCTGTCTCATCTTCCTGCACACGTTTCATATTTTCATCGACGATTGCAAGCTGATCCTCCTCGAACTCATTCCGTATATCCATCGCCGTCACACTGCCCTTGTATCCGGCCAGATTCATCATCTCCAGCGCTTTATCATTGATCATCAGGATTTCCTGACTCTCGTCGCTCCTCATCACGATCGTACCGACCGTCTGTGCTTTCAGCATCTCACGGAACAATTCGTACTGGTTGCCTATCACATAACTCAGCTCATCCACCGCCTGCGCCACACGTCCGAGCTCATCCTCGCGAGACGCATATTTTTCAATCTGATGACCACGCGAATAATCACCTTCCTTGAGGCGGACGATCTCACGACTGATGGCGCTGAGTGGGCGCATTACGGTCTTAACACTGATCAGGACTACCAGCACCATCACCAAAAGTGCCAGTACGCAGGCCACAATCAGCATCGTACGCACCGTACCTATCACATTGAACACTTCGTGTTGGTTATCCCGGATCACAAACACCCAGCTCCGATTCGCCATATAATGGCAGGATACCACACGCGCCCCCTCACTGAAACTGTAATCACCACCGAGATCGAGGTCCTCGCTTGCCCTTTTAACCGCATCCAGGATGACATCATCCTTACACTCGGTTCCAACCAATGAGTCATCGTTATCAAAAATGTAAGTGTTCGTCAACGAATTGATCAGTGAATAATCAACATTGATTTTTCCGTTTCGAACCGTCGAGTCCAGGCGTTCACTCAAGGCATCCGTATAGAAGGCTGCCCCGGCAAATCCGATCATCTCCCCCCGCTGATTCTTCACCGGAGCGTAGACAGGGATAACCATTTTTTTCGTAACCGGTGCCTGTACGATACCGGTACAAAACGGTGCGTCGGCTTTTCGGATTTGCTGTTCGAGCTCCTTGGCGGCGTCACCGTCACGAAATGTCTTGTCCATCGAGTCGGGGTTGATATGAGCCAGGACATAGGTATCCCACTTGGCGATATACAATCCCTCGAGGTTTTCCTGATGCTCCGCCATCTGATTTGTCACATCACGGATTCCCTGCAATGCGCCGGCATCCTTCGGATTCTCCAAAGCCTCCCTGGCCTCCGTTGTATGGCTGTAAGCATCAATAAAGTCGCAGCATCCCTGAATATAGGTTTCGACGAGTTCGGCGCGATCATTGGCGATCACCCCCAGATCTCCGATGGCTTTTTCCCGGATTTTTCTACTGGACGTGTAATCCAATACCCAAAAAAGCATGACCAAACATATAGCCGATACCGCTCCGATCACGACCGTCAGTCGGATCACTACGTGTTTTCTCATCTGTTACTCCCTTCGTTCAAGTCTGTATTTAAAATGTCGCTATCCTTTCAAGAACCCTTATCCAATCGTCTGAAGGATCCGGCTTCCTTCTTCGGTACCCTCCACTACGAGTTTCGTTGCGATCCTCTCCTGCAGAAGTTCCACATGGGAAATAATCCCCACCACCGCGTTGAACTGCCGTATGTATTCCAGGATCTTCATTGCGTCGGTCACCGCGTTGGCATCGAGAGACCCGAATCCCTCATCGACAAAAAGTGCCTCGATCGGGTTTCCGCTGCTTCCAGCCGCCATCGACATGCCAATCGCGAGCGCCAATGAAACCAGGAATTTCTCTCCACCGGAAAGCGTATCCGCAAATCGTCCTTCCTCATCCTCCGACATCTTATCCAGCACCTTCAGATTCAGACCCAGTTTTCGCGAGTTTTTCTGCCTGTCATCCGAACAGTACAGATGGTACCTTCCGCCCAGCGCTTTCGCAAGCATCTGATTCGTCGCGTTGACAACCGTGGAAAACTTCACGCTTAATATATATCGCTTGAGGCCGAGGCTTGTCTCGCCTCTCAGTTCCCTGGCAATCCCGGCATCCTCTTCTGCCCGGATAAGTGCCTCCGACAGGCCCTCTTCCTTTTTCGAGAGGTCCTTATGCTTATCCGTCAACCGACGGATCTGATCATCCATCACCGCCATGGACTCGGTGTGCTTTCGGATCGCCTCATCGTATTCATCGATCCGCTCCTGTATCTCCTCAACGTCCGGCAGGTCTTCCGATTCCCATCCGTCCGCTGCCAGGCTCTGCTTCACTTCCTTCGTTGTCTTTTCAAGCGATTCCTTCGCCTTGACGACCTCTTTCTCAGCTAATTCGAGTGAGGTATTGGCTTTTTGATACGCATCCTGCACGTGACGCTCTTCATCCGCGAGTCGCTCAGTCTCTTTTTCATAATCGGAAATCTGCTTTTCGAGTCCTCCGATCGCCTGCTCAAGTTCCTCCAGCGTTTCAATGCCGGATACCATCTTTTCCCTGGTCAGTTGCAGCTTGTTCACGGCAACCGCCAACGCTTCGCGACACTGCGACGTCGCCGTTTTTTTCGCTTCCAGATCCTCTCTCAGCTTTTCACAGGCTTCTGTCTCGTCGAGGAAGGCTTTTTCTTTTTCATCCAGCTTCTTTTTCTCCTCCTCGAGTTGCTCGCGACTGATCCGTTCGTCAGGTCCGACCGCATCCTCCTCCATCACATGTTCCTCGTCAGCGTGATAGACCGCTCCGCAGACCTTGCATCTTTCACCGTCTCTCAACTCTTCTCTCAGCATACCGACGGCACTGAACCAGTAGAGCGTCTGCAACTTGTCATAGCGAGTTTTCATATCCCGCATTTCTTCCTGAAGTTTAACCGTGCGTTCTTTCTTTTTTTCTAACTTGTTTTTGGTGTTTTTTTCTGCTTCCGCAGCCGCTTCCGCTTCTCTATTTTTATCGTTATATTCTTCGGTAATAAGATCGATATTCCGATAGTCCTCGCGCTTTTCTTCATACTTTGTTTTCGTGGTTTGTTGCTTATCGATCTCTTCTTTTTTCTTTTTATGTTGGGCAGTTTTTTCCTGTATTTCTTTCTTCTGTTCTTCGCAGTTCTTTTTCTCTTCAGAGGCCCTCTCTTTGGCTTCTTTTCGCTTTTGAAATTCCCCTTCCTGCTCACTCACACGCTCGAGAAGTGTCAGCCGTTTTTCCCACTCCTCCAACTGCTTTTTCACATCGGAAGTTTCAAAGTCTTTTTTCTGTTGTTCTTTGTCCGATTCGATGTGCCGTATTTTCTCGCCCAGTTCCTCCAGCGTCTCACAATCCTCTTCCATCAGGGACTGCTCTATTCGCTTTTTCTTTTCTTCCAGGTCTGCCACCCGGTCGTGGATCGAACGACTGAAAATCTCCATGATACGATCCCACTTGCCGGCATCAAAAATCTTCGTTAGTATGGCTTCTTTATCTGTCACCTTCGCAGTCAACAGTTTCTCAAACTGCCCCTGCGGCAGGATGATCACCTGACGGAACTGTTCGGCATTCAGTCCGATCAACTTCTCAGACAGGTCGCCAACATTGGACGGGTTGGGATTCTGGATCATCGGTACCCAGTTGTCCCCGTCCTGTTTCATCGCCTGCGCGGTCGGTGCGCCCGCATTGGTCACACGCCTCGTGAAGCGATAGGTCTCACCTTTATGCTCAAAATCAAAACGAACCTCCGTTGCCACTCTTTTTTCCGCGTATGAGCAACGCATCTCGTGCAGTCCGCCACGGCCTTTGTTGGTACACTCTCCGTACAGCGCGAACATCATGGCATCAAGGATCGTGGTCTTCCCGCTGCCGGTATTGCCGCAGATCAAAAATACCCCCTGCGCAGTCAGCGATTCAAAGTCCACCTTCGTGGCATTTTTATATGGGCCGAACGCCTGAAACTCTATCTCTATCGGTCTCATTCAGCCTCCCCCGTCGCATAGGCCTGCATAGCCTCCTCAAAAATCTTCATGATATGATCATCCGGCTTTCGGTCAAAGGTTTCCGTAAAGTATGACTCAAAGAGTTTCGCCGGCTCCGTCTCAAGCTCTGCCAACTCGCTTGCGCTGAGTCTTGTCGCCACCGTCTCTTTTCCCGTATAATCCGTTCCGGTAAAAACGAGCGCGCACGGGTACACGGTACTCAGCTTCGCCCGCGCCTCATAACCAATATAACAATCCGTGACATCCAGTTTCAGATAGCCATCCGCGATGTATTCGCCAGTCTCCGTCATATCCTCCGGCATGCAGGCTTTTACTCTCTTTTTCGTGTCATCGTCGATCAATACATCTACGTCACGACTCATCAATTCATCAAATGTCCCCGTCAAGGTCAGACGCGCATGTCTCTGCTTCAATGGAACAAATCGGATCCTATCATCTTCATCCGCTTCCGTGTCATAAATAATTACTGATTTTTCCTGACTTTCCTCACGTCCGAACGAGTACGCCATTGGCGTACCGCTGTAATACATCTTGTCGGTGATACGCTGCGGTCCGTGAAGGTGCCCGAGCGCCACATAATCAAATCCATCAAAAAGGCCCGTCCCCACCTGCGTCGCCAGGCCGAGCTCCGCCGCCTGGTCACTGACCGACGTCGTACCACCGAGCACAAAGCTATGTGACACGAGGATATTTTTCTCGCCCTGTATAAACCGTGAACGATAGTCATCGAGCACCACCCGGTAGGCGTCCTCCATCGTTTTGATCTCTTCGGCTTTCTCCGGATAGACGGCGCGCACCTGCTCTGTCGTGATCCACGGCAATAAAAATATACTCACACCGTCCACTTGGATCCGATGCGGCTCAGCCTCCAGCATCCCGGCAATGTATAGTCCGCCGTTCTGCAGTAGCCGATCGTGGACGGAGAGACGCTCCGCGCCGTCGTGGTTGCCGGCAATCGCATAGATCGGGATGCCGAGTCCCTTACAAATCTCATAGGTCGCTTCGTCCCAGAGAGACAGTGCCTCCTTCGCCGCGACGCTCTTATCGAGGATGTCACCGGCTAAAAGGACACCATCCACCTGTTCCTTTTCCGCAACCTCGCGGATTCTCTCCAGCATGAACTTCTGATCCTCGTATAACGAATCCTTGTTTTCCGATACGCGACCGAGGTGCCAGTCCGACGTGTGCAAAAACTTCATGTTTACTCACATTCCCATGTAATCAGTTATCCATCAGCTTCGTATATATCGTCAGCAAAAATACCAGCGGCGAGTTCCAGTAGACGCAGACCTCATTGGTCGAATAACTCTGATCGACATCCGCGTAGCGTCTCGCAAGCGGTGTATCCTTCAGAACGTTTTGCGTATACGGATCGTCGAGACCGCTGTCAACACCACCGACAAGCATACCGGGCTCCGCCTTTTTCTTGAACTGTGACGGACGATGATGCGGGCTCTTCGGCGACTTCGTACCGAATCCGGTCACGAAGCAGTAGCCGGTCGGGTTCTTACCCAAGAGGTAATCGAGCTGATTCTGCGCGTAATCATCGTAGTCCGTTGCCTTCTTACCGGCTATGATATCTGCCATGAGGAACATCATGCCGTCATTCGCGATTCCCATATTGGAACCCCATTCGTATTCCTCGGTACGGTTGATCCCGTATGGAGCGGAGTCACAGGTAGCCTTAGCTTCCTCCACGATTGCGTTGAAGCCCTTCTCGATCTTGGCATAGGTATCTGCTGCCTGCTTTTTCAGGTTCTTATTCATCAGCGCGGCAAAGGATCCGTAGCATCCGCAATCCAGCCAACCGAGTCCCTTCAGGTTTCTCTGCGAGTCAGCATACTCGTTCATAAAAGAGATCAGGGATTTGTCCCCGGTCGTACGGAACAACTCAGCAGCTGCCCAGAAGCGTTCGTCGCGGTCCTCGGTATCCGGATACTCACCGGTCACGATCTCCGGCGGATTCGCGTGATTCTTTACCTTCGGATTCTTCGCCAGATACTTCCAGGACTTCTTCGCTGCTTTGAGATACTTCTTGGCCGCGTTTTTCAATGTCGCATTCTTAGTGTTTCCGAAAATACGTGCAGCCAGACTCATTACCGCTACAAAGTCTGCCGTTGCCGGTGTCGAGGTGTAGGAGATGACAAGTGGCTCGGTCTCATCCTCCGGCATTACGGTTCCCGGGAAGTTCAAGCACGTTACTTTGTGATAAACCAGTCCGTTTCCAGACTGCATTTTTAACAACCAATCCAGTTCGTATTTTGCTTCCTGTAACAGGTCATCAACACCGTCTCCGCTCTGCGGTGTACCGACATTATCGATAATCTTTTTGTCCTTATAATTGTCGTACGCAAGCAACAGATCCGCTGCCGCCTTGGCGCCGGAAACAACGTATCTTCCGTAGTCGCCGGCATCATGCCAACCACCGCTCACATCGATCTTGGTGTCTTCATCCCAGTATAAATATGCCTTTTTCGTATGGCATTTTTTATGCGCATATTTACCACCGTATTTTTTATCCAAAGCACATCCGCAGCGTGCCATGTAAAGCATTTTTACCGTACTCTTGATCAGCTTATCATAAACCTTATCACTGATCGTAAATACCGGACTCTCCGTGCCGTCCTCAGCAACCAGTTTGTACTTACCGCTCCGCGGAATCTCGGACATCGAAGTGAAGTCGATCGGCAGATCCGTCTCGCCGGCATAGTCGTTGGTAATCGGAGAAACATCATCTCCGATCGTGATCTCCTTCTCTCCGCCGCTCTCGAGCTGAACCAGTTTGAAGGTCTTCGAGTCGGTCGCCACATCGGCAAGAATCGCTTTCATCCAACCGTTCGGAAGATATCCGACCTGGTTAACACGGATACCGGTCTTGTCCTCATCCTCGGCCACCGCCACGGCACCGGAATCGTCCTTGACGATCAGCTTTATATTATCGAAGTAAAGATCATTGTCTGTGTAATGCTTGCCGTCCGCATCCTGCGTTCCCACATTGAAGCACAGACGCGGTGCCGGATCGGAAGCCTCCTTCATCTTGAACGTAAAGGAATAATTCTTCATCTCCGTCGTCAGTCCTACATGCTCCTCGAAGTATGCGTGGTAGTCGCTTCCGTTGATCTGAATGCGGGCCGCTATCGTGCGCTCCACGTTGGAACGCGCGTCAAAGGAGAACTCATACTCCGCTCCCTCGCTTATGGAAAAGCCATCATAGTACGTCTGCACACCGTGCTCCACGTCACCGGTGTCACGGACGGATACGTGCATCTCGCCGCTCTCGACGGAAGTCGAGCCACTGCCGCCGTTCGTTGAGAACACGGCCCATGCCGTACCGTTATCAAAGCCACCGTCCTCGATCAGGTTGCCGTCATCAACCGGTTCCTCGGTCGCTTCCGGCTCCGCTGCCGCCTCGCTCACAGCGCCACCACTCGCAGCCGATCCACTCGCCGCTCCGTTGTTCTCTTCTTTTTTCCCGCAGGCAGTTAAGGATATCATCAGTGTAAGGATCAACATCCCTGCCATCAGTTTGCGTAAGTAATAGTTTTTCATTCGGTCCTCCTAAAAAATAATAAGTTTGCTCGGGATTGAAGCACGATCACATTAGGATCGCTCCATCCATTATTTTATAACCGACTCGCGTCGTGCTTTTTTCGCATCATACAGGCCTTCGTCCGCCGCCTTCAACACCGCCGTCAGATCGATCTCCTCACCCATCGCAAATTCAAAGCATCCGATCGAAACTCCGATATAATACGGCCTGTCTCCATTCTCATCTTCATTTCTGCAATACGCCTTTACCCTGGTTCGGAACCGATGAATCTCCGCCTCCGCGTCCTTACTGCACTCAAAAATACAAGTAAACTCATCCCCACCGGTACGTCCGAGCGGTGCTCCTTCCGGAAGCGCGGCTGCCAGTGCCTTCGCTGCTGTACAGATCGCGTCATCCCCGGCATCGTGACCGAAGGTGTCGTTGATCTGCTTCAGATGATCCAGATCCGCCATCACTGCCACAAAGTGCGACCCGGTCCTGAACTGATGCATATACGCGAAGGACTCCGCCATCACGCCGGCACGGTTCAGATACCCTGTCAGCGGATCGTGACTCGCCGTATAGTCAAGGATCTGATTTTTCTCCCTCAGCACCTGCAGCGTCTTTTTCTGATCCAGCGCCAGATAGAGATACCGAAGCGAGCTTCCGATCTCCAATGAAAGTGTATAATAGAACAGCATCTGACTGGTCTTTAACTCCACACAGAAGATTCCGTAATGGATATCTCCGTAGAAGAGCAAAAATGTCGCCATCTGCGTTTTTTCCTCTCCGGTGTTGTAAGCCGCAAGATCACCCGGATAGATGATCGGCGCCTCCCCTTCATCGTAGGAAACGATCGAGACGCCCTCCTGATACAGATGCATATACATCGTCTCCGGCGTAAACATCTTGTCGCGCTCATCGATCTTTTTCGGCTCACCCAGCAGACAGATATACGACCGTCTCGTACTTAGGAGTGCCAGCTGTCGTCCGAGATTTTCGAAAAATCCGGACATCGTGATATCCTCGGTAAACAGATTGCGGATAAGCAGCGAACTCGTGATATTGTCGACTTTCAACTCGTCGATCACACGCTGCCTCTCAATCTTATCCGTAAAGGGATCGACCTGTCCGTTCTCTTCATCTTTCTCCGGCGTCTTACATCCGCAGGAGGGACGCGCAAGGAACTTCGCGGGCAACTTACAGGTCGTAAATCCTCCGTCCTTCGAGAAAAATGACAGCGCTTTTTCCACTGCCGTCTTGGACACCTCACGGAAGTTCTGATACACCGTCGCCAACGGCGGATCCATAAAAGCCGAAGTCGGGATGTTGTCAAAACCGGTGATCGCCACATCCACTCCCGGCGTCTTGCCATGGGCCTTCACGACACGGTAGGCCCCCTTCGCCATGTCGTCATTCGCACAGGCGATGGCTTCCGGCATTCCGCCTTGCGCGATCGCCTCCTCCACCAACTTGGTGACATTCTCCGTAAAGTCTCCGTATATGATACGCTCCTCCGGGATCGACAGACCATGATCGGCCATCACATCCTGAAACGCACGCAGTCTGACACAGGCATCCGGTACTCCTTTCGGCCCGGACACAAAAAGGATGTCACGATAGTGATGCACATCGATCAGGTGCTCCACACACGCTTTCATCCCCTGATAATTGTCTATGGTAACATGTATTCCATTCGGGATATCGGTATCGTCCTCCAAAATAACCACCGGAACATCCGGAAGGCGCGACAAAAAATCCTGCAGCGACAGTGGATCCACTACCGCGGAAATCGTGCCAAAAGAAATGATAAGAATATCCGGCTCATCAAACTTGCTGTAACCGAACAACGAGTAATAATGATAATCAAACCCCTTGTCCAGATACACACCGGCATCCAAATAACGCTTCGCGTCCAGCCCCTGATACAGGCGGACATCTACGTCTTTTTTTTCGAAAAATTCACTGATCGCGGAACCGATCTTACTGGAGTTCTCCGTATGCAAACTACCTGTCATGATCCCCACGACAGGTCGACGTTTTTTTCCGCCGGTTGCCCGTATGCCCATATCCCAGTCTCCCTAAAACAATTCATCTAACTGACTAAGGGAAACACGGACCACGCCCGTGCTTCCCTTAGTTCTTAATTCACAACACAGTAATCGCTGTACGGGCCGACTGCTTCACACCCCTACTCGCAGATCACCGCGCACATTTTTCTATCAGATCTTGAAGAATTCCAGATCCTCATTCAACTGCTCAGCAACCTCACTCAGGCTCTTCGCCGACTCACTCAGCGTAGAGATGGTTGCCTCCAGTTCGTGCATCGAAGCCGAAGTCTGCTCGGTCGATGCGGCATTTTCCTCAGACAGGGATGACAGTGAAGTCATCGCATCAACAATCTCAATCTTGGAAGCATCGCAATCAACGGTAAGTCTCGAGATGGTCTCGACACCGCTGACCGCATCGCCCACATCTTCGATCAGGGCATTGATCTTCTCAACTGTATTCTCCAAAACTTCGTTAACGTTGGTACGGATCTCGGAAACCTCATTGGTCTTTTCGATCGCAGCCTGTGCCTGACGAAGAAGATTCTCCATCTCCTCACGGATCTCAGCCGCTGTCGTAGCCGACTGCGTAGCCAGCTGTCCGATCTCCTCGGCAACGACCGCGAAGCCCTTGCCTGCCTCTCCGGCACGTGCTGCCTCGATCGAAGCATTCAGTGCGAGAAGATTGGTCTGGGAGGCGATCGATGTGATGCCGTCTACCTTCTCATTTACGTTCTGAACGGCAGCGTTCGTCGCCTTCATGGTCTCTGTGATATCCGCTACCGAGCTCTCCATCGTTGTCATGTTGCCGGCCAGCTGACGAAGCGCCTCAGCCGAAGACTGGCTGGCTTCGTTCATATCCTTGGCCTCGGTCGCAAGGCTCTCCGCGTTGTCCGCCACATTCTGGATCGCAGTGGAAAGCGCTCCGACATTCTCGCTGGCACTCTCGACGGTACCCGCCTGATTCGTTGCCCCCTGTGCGATATCGGAAACAGCGTTTGCCATCTCCTGTGTCGTCTCGGCAATCTGCGTCGATGTCTCAGACAGATCTCCGGACTGCTGCGTTACCGTCAGCGAAGCATCCTTGATATTCTCGACCACCTTTGTCAGTTTCGCGATCAACTGATTGATATTACGAACAATATCACCAAACTCATCCTTACGTCTCAGAAGCTTCCTATCCTCCAGCGCCTCGAATTCACCAACCGCCAGATGGTTGATCGACTCATTCACCGCCAGGATCGGCTTGGTGAAGGAGAATGCCAGAAGTACCGCAATCAGAACTGCAGCTACCAGCATAACCACACCGATAATCACGATGATGAGAAGCATCTTGTTGGCATTTGCCAACGCCTCACTCGTATCTGTCGCAATAACCGTTGTCCACCCGGTCACTTCCTCACGGGCATACGAGATACACCAGTCACCACCGTTGAACTCCGAATTGTAGGTTCCGGTTGCAGTCGCATTGTCTCGGGAAGCCGTATACCACTGCTGCGAAGCAAAGTTGGTTGCCTCTCCGGTATTCAGATCCATCGAGGTATGAGCCATTACATCACCGTTATTATCCCCGACGAAGATATCCTGCTTTTCACCGGTCTTCTCGCCCTTAACGATATCTGTCAGATAATCCAGTGTGTAGTTACGCTGCACCGTACCGATAAAGGTCTTCTCGTCGTCATCAAAGACCGGATAGATAAAGGTACAGATTCGTTTTCCGTTAGATTTAGAAATATTCTGTTCCGATATGAAGAATTTTCCCGTCTCCTTCGCCTTCTGGAAATACTCACGGTCACCGACGTTTACAAGGTCACCCTCAGACTTGGCGATCTGCTCACCGTTGACATCAGCGATGGCGAGCACATTGCCGTCACCCACTTCCTCATCGGTCCTCTTCAGCCACGCGTTCACACTTTCCACATCAAGCTCGCCCTTAAGGACTTTTTTCGCCGATACGGAGTTTGCTGTTGTCTGCAGTACCTGTTTGTTCTGCATGACAATGGAGTTGAGGTTCTGACATACAAGTTTAGCCTGCTCCGCGTTCATCTCCAGCATGTTATCAACCGCCGAAGAATGAGATGTGAAATAACTGATCAGGATCGTTGAGATCAGAGGCACAGCCATGATCAGAACGACGATCAGCATCAGTCGAAACTTGACACTCTGAAACATTCCCTTCTTTGTTTCCTTTGCTTTCGTATCCTTTGCCATTTATTTATCCTCCTTGTAATCATATTCCAGCACAATCGTTGTTAGCGGTGCCAGATAGAGTTCTATCTCATAGCCGTCGATCTCTCTGCCCTTGCTGTCCTTGACACGGGCCTGCTCGGCTGTAATCGGAGTGGAATTAATGCGTCCCTGTCCTCCGAAGCGTTCCTCATCGGAATTCAGGATCTCCTTAAACTTACCTCTGCAAGGAGCCTTGCATCGATACTTGGTATGGGCTACCGGAGTGAAGTTTACGATGAAAAGCAACTGCTTTCTCGCTGACTTTCCTCGTCGGATGAAGGAAACCGTACTGGTCTGCGGTCTCTGACAATCCATCCACTCGAAGCCCATCACATCATAATCGTTGTAATACAGCGCGTCATGTCCGGTGTACAGTGCATTCAGCTCACGCACATAATCCTGCATTTTTTTATGTCTTTCATCCTCAAGCAGGAACCAGTCCAGACTTCTGAACTCTGCCCACTCGCGGCGTTGCGCGAACTCCTGTCCCATGAAGAGCAGCTTCTTGCCGGGATGCCCGTACATGTATCCGTAGGACGCTCGGAGCGCGGCGAACTTGTCGCCCTCGAGTCCGGGCATTTTTCCCCACATGGAGCACTTCCCGTGTACCACCTCGTCGTGGGACAGCACCAGAATGTACCGTTCCGACAGATAGTACGCAATCGAGAAGCAAAGCTGATCGTGATGGAACTGCTTGAAATACGGATCGAGCTTGATGTACTCGAGGAAGTCGTTCATCCATCCCATATTCCATTTATAGGAGAAGC
>JAEEGM010000013.1 GCA_016280325.1 Eubacterium sp. | reverse complement strand
TGACTTGGATTCTTTCAGGATCCGATCGACAACCAGTGACGATGCCACATCGCCTCCGCCGTGGCCGCCGAGGCCGTCCGCCACAACGACACAGCCGCGTTTTTTCTTTTGAAACACGCCAACACTGTCTTCATTATAATCTCTGCCACCCTGTCTTGATATCGTAGCAATGATCATACATTCATGCTCCCATGTACTCCATGATAATAGCTGTATAATTATCCTGAGCTTCTTTATTTTTTAAACGTATCATTTCATGGATCCGTTCAGCGCTTTCCTTTACGTCATAACCCATGGCATCCACAATCTCACCGTCAGTCAGCGTCCCAAAAACACCGTCCGACATCATCAGAATCCGATCGCCGTTTTCCAAAGGCATCGGGGTGAGGTTATGATCGATCTTTTTGAGCTCACCCATTCCGATGTAACTTGTAAGTGCTCGTCTCTGTGGATCCGCCTTCGCTTCTTCCATCGAGATTTCTCCGCGCATGGCCATCTGATCAAGATCGATCCCATACACATGATCCTCATTGACCTGAAGAATATCACCGCGCCGATACAGATAGATATGCGAATCTCCAACTGTCAGCCAATGCATCTTTTCATCACGCACCATTACAACCAAGGCCGTCGAACCGCCGTTTCTGCCGCCCCGACTCAGCTGATACCGGTCTACGGCATCATTGGCCCGATAAACCAGCTTTTCGAGAAGTTCCACCGGCTCTGTCATATCCGCCAGTTCATCAAAGCCCTGAAGAAGCTCCATCGTAGCAAGCGAGCTGATCTTCTCTCCGTCTGCCATACCGCCCATGCCGTCGCAGACCACAGCCAGAAGGCCTCGCCCCTCTGTGCTGATGACGTCCCCGTTCGCGGATAAACCGAAAGAATCCTGCTGGTTTTCCCGACGACCGATATCATGAACCTTACTGATATTCAGTGTGTGGCGCGCCCCCTCGGGCTTGACCGTAATATCTCCACCCCCACTGCCGGGGCGCAAAGTTGTCGCCCTTGCTTCACCATCGGGTTTCATGGTAGTGTCATCTGCCGGCATCGGTTTCTTTTTATCAATCTTTTTCTTGGATCCAAAGATTTTTACCATTCAAAATTATCTCCACAAAGCGGTATAAACATCAACTCCGTCTGACCGATCTCCAGCCGATCAAATGCATGGATTTCTGTCATCATCAGTGTCGCCGCACCGTTCAGACGTGTGATGCTGCGCCCCTCACCCGGCGCGAAGAAATACTTCTTCTCCTTGGTATCATAGGCGATGATCGCATGCCTCTCTCGAGAGATCGTATCATCCCCGTGAATACAAATATCCATCGACTCACTTCTTCCGATGAAGTTATTATCCGAATGGATTCGATAATCTTTTCCTTTCTCGGCACCTGACGTGCAAACCAGCCATCCTACGACCGGATCAATACCTGTCTGCGCGGTTACAACCGCCATAGTCTTACCGTCATCACTAGGTCCCGGTGCCGCAGGCATTGTCTCACCACCCACCGGTGCCGTCTTAAAATCCATCGTCTCACCACTGGACGGACTGTCTGAAACAGGATCCAGCCCAACCGTCTTCATCTCACCATTCGCTGCACTTTTACATGTCGGGCATTCCGTATGCATCGAAGCATCATAATAGTGCCCCTGAACACATTTTTTCAGTTCCATACAACTACTCCTTTCTCTGATCTAAACCGATCAGATACGCACAATAAATGACTGTTCCTTCATAGCTAGATAAAATTCAACACCATCGGCCAGCTTATAGGGAACATTTGCCTCAAGCTTTTCTCCATTCGAAAAAAATGTTCCGAAACTGGAGCCACGGTCAATCAACACCGGGAAGCCGTTCTTAACCTTGATCTCACAATGAACCGAACTGATTCCCTTGGTATCGGACGCATATGTAACCTTGGATTTTTGACTATCACGTCCGAACACGATCGAACCACCGGTCATCAATTCAAATACACGACCGTCCATCACGCCGCCTTTCCCCTGAACCGTAAGCACCTTCGTTGCAGACGGAGCCTTTACCGGCTGTGCAGGAGTTGCCTGTGCCACACCGGAAGCTGCAGGACTTACCGGATGTGCTCCCTGAGGTCCTGCCGAACCGGATCCGCTTGCTACCGCGTGATTATTTACCTCGATCAGCTGACGAACACCTCGACGAATAATGAACAAAGCAAGTATCCATGAGATGATGATCAGAACAATATACCATATATACGTATCCTGTGCCTTTGCGATAAACTGAACCATACTGAGCGACATCATATCCAGGAGCTGTACCGGATTCAGATTCCACAGAAAATGCATAATAAAAACAGCAAGAACCGTAAGGATAACAAGCGGATCGGCGATAAAGGTTCCCTTCATTTTTCTGGAGCCACGCTTGGCAAGACCGATCGCTGTCCCGTAGATCATGCCCCATGCAGCGTGTCCTCCCAAAGAAAGCAGTCCGCGTATAATCAAAGTATAGATGGCACCGCCGGTTGTCAATGCAATATCCAAACCATACCCGGCCGTCTCGACAGCAGCAAACCCGGCACCGACACAGCACCCGATCACCAGTCCCTCCAGACCGTAGCGCATCTTTTGTCGTCGCATCAGAATACAGATGATAAGAACCTTTGCGATCTCCTCGGGAAGCGGACCACCCAACGCATACGGGATATTCGGAATCAGATATAGAAGTGTTCCGCCCGTCAACATCGACAGAACCCCGCCGAGCATCATAAAAAATACCGCTTCAAAGACGGATATCGTTCCGGCAATATTCATTTCCCAGGAAAAAATCATGATACACATCGGCGGAAAAAATGCCATCAGAAAGATTAAGAAAAACGCGGCACCCGAGTTTAAGATATTCCCGTAAAACAACACTACGATATACGTGATCAATGACAGAATCAGTCCGATCAGCGCCAGCCGCGCAAAAAGATACGGTTTTTTCCATGTCTTAAACATCTGGTCGGGTTCAGGCACATGTCCTTCCAGACCTCTCGAAAGAACCTGTGAAGTCTCGCCCTTGGTATGCTTGGAGAACACATCCGACAGGATATTTCCCCAGGACATATTAGTAACCATCTTTTTTTCATCACCCATACGGTCGTCACCTCCTAACGAAGCTGAAACTGATTGCTCTGATCGCCCAAATAGAAACCGTCACCTGCATGAATTTCCTGCGGGATATTCGGTGTCAGACGCAACCCGTTATTTAAAAATGTTCCGTAGCTGGATCCCAGATCCGTTACCATCACATTGTTCCCCTGAAACTCAACCCGGCAGTGCACAGCGCTCACACCTTGCGTTCCTTCGGCGAAGACCACATTACACTCGGGTGTCCTTCCTATGATCAGGGGCTCTGTCAGTGGAAACTCTCCTCCCTTATACTGACCGGAAAGACCGACGATCGTTGTCCCGTTCGAAAAGGAGTCCTTATCCAACAAGCTGTCGTCTTTTCCTTCCGCTTTACGCTTCATAAACAGATACATAGCCACAAATGCCAGGATGACAACGACCACGATGATCGGAATAAAATAACTGTCAAAGGCAAGACTGGTTGAACTATCCATAGTGAGTACCTCCTTATCGTTTATTCGAACGTCTCCAAAGATTCATCTTCTCCGCTTCCGCGATCAGTTCATCTCTGAAATCAGGATGTGCCACGCTGATCAACTTCTCAGCACGCTCCCACGCGGATCCGCCCTTCAGATTTACGATACCGTACTCGGTAACCACATACATCACGCACGGTCTCGGATCGGTCACTACCGCTCCGTCTGCCAACGTCGGACGAATACGTGATACGGTCTCTCCCGCCTTATTGGTAAAAGTCGATGACAGGCAGATAAAACTCTTACCGCCCTTGGACTTATAAGCTCCCAGTACAAAATCAAGCTGACCGCCCGCGCCGGAGATGTTTTTCGTACCTGCCGACTCAGAATTCACCTGACCGTAGAGATCGATATCGATCGCATTGTTGATCGAGATGAAGTTATCATGTGCCGAGATAATATCAATATCATTTGCGTAGTCGACCGGAACACTCATGCACTCCGGGTTGTTGTCAAGATAATCATACAGTTTTTTCGTCCCGGCTCCAAAGGCATAGGTCTGACGGCCCTTGTTGATATTTTTACAATTACCCGTAATCTTGCCGGCCATCGCCATATCTACAAAACCATCCACATACATTTCGGTATGTACACCGAGATCCTTCAGATCCGACTCCGCGATCAGCGCACCGACCGCATTCGGCATACCTCCGATACCAAGCTGCAGGCAGGCACCGTTCGGGATACGCTCAACGATGAGTTTGGCCACCGCCTTATCAATATCCGTTGCCGGTCCACCGGCCGGAAGTTCTCCGATCGCCAGATTGTCCCCCTCGATGATTCCTGTCACCTGAGATACATGGATTCTCTCATCAAAGCCACCCAAGCAGCGAGGCATGTTGGTATTCACCTCAACATAGACCTTCTCAGATCTTGAGATCGCTGCTGCCATATGCGACGCACTCGGTCCGAACGAAAACCATCCGTGAGCATCCATCGGTGAAACCTGGAACACATTCACTGCGATGTCATCTTCCAAATCACGATAATAACGTGGCAGTTCGGAGTAACGAATCGGTCCATAGAAAGAAAACCCTTGAGCGATCGCTTTTCTCTCGACACCGCTCATATGCCAGGAATTCCAGGTGAAATGATCAGCAGGATTCTCAATCTTAAAGATCTCCGGCACCCACATCAGAATACCACCGCGAAGTTTCACATCCTTCAGCTCCGGCATACGCTTTGCCAGCGCCACATCGAAGGCAACCGGTGTGTTCGCGCACCAGCCAAAGTCAACCCAGTCTCCGTCCTTAACCTGTGCTGCCACCTCGTCAGCACTTACCAGTTTCTGCTTGTAAATTTCCTTGTAATCCATGTTCTGTCCTCCATCTCGTTAATATATTTGCCGGGGCATGATTCCGCCCTGAAAATTCAAATCTCTGTTTCCAGAGTTCCACCCAGAAACTTGGGAAGCGGTTTCCCCTGCTTCCTCCAACTGTAATACTCCGCCGTCGCCGTAAAGAATACATCGCCGGAAGAATTCAGCGCCGTCTCCAAACTGTCCTGAATCACACCGATAATAAAACCGACCGCCACCGCCTGCATCGAAACCTCAGCCGGAATACCAAACATCGAACAGGCCATCGGAACCAGAAGAAGCGACCCGCCTGCTACTCCGGACGCACCACAGGCTCCCAGAGTCGCCAGCATACTCATCAACACGGCAGAGAAAAAATCTACGTGAATTCCCAACGTATTTGCTGTTGCCAACGTAAGAACCGTGATCGTAACCGCCGCCCCGTCCATGTTGATCGTAGCTCCCAGCGGAATGGAAACGGAATACATATCTTCATCCAGTCCCAGCTTTTCACACAGTTCCATATTTACGGGAATGTTGGCCGCGGAGCTTCTCGTGAAAAACGCCGTAACACCGCTCCCCTTCAGACAACGAAACAATAACGGATACGGATTTCTCCTCAAGAACAAAAATGAAATCAACGGATTCATGAACAATGCCTCGAAGAGCATACACCCTGCCAGCATGAGCACCAGGGTTCCATATTCGGTAAAGGTATCCAAACCGGTTTCCGATATCGTGGAAAAAACCAGACCGCAGATTCCAAAAGGAGCCAAATTGATGATCCACCTCACCAAAGTTGTCAATGCGTTGGAGATATCTCCGATCACCTGCTTGGTCTGCTGTGACGCATATTTTTTTACCGCCAATCCGATAAGCACCGCCCACAAAAGAACTCCGATAAACTGTCCCGTCGCAATCGCGGCAATCGGGTTCTGAACCATTGACAAAAGAAGGTTTTCCATCACTTCACCGATACCGCCCACAACTGAATCCGCCTGATAAGCGGTCGTAAGCGTAAACGTCTGTGGAAAAACATAACTGATACATACAGCGACAAGCGCGGCTAAAAATGTAGTGATCAGGTAAAGGAAAATAACAACGCCAAAGCGCCTGTCCATCTTGCTGTTTCCGTTAGCCAGCGAACTGATAACAAGGGCAAACACCAACACAGGCGCGATGCCTTTAAGCGCACCGACAAACGCAGAGCCAAGAACACCGATCCATTCCTGCCCCGGGACCAACAGTCCCAAAACAGCACCGATGATCAAACCGATCAATATACGCAAAATCAGCGATGTTTTATTATAAACGGTTATGACAGACTTAAGTACACTCATTTTTGTATCTCAAACCCTTTCTTATATCCATCCTCGTAGATAAAAGCAGCATGGTAATCCGTATGACTCTTCAGAAACTCATTTGCTTTTTCTTCGCCCATCACGAACAGTGCCGTCGCATACGCATCACATAGCACACCGCGCGGACCAACCACCGTCACGGAAGCCAAACCACTGTCAGCCGGCGCCCCGGTCCTTTCATCCATGATGTGATGATATCGCTTACCATCCTTTTCAAAATAGCGCTCGTAGTTCCCGCTCGTTACGACAGCCTGATCCCTGTCCTGCCGGATCACTTCGGTAAGCGTCTGTCCGTCCTTCGGGTCCACGATACCGACAGAAAACGATTCTCCGTCCTCCTTCGTCCCGACAGACTGTACATTGCCGCCAAGTGACACGATCCCGTTTACCTTATGCTTCTTCATAATCTCACACAGAGCATCCGATAAAAATCCTTTCGCGCAGGCACCGAGATCCATCTCCGCTCCCTTCGCAAGTCTCACTTCACGTTTATTCGGGTCCGAACCAAGTTCAATATTCCCGAAACCCACTTTTTCTAATTCTTTTTTTATCTCATCCCCGCCGGGAACGCGGTTCGTGCCGGTTGTAAATCCCCACAACCTTACGATCGGATACAAGGTCGGATCAAAAGTCGCGTAACCATCCACCTTAGTCTCACTCGAAACCGCGACAGCCTCACTGATCAGCTCCCACGCATCCTCCGACACCGGAATCCACTCGCCATTACCCGACGCCGCATTAAGCTTACAGATATCACTATCCGGCTTCGTTACGGAAAGCTCACGCTCCATCTCATAGATCCGATCCCGTAGCTCTGCCATAATAACATCGGGCTTTTCATCGGTATCCTTTGTCGGATAAAGCGAAATATCCATCACGGTATCCATGGCAAAAAACTCTTCCTTCACCATCTCATTTTTTTTGCCCGGCAGTAAAAATACCGCGATCCCGATCGCCGCTACTAAAAGAAGAATTGGTAATACTAAACGTAATTTTTGCATGATAAAAAGTTTTACAATACTACTCTTTTCTATATAGTTCTCGCGCCGGCGGCGTGAGTTTTCTCACAGCGAGCCGGCGAAGCCGCTGAGTCGAACGAACTGTTCCAGTTCGTTAAGAAACAACTCACATAGCGTCCGGCGCCTGTGCTTTCACGACTGCGTCCGGCGCCTGTACTCACACGACCGCGCCGGCGCCCCAACTTAATCACCCTAACTGCTGCTTCATTACCTCAACGGCTTTCTCGAGCGCCTCCGGGATCTTCGCGGCATCTTTACCACCGGCCTGCGCCATATTCGGCCTACCGCCACCGCCACCACCGACGATCTGCGCCACTTCCTTGATCAGGTTGCCCGCGTGCGCACCTTTTTCCATCGCACCATCCGTCGCGGTCGCGATCAGATTTACCTTTCCGTCATTCGCCGAAGCAAGCACGATAAATGCTTCGCCAAGCTTCTGCTTCATCTCATCGCTCAGTGAACGCATCCCGTTCATATCGACACCGTCAAGTTGCTTCGCAAGAAGCTTGATTCCACCGAAGTCCTCAGCTTCACCGGTCACATCACCGGCCGCGTCCTTCGCAAGCTTCGCCTTCAGCTTCTCATTTTCCTTCTGCAAAGACTTGACATCATTCTGCAGATGCTCAACTTTTTCGTCCACCTCCGCAGGTGAAGTCTTCAGACGTCTTGCAACCTGCTTCACGACATCATCGGATTTTTTCAGATACTCGATCAGGCCGACCGAAGTCATCGCCTCGATACGACGTACACCGGCCGCAATACCACTCTCCGAAATAATCTTAAAGGAAATAATCTCTCTTGTACTATTCACATGCGTTCCACCGCAAAGCTCCGTCGAAAAATCCCCGATCCGAACGACACGCACAAACTCACCGTATTTTTCACCGAAGAGAGCCATCGCTCCTGTCTTCTTGGCATCCTCAAGGCTCATCTCTTCCGTCGTCACCTGCAGACCGATACGAATCTGCTTGTTTACGATGTCCTCAACTTCTCTGATCTCCTCATCCGTCATGGGTGAAAAATGCGTAAAGTCAAAACGCAGTCTCTCTTTATCCACATACGAACCCTGCTGCTCAACATGAGATCCGAGCACACGGCGCAGCGCCTCCTGCATCAGATGCGTCGCCGTATGGTTATTGGCCGTCAAGGCACGCTGATCCACGTTGATCTGCATGTCGACCTTCTCGCCGACGCGGAACGTACCATCGACCATCTCACCAACGTGTCCGATCTTCGTTCCCTGCAACTTGATCGTATCATCCACACGGAAAAATCCGTTCATCGACTCGATCACACCGGTATCCGCCAACTGTCCACCCATCGTGGCGTAAAAAGGCGTCTCATCCACGATGATCGTACCCTTCTGTCCCGGCTGAAGCTCATCCACAATCTCATCCGTCGTTGTCAGAGCCAGAATCGTTGCCACGTGCTTCGTCTTATCATAACCGACAAACTCACTGCCGATCGAAGCGTCAAGTTCCTGATAGACCGTTGCGTCCGCACCCATATAATTGGTCTCTTTGCGAGCGGCACGAGCCGTCTGACGCTGATTCTCCAGAGCCTTATCGAACTCTCGCTCGTCAACCGTAAAACCGTACTCGCTGAGGATCTCGATGATCAGATCCAGCGGGAAGCCATAGGTATCACAGAGCTTAAACGCGGTCAATCCGGAAAGAACATTTGATCTCCGATGGTGCATCTTCGCCATCTCATCCTCAAGGATAGCCATACCCTGCGAGATGGTGCGGTCGAAGTTCTCCTCCTCCACACTGATCACCTTTTTGATATAATCACGACGCGTGTCAAGATCCGGGTATCCGGACTTGGAGTCATCGATCACAACCTCACTCAGATCCGCTAAAAATGTCCCCTCGATGCCGAGTAGTTTTCCGTGACGGGCTGCTCTTCTAAGCAGTCGACGAAGGACATATCCACGTCCCTCATTTGACATCGTTACACCGTCCGAAACCATGAAGGTAACCGAACGGATATGGTCCGTGATCACGCGCACCGACACATCCGTCTTGTGATCCTTGCCATACTCAACACCCGCAATCCGGCAGACCTCCTCACGCAGATGACGGATGGTGTCCACATCAAAAATCGACTCGACGTCCTGCATAACCGTCGCAAGACGCTCTAACCCCATACCGGTGTCGATATTTTTCGTACTCAGTTCCTCATAACCGCCATGGCCGTCACCCTCGAACTGTGTGAAGACATTATTCCAGATCTCGATATAGCGATCACAATCGCAGCCGACCGTACAATCCGGCTTTCCGCAACCATACTTCTCACCGCGGTCAAAATAGATCTCCGAACACGGTCCGCAAGGGCCTGCGCCATGCTCCCAGAAGTTGTCCGCTTTACCAAAGCGGAAGATTCTCTCCGGTGCCACGCCTACTTCCTTCTCCCAGATCTCGAACGCCTCATCATCCTCCTCATAGACAGACGGATAGAGCCGGTCTTCCGGGATCTCCAGAACCTTCGTCAAAAATTCCCACGACCAGTTGATCGCTTCATGTTTAAAATAATCACCAAACGAAAAGTTTCCGAGCATCTCGAAAAATGTACCGTGACGCGCCGTATGTCCGACATTCTCGATATCGCCGGTACGGATACACTTCTGGCAGGTCGTCACTCGCTTTCTCGGCGGGATCTCCTGTCCGGTAAAGTATGGCTTCAGAGGAGCCATGCCGGCGTTGATCAGAAGCAGACTGTTATCGTTCTGCGGGATCAGCGAAAAACTCGGCATGATCAGATGTCCTTTGCTCTCAAAGAATTCCAGATACATTTTTCTCAGTTCGTTCAATCCATAAGGTTTCATTGTCTTCCTCCTAAAACATTAGTCATATGATTATATCATAGAAATCTTGCTCTGTCAAAACTGATTTGACACGCCTATCGGTTGGCTCCGAAGGCAGGTTCTCCGCTCTTTGTACCTCATAAGCAAGAAAAATTCCCCGATCGATCAACTCCGGATGCTCCGCGAAAAGTCGATCATAGAATCCTCCGCCGTAGCCCATGCGGTTACCATTGGCATCAAAAGCGACGCCCGGCACGAGAACCAGAGTGGTCGCTTCCTCATTCACCCCACAGTCGCATGTTCCGTTTCCGGATGCTTCGCCCCACGCCTCGCCACCGACCGGCTCGCGGATTCCCATCGTGCCCGGCTTCAAATCTGTATCCAGATCACTCACGCGGTAAAAGATCATCTCATGTTTTTCCATTTCTGTTTTCGGCAGAAAGAGCGCTTTGCCGTCTTGAATCACCTGTCGGTTAATCCGATCCGTGATCACCTCGGACTTATACGAGGCATAGGAAAGAACGACCTTTGCCCGCTTATACTCCTCGCGCGCAAAAAGCCGTTCCGCTATTTGATCCGAATATTTCTCCCGCTCTTCTTCCGTCAGAGCGTCCCGACGAGCCATCATCTCCCGCCTTATTCTTCTCTTTTCTTCGCTCACTATTTTGTCCTCACAGGACAGTCAAAACAAACCGCTGTCGAACGCGTTAGCGCCGAAGGCGGTTCAGAGTGAGACAAGGTATTGTTTTTGACTGTCCGACTCCAAACTCAAATCCTTCCTCTATCAAGATAGTTCTTCAAATGAAAGTGCTTTGTCTTATGCGCAGTAAACAATGTTCCTATGTCTTCTCCAGCGAAAACTCTACCGATATTATCCATGTCATCCCCGTTGATGATCACCATATCCGCGCCGGCATCATTTGCGATGCAGGCAGCCTCGAGCTTCGAGATCATACCGCCGGTTCCAAGATCCGTATGCGGTCCCTTCGCCATGTCAAGCATCTCATCCGTAACCTCATCCACCTGCGGAATACGAACGGCGTCCGGGTTATGTGAAGGATCATCCGAAAAAAGTCCGTCGATATCACTGAGAAGCACCAGCATATCCGCCCCGGAGATTGCCGTCACGATCGCACTCAGATAATCATTATCCGAAAGTGTAAACTCGTCCGTCGCCACGGTATCGTTCTCGTTAACAATCGGAATCACACCCATCGCCAGCAGTTCACGAAACGTGTTCTGCGCATTATGCCTTGACGTATCATCCGCGATCGTCACCTTCGTCATCAGGATCTGCGCTGTTTTTTGATTATACTCCGAAAAAATCTTCTGATACACGGTCATCAGGCGGATCTGTCCGACCGCCGCGCACGCCTGCTTCACCGCCTGCTCCGTCGGACGTTCCTTCAGTCCGAGAGCCCGTCTTCCGACACCGATCGCACCGGAAGAAACGATCATTACATCCTTCCCCTGATTGTGAAGATCCGAGACAACACGGATAAACTTTTCCAGCTTCACCAGATCCAGAGCTCCGGTCTCCTCGTGTGTGATCGTCGATGTACCAACCTTAAAAACAATTCTTTTTTTATCCTTAAAAATATCTCTACTCATCTCAGACAACCTTTCTTCAATCTATGCCAAAATCATAAACTATCACCGGATTATTCCACATAGAATGTGAACATAATACCTGATGTAGATCACTACAATTAATGATGTTATCAAATAGTATACTACAAATCATTATCCGTTCGCAAGCAGTTTCTCACCGATTCGCTCCGCCACTCGCAAACCGTCCAT
Source organism: Eubacterium sp. (assembly GCA_016280325.1). Classification (GTDB taxonomy): domain Bacteria; phylum Bacillota; class Clostridia; order Lachnospirales; family Lachnospiraceae; genus Eubacterium_F. The sequence continues at coordinate 1,670 of JAEEGM010000013.1, read as the reverse complement.
CGCGGCAGACAGAATCCCTCCGGCATACCCTGCACCTTCACCACATGGATACAGGCCCGGAAGCGACACACTTTCCAAACTGTCTTCCTCACGGATGATCCTTACCGGCGATGAAGTCCTGGACTCGACTCCAAGTATCAACGTATCCTCCGCGTCGAACCCTTTTATTTTTCTGCCGAACTGATCGATCGCCTCACACACGGCGGTCACGATATCTTCAGGAAGCGCACCTGCCACATCGGCGTAAGTCCACTGTCCCTTCACAGACGGCTGATTGGTTGACAATGCGTTAGATTTTTCCCCGTCCTTGAACTCGGAATATCTTTGTACCGGTATTTTTCCATCAGCAATATCATACATGGATTTTTCAAGTTTTCTCTGATATTCCACGCCGTCCTCGGGTTCCACCGTTACCACGATAGCAGCGTTCGCGTAACCGGAATCGCGTCCGACATTACTCATCCCATTGACAAGCAGACCACCGGACTCTGTCGAAGCATTGACCACATACCCACCGGGGCACATGCAGAAAGAGTACACACCACGACCGTCCGATGCTTTACCGGTCATCTTGTAAGCTGCCGCGGGAAGCGCCCCTTCGATTCCATACTGCGCGCGGTCAATATCACTCTGCCTGTGTTGAACACGTACGCCGACTGCAAAAGGTTTCGCACACAGTTCGATCCGCTGTTCCTTCAGTTTCTCAAACGTATCCCTCGCGCTGTGCCCGATCGCCAACACCAGATATTCGCACGGAATCGTATCCCGCACCTCGCCCTGCTTCACCCAGACGCCGCTGACACGATCCCCACGCTTCTCTACACCCACATACTTGGTATGGAATAAAAATACACACCCCTGCTTCTCCATCGCCTTGCGCATATTGATAATAACCGTACGAAGCACATCCGTTCCGATGTGCGGCTTGGCATCATAAAGCAACTCGCGATTCGCACCGAATCTCACGAAGGTCTCAAGAATAAACCTCTTGGATCCATCCCGATCCTTCACACCGGAATTGAGTTTGCCATCGGAAAAAGTTCCTGCCCCGCCCTCACCGAAGCAAACATTACATTCTTCATTTACACTTCCTTCACGCCAGAAGCGCTCGACCTCTTCAACACGTTCCTCCATCGGAGCACCGCGTTCGATCACGATCGGTCTGAGTCCGCGTAGCGCCAACGCATAGGCGGCGAAAAGTCCCGCCGGCCCACTACCGACAACAACGATTCCCGTATCCGCGAACTGTCTCAACTGCGTCAGTCTGGCCTCATACATTACCTGCTTTTTTACCATACGCAGGTTTTTATTTTTACGATTATTATTGAGAATTTTTTCTTCATCATCCGACAGAAATCTTATTGAATAAATATAAAAAATATCCGGCTTATTTCTCGCGTCCAAGCTCCTTTTATAAACCTCGAACTTCCGCATCTGATCAATAGGAACCCCCAGTTTATTCGCGGCGTACTCCCGCAAGTACGCCTTCTCATCCAACGGCGCCTCCTGAATACGTATTTTTATTTGTCCCAATTCTAACATAAGCAACATCTCTTTCTATAGTAACTGTCTGTTCAATTCTTATAGGAATCCGCATATTGTTTTCATGAGGAACCTCTCTTTAACGTCGTTGCGCAGACGAGGTTTTTTCGAGTCGTGCAACGTGACGT
>JAEEGM010000055.1 GCA_016280325.1 Eubacterium sp. | reverse complement strand
CAGCACACCGCTCTTAAGACCGCCTGTCGACTCATACCGGTTAAAAAGCCCCCAGATACCATTTTTATAGACATTCTCTACCGCATTCTGCGTGCTGATCTTCCACTCGCTGCGCCCACGAAGAGCCTTGGACTCATAATCCGTCTTCTTCACGAGCATCTGAAAAATGCCCCCGAACAAAAGCACGAGCGTGATCAAAATCCCCACCATCAGCAGATGATGCCTCACGGAATACACATAGTTGATGTGACGCTTCTTCGGCCGGTACTCGAAGCGCTGATCATTTTTCGTGATCGGCGTATGGCGCGCGCCACGGAACACAAAGACGATCAGGCAGCCCGCCATCAGCATCAGAATATAGAACATATCCGGCTCGCACTCCAGATAGAACGGCACCGTCAGGAAGAAAAATGACGCGAACATGACCGCAAAATACTTCATCTGCCGCGAGATCAGGGCGTTCAAAAGAATCGCGTGCACCCACCCGACATAAACCATGGCGATCGTCACTGTGACATTACGGTTACCGATCGACTCCGCGTAGCCCTGCACGGCCTCGGTGTCAAAGTAGTACGCCGCCCGCTCGGAGATGATATTGACCACGGCGAAAAATCCACTGCTGATGTAACGCCTGAGTAGTAGCGCAGTTCCGAGCATCAACGCGAACAGCACAAAGTAGCCGAGGTTTTCCCAGACCTTCGTATAGTATAAAAATGCGGAGAAAAGCGCTCCTACAAACACCGCCAGGTGGATCACCACCGCGTCGTACGGGATTTTGAAGGAAGACAAAAGGCAGCCCATCGAACCCATGACCACCAGGTATACGATAAATCCTTTCAGAAGAAGGGTTTTATAGCGCGGCTCCGTATCGAAGGAGGCGCCGTCGCGCATGACAAGCCCGTTCGCTATTTCTTCATAAGGCTTCTTGATCCTGCGTGATTTCTCACGTCTGCCTGTATTCTTCCGAAGCATGCGCTCACCTCCTTCCACACGTTTTCATTCTTCCACTCTAACCTCTGCCCACTCCACACCCGGGCACCTGCTTGCTTCTCTCCTTTGTTACACTCGCACGCCCTCTACCGGCAGCCAGCCGATCGTCCCGTCTTCCAGAAGACCAAAACGAATATAGCCGCCGAGATACGGATACAGATTCTTAAGAAGCCCCTCCAACACCTCGGGCGAGTCGCCTCCCTCCGGCACACAGGTACGGTAATACCGCCCGAGCATGTAGGCAAAGGCCGCTTCCGCATCCTCCGGGGATGAAATCGTATACGAATCAAAGCCCCCTGTCACCGTTGTATACAACAGCACATGAATATCCGTCTCGCCGGTCGCCCACGAATGCAACTCCTGATACGCATTCGTGAAGATATACTCCGAGAACTTCGGATCCGAATTCAGCTGCAATACGACCGTGAGTTCCATCCCGGCCATCTGTGTACGCACCTTAACCATCCACTCCTCCTGCCTGGCCGACAGCTTCCAATGGATATCCCGGATCCGGTCACCGGCCTGATACTCACGCACATCCGTCACCTCGGAAAAGTCGTTCCCCAGACGATTCGACTCCTCCACCTCGGTCATCCCGGCCGCGATGGTCTCTGCCTCAGGAGGCTTAACCCGAACCTTCGGCGGGAGCACGGTCAACTCATCCTCCTCATCCAGCGTCATCTCATAGCGCACCAGTCCGAAGAGATCCTGAACCGCGAGTTTCTGCAAAGTGAATCGATAAGTACCGATCCTCGTCACGGAAAACGGCAGGCGAAGCACCGACTCACTCTCCTTCTCCTTCCACCCCCGCACAGGCAAAGGCAGCGAGACCATAAGCGGGCTCGCCTCCTCCTCACTATCAAAGAAAACATTGCGAATCATCAGCCTGACACGAACGTCAAGCGTCCCCAGATACAGGGGATTATGCAGAAAAATGACCGGATTCACGTCATCACCCGGGCATATCCTGTCGACCTGCGGCACACGGATACCCACACTCACATGCGTAGCCAGAAACCAACCGATCAGAATGGAAAGGGACGGAACGATGATCAGAAAGCACAAAAAGAACAATAGCAGATAACTGCGGAAAAACAGATATGACATCAACGTGACCGCGATCCAGAAAACAAGGCCCAACAGGCGAAACGGACGCGGACGAAATCGAAGCTTATTCCTCTTATTCTCCATGGAATTTCCTCTCACAACTCTGCCGTGTTCCACACATGTACGCCAGCGCATATGTGCTCACTTCCGGCATCCATTACATCCGCGGTGCCTCTACCTCCATCAGCACCTGTTTTAAGCAGGCGTGGACCTTTTTACCTTCCGCTGCCGCGCGCGTACTGATCTTCACACGGTGACCGAGCACATCCGGAACTACCTTCTGGATATCCTCTGCCGTCACAAAGTCACGTCCCTCTAAAAATGCCATCGAACGCGACATCCTGAGAAGCGCGATCGCCCCTCGAGGCGAAGCCCCTCCGATAAAGTACTCGTGGTCTCTGGTCTTCTCAACGATCGAAACCATATAATCATACAACGCCTCGTGCACGAAAACCTTCTTCGTCTCCTCCTGAAGCGCCTTCAATTCTTCCAATTCCATTACCTTATTAACCGTGTCCAGTTTCTCCCAGACCTCATTTTTCAGGATATCCACAGCGTCATCATGTGCCGGATACCCCATCGAAACGCGAACCATGAAGCGGTCCATCTGTGACTCCGGAAGTAACTGCGTTCCCGACGCGCCCGAAGGGTTCTGTGTCGCGATAACAACAAACGGTTCCGGGAGCTTCCACGTATGTCCCTCAACGCTGGCCTGACGCTCCTCCATAACCTCAAGAAGCGCCGACTGTGTCTTCGGCGACGTACGGTTGATCTCATCGGCAAGAAAAAGATTACAAAACACCGCTCCCTTTTTAAAGACGAACTTTCCTGCCTCCTTGTCATACATGGAAAAGCCGAGAAGATCACTCGGCAACACGTCCGGTGTGAACTGAACACGATGGTAGGATAGAGACATCGTCTTCGCGAAAGTCATCGCAAGCGTCGTCTTTCCGACACCGGGAATATCCTCCATCAGGATATGTCCCTCCGCCAGAATCGAAGCAAGCATCTTCACGATCACATCATCCTTGCCCTTGATGATCCGGGACACCTCTTCCCGGATGGTAACTAGTTTCTGATCTCCCATAAGCCCTCCCATCAATGAAAATACAAGATAGATTCTATCCTGTATATCTTATCACAACTATTCTCGTATTGCAAATCATGTCAAGTACGGAAAGCCCCGAGTCCGTTAACTTGACACAAATCGGCGTTTTGGTGTAAAATTGTGGTCAAGATGCACCCGGTGATGCAAATTCAGATTAAAGGAGGCGATAGCATGGCAAGAACAAGACTCTGGAAGCGCATGGTGGCGGGAACGATGGCCTTCACCATGGCATTTTTGCTGCCGGGCGTCCATGTGAAATCCGCGGAAAAGCATGTTTGCTACGTAAAAGAGTTCAAACTCTACATCGATGAGGACAAAGACCCTGACGCGGCCAAGGATTGGTTCAAGAAAAACGGCTACACAATGATCGAGGGCAATCTCAACGCCGATGCCGGCGGAGCTCTGAAAAAAGAAGTCGGTGTTTATCTGGGATACGCGACAACAACGGAACAGGAAGAGGCTGTGACGGATCTCGCCGTGATGAACGAGCGGGGCAACTACGCCCTGGGCGAGTACGAGAAGCTCCTCAAGGAGCAGGAAAGAATGTACTCCCGTATGGTCTCCGATATGAAGGACATGATCGATGAGTACCGCGTCAATGTTCAGAACAATACTCCGACTGCTATTCAGGCGAGAGATTATATGAACTCCTACAAGGAGGACGATTCCGGTGAACTTCTCGGTGACCTCCTGATGACGATCCGTGATGATGCGCTGACGAAGCTTCTGATGCAGGCCAACGGGCAGGTCGTCCTGATGATCCAGGAACAGCTTGCGGTTGCCTGCGATACCGAGAATTCGACGTGGATGGATCGCATGAGTAAACTTGGAAGTTACCAGGCCCTGAAGAAGAAGGCGCTGAAAGCCTGCAACAAGGATAACAGTAAGGCGCTTCGTACCCTGGATAAAAAGTACAAGGAGGACGCTGTAATTCTAGCTGAAAACTGGGACGATATCCGGCAGCATTTTATCGGTGAGCGTGAGAAACTCAAGGAGTGGGATATAACAAACATGGATGAGGCCACTCTGGAAAAATTCCTTGATGAGAACGCGGACAATTCGGAAGTGAATACTTTCCTCAATGAGTATGTTTTTCTGAACACACTGGGGCTCTATCCTTATGAAGATGCCACTCTGGCAGAGTTTTTCGATCAGTCATCTGAGGTTTTTCAGGGAGACGGTATCCGAAAACTCTATCCCCTGGCCGCTTCCCTAAGTGATGGGCAGATCAGTGCTGTCAATCAGAGTGTCAGCCTCTTCACCCTGCTTTTGGACGCCTTGAATGCCAGCGTTATCAATGAATACAAATCCGGAAAAATACAGAAAATCATTGCCAGGGCTTCGGATAAAGAGAAAAATGAGATAAAAATTGTTAAAACAGTAAAAGACGACATGATTGAAGGGCTCAGTGAAAAGGAACCTCTGTCTGTCTATGTCGGTGTCGACCGGGAGACATTTAAGGGGGGCGTTGCTGTCACATCCACGGCACGTCATTTCAGCAATGATGACGGTCTCACCTGGGTCGACGCGTTGGCAAACAGCTGGGTTGCGAAGGGCGTCGCCATCGTTACAGCCGTGGGATCTGTTGCGTGCGCGGTAGGAGCCGGATTGATTGCTAACTATATCAAAACCGTTACCAAAACCGTGAACAGTTCCTTTAATGGACTAGGGCTTGACGGGGCAGCCAAAAAAATATTTGACGAGCGAAAAGATATTTTTAATACTCGTTATACGAATGCGCTAAATAAAATACCTAAAAAAGCCAAAAATTACAATGCACTGGCGGAGAGTTATTTGGACAACCTGAAAAACGTAGATATCTGGGACACGAAAGTCATGGGAAATGGTACCAGAAT
>JAEEGM010000012.1 GCA_016280325.1 Eubacterium sp. | reverse complement strand
GTAAGAGTAAGGGTGCTCTATGGAACTGGTAAAGATGATGTGATCAGCCAGTATGTCGACTTCGCCAAGGTGCACGATGAGCAACAGAGAATCCATGGAAGGACACCTGAGGCAATCAAAAATACCATCAAAATATGTAAAGACAGAAACATTATGAAAGAATACTTCGAAAAACGTGAGAAGGAGGTTATCAGCATGTACTCAATTCTTTTTGATGAAGAGATTATATCGAGGAACCATGAGGCCCAGTTGATTCGCGATGTGACGGCGGATGTGACGGCAAGCGTGACGGAGAGTGTGACGGCAAGCGTAACAGCGGCCGAGAGAGAAAAAGGTGTGAAAATCCTAATTGATACATATAGAAGGTTAAGCGGATCCCAGGCAGATGCGGCGGAGGCGATAGTAGCTGAGTATGGTTATAGTGACAGTGAGGCTGAGGAGGCCGTAAAGAAGTATTGGGATAATGAATGAGATATAGAAGACAAGAGAAGAGAACCCTGATCGTTTGATCGGGGTTCTCTTTATGTGCGATACTGCTCCTATTATACTCTGCCGACAATCACACTCGAGTTCTGGCCGCCGAAGCCAAATGAATTGCTCATCGCGTAGCGGATATCCGCCGTCTGCGATGTCTTCGGTACGTAGTTCAGCGGGAAACATGCTTCGTCGATATTCTCAAGGTTCAGCGTCGGCGGAATCACACCCGTACGGATCGCCTGAATGCAGGTGATCACCTCCGTAATTCCTCCGGCTCCCATCATATGTCCGGTTGCCCCCTTGGTCGAAGTGACGGCCATCTTTTTCAGTGTCTCACTCTGCGCAGGATCCTCTCCGCCGAACACTTTCGCGATCGCCTGTGTCTCGATGGGATCTCCCACCGGCGTTGAGGTTCCGTGTGTGTTGATGTAACCGATATCTTCCGGCTTAAGTTCTGCATGCTTCAGCGCCTGCTCCATACAGAAGATCGCACCGATCCCATCCGGATGCGGGCTGGTTACGTGATAACCATCGGTGCAGTTGGCAAATCCTACGACCTTGGCAAGGGCTGTGGCGCCTCTCTTTTTCACATTCGATGCAGTCTCAAGTACCAACGCTCCACCACCTTCTCCAATCAGGAACCCATCTCGATCTCTGTCGAAAGGTCTCGATGCTCCCTGCGGATCGTCATTGTTGGTTGAGAGTGCATGAGCTGAAACCAAACCCCTGATAAACAGTGGACAGAGTGCAGACTCCGCTCCGACCACAAGCACCGCATCCGCCTGACCACTCATCAGGAGCATACAGCCGGTCGCGATAGCGTCGCCGCCCGATGAGCACGCTGTGCTGACGGTAAGTGATGGTCCGAGATATCCTCTGGCAATGGCGAGTTGCGCGGCCACCTCGTTCCCTATGATCTTCGGTACAAATCGCGGGCTTACCTTTTTATGCTCGCCCTTAGATATACCGTCCTGAGTCTCACTGATCGGTGTGATGCCGCCTAGCGCAGTTCCTATGACGATACCCATGCGTGTAGACTCCGCTATTCTTTTATCTGATGACGCTCCGGCAGAACCATCCTCCGCCAGTACCTCACCCGCCTGATTCAGCGCCTCGATTGCCGCTGCGTATCCGAACTGCATAAAGGGATCCATCTCCCTTGTAAGCTTCTTCGGCATATAGTCCGTCGGCTCAAAGTCTTTAACTTCAGCCGCGATCTTCACCGGCAGATCCTCCGTATCAAACCGGGTGATCGGTCCTACACCGCACACCCCGGCGGTGACATTTTTCCAATACTCTGAAACACTGTTTCCGATCGGCGTGATCGCTCCCATCCCAGTCACTACGATCGATTCACTCATTTGGCTCATCTTAATCTCCAATCCTTTTTTCTTTATCTTTCATTATCCCAATACTTCTTTACGGCCGTCTCGGCCTCAATGTCATTATAACCATACTCAACTTCTCCCATATTATCATAGATGCTCTTTTTTTTCAACTATTGCTAAAGAAAAAATGATATTAAAAGGACCCCGGCACTCGCACACCGCGTGCCGCAATCAATTTTCCGACATAAACGCACAAAATCAAGAATAGGTCGGAAATTCTCTTGCGGCACACGGTGCGAGTACCAAAAATTGCCACGAGGCGTTACACTCGTGCCGCCCACCGTGGGTAAGGATCAAAGACAAGCCAGATGGCCGGCCCACTGCCCCCCCCACCACGCACATAAAAACAACGAAGCCGCTAATTCTTCATAAAGAATCGACGGCTTCGCTTGCAACGTATATTTTTTACTACTTTATTATCAGTCTTCGTTCTTACCTTTTGACTTTTTCTCCACCTCGTAGTCACGATTGCGGATCTCCTTACGCTGGATCTTGCCCGAAAACGTCTTCGGAAGTTCCGACGTAAAGTCAAGCACCTTCGGCCACTTGTAAGAAGCAATATTTTTCTTGAGAGACTTCATGATATCCGCACGGAGCTTATCCGACGCTTCGATCCCGTTGGCAAGAACAATACTCGCCTTGATCGCCTGTCCACGGATCGGATCCGGCACCGCTGTCACCGCGCACTCAAGCACATACGGCAGCTTCATGATCTCATTCTCTATCTCGAAAGGTCCGATGCGATAACCACTGGACTTGATCAGATCGTCCGTTCGACCAACGTACCAGAAGTATCCGTCATCATCAATATAGGCTGTATCTCCGGTGTGATAATAACCCTCTCGCCAAACAGCGTTCGTACGCTCTTCGTCCTCAAAATACCCGAGAAAAAGTCCATTCGGCGGATGCTCCTCACCGAGCTCCGGATCACCGACATAGATCACGACCTCGCCCTCTTCATAGTTCTCGGCAGTCGTACCGTCCGGCAGCATCAACTCAATATCATAAAGCGGTGACGGCTTGCCCATCGATCCCGGCCGCGGCTCCGTGCCTACGAGATTTCCGATCGTGAGCGTCGTCTCCGTCTGACCGAACCCCTCCATGATAGAAAGACCGGTCTTGGCTTTGAACTTATCAAAAATCTCCGGATTCAGCGCCTCCCCGGCCGTCGTCACATGTTTAAGACTGCCAAGGTCATAATTCTCCAATTTCAGATGCACCATAACCCGATACACCGTTGGTGGTGCACAGAAAGTCGTGATCTTATAATGATCGATCATACGAAGGATTTCCTTCGCGTCAAACTTGTCAAAGTCATACGTAAAAAGACATGTCTCGCACATCCACTGACCATAGAGCTTACCCCAGAGAGCCTTCGCCCACCCGGTATCGGATATGGAAAAATGAACACCATCCGGTTCTACACAATGCCAATACTTAGCCGTGATATAGTGCCCCAAAGGATAGCAATAATTGTGCATCGCAAGCTTCGGATACTCCGTAGTTCCCGAGGTAAAAAACATCACCATCGGATCCTTGCCTCCAGCGTAACTCTCACCCTCCGGCTTCGCGAAATGCGAGGAAAAATAACGCACATCTTTATTCAGACTCCGCCATCCCGAGCGACGTCCGCCCACCATGATCTTCTGCTTCAGCCCCTTGTAACTTTTGGCCGCCTTATCGATCTCAAAAGAAACATCACCGTCCACCGTACAGATCACGGCATCGATCTTTCCCTTTTTAAAGCGATATTCAAAATCCGACTTAAGAAGCAGGTTCGTCGCCGGCACCGCGATGGCACCGATCTTGTGAAGCGCGAGAAGGATAAACCAAAACTGATAATGCCGCTTCAGAACCAGCATCACCCGGTCACCTTTTTCAATTCCGAGAAAACTTAAATAGTTCGCCACACGTGCGGAATGCCGCTTCATGTCGCCGAACGTGTAGATGCGCTCCGCCCCATCTCTGGAGATATGGATCATCGCCCTTCTGTCCGGCTCGCGCTCCGCGATGGCGTCCACAATATCAAAGGCAAAGTTGAAGGTGTCTTCATTCTTGAATGAGATTTCCTTCAACATACCATTATTATCCTCCTTCACGGAGACGAAGTTGGATATGGGCATTTTCTTCGGAATGTTCATCAGTTTCCTCGCTCGTGGTTTTCAATACTACATTACATCGTTCAGTTTACACTATACCTGTATTCTTGTCAACAGATTTCATGCGGTTTTTTACAAAAAAGAGGGTGCAAAAATACACCCTCTTTTGCTATGCTTATTTGCTCTTAATATACTCATCGATAGCCGCTGCCGCTGACTTACCGGCACCCATCGCCAGGATAACGGTAGCTGCTCCGGTAACCGCGTCACCACCGGCATACACGCCCTCACGAGTGGTAAGCCCGCTGTCATCCTGTGTGATCAGGCAGCCTCTCTTGTTGGTATCCAGTCCCGGTGTCGTCGAAGAGATGAGCGGGTTCGGGGAAGTTCCGATCGACATGATGACAGAGTCACACTCGATCTCAAACTCAGAGCCCGGCACCTCGATCGGACGACGACGTCCACTCTCATCCGGCTCACCCAGTTCCATTTTTATACAACGGATACCACATACATTTCCGTTCTCATCGCCCAGGATCTCCACCGGATTATGCAATGTCTTAAAAACAATCCCTTCTTCCTGCGCGTGCTCAACCTCTTCCTTACGTGCCGGAAGTTCTTCCATGCCACGTCGATATACGATGTATACTTCATCGGAGCCAAGACGCATCGCTGAACGTGCCGCATCCATCGCTACGTTTCCGCCACCGACAACGACGGTCTTCTTCGCATGCTGGATCGGTGTCTTGGAATCCGGCTTGTATGCCTTCATCAGGTTGATACGGGTCAGGAACTCATTCGCTGAGTACACACCGTTCAGACTCTCGCCCGGAATATTCATAAAGCGCGGAAGTCCGGCTCCTGAACCAACGAAGATTGCCTCGTTGCCCATCTCGAAAAGTTCGTCGATGGTAAGGACCTTACCCATGACCATGTTGGTCTCGATATCAACACCGATATCAATAAGGTTCTGAACCTCTTTATTTACGATGGCCTTCGGCAGACGAAACTCAGGAATTCCGTAACTAAGCACACCCCCGGCCACGTGAAGTGCTTCATATATGGTTACCTTGTAGCCGAGCTTCGCAAGGTCACCCGCTGCCGTCAGTCCCGAAGGACCGGCACCGATAATAGCAACCTTATGACCGTTGCTCTCAGGCTGCACCGGCTTCTCCGTGCTGTGCTCTCTGTGATAGTCAGCAACAAATCTTTCAAGACGTCCGATACCTACCGGCTCTCCCTTGATACCACGTACGCACTTCTGCTCACACTGTGTCTCCTGCGGACAAACACGACCGCAAACAGCAGGCAGAGATGTGGATTTATTCAGAATATCAAAAGCGCCCTCCATATCCTCATTCGCTACGCACGCGATGAAGTCAGGAATCTGTACTGCTACCGGACAGCCCTCCACGCAGGGTTTATTTTTACAATTCAGACATCTCTGCGCTTCCTCTACAGCTATCTCGTAAGTATAACCAAGTGCTACCTCGTCAAAGTTTCTGTTTCTGACATTCGGCTCCTGCACCGGCATCTCGTGTTTTTTCGGATCCATATTTGGCATGATCATTCCTCCATATCTTCAGCACACCTGCCGCCCGGCGACAAGCTCTGCTCATCTTCTTTTTCAACCCATCTTAAGGAGATTGCAGGAAGCCCCTCTGGCCTTCGCTTCAAACTCTTTATAAACACCGCCACGCTTCATGGCTTCATCGAAATCCACCTCATGTCCGTCAAAATCCGGACCGTCCACGCAGGCAAACTTCGTCTCGCCGCCGACCGTCAGTCTGCAGCATCCGCACATACCCGTGCCGTCAACCATGATCGGATTCATGCTGACGATAGTTTTGATGCCGTATTCCTTCGTAGTGAGACAGACAAACTTCATCATGATCAAAGGTCCGATCGCGATAACCTCATCGTACTCGTTTCCCTCCTCGATCAGTTTCTTCAGAGCGTCGGTCACGAGACCTTTCTCTCCGTAGCTGCCGTCATCGGTCATCATCACGTACTTATCGGAAGCCGCCTTGAACTCATCCTCGAGGATCACCAGATCCTTGTTTCTGAATCCGACGATGGCGTGCACCTCACAACCAAGATCATGAAGCTTCTTCGTCACCGGATACGCGATCGCGCAGCCGACACCACCGCCGACTACAGCAACTTTTTTCAGTCCGTCGGTCTCTGTCTCCTTACCGAGCGGTCCGACGAAATCATGGATATATTCACCTTCGTTCAGGGAATCAAGCTCCATCACGCCCGCGCCCACAATCTGGTAGATAATGGTGACCGTGCCAGCCTCCGGATCCGATGCCGCGATAGTCAGCGGAATACGCTCGGAGTCCTCCTTTGCCCTGAAGATAATAAACTGCCCCGGCTCCGCCTTCTTCGCGATCAGCGGTGCCTCAACTACCATACGTACAACTGTAGGATTCAGGGGCTCCTTTTTTACGATCTTGTTCATCGTCTTTCTACTTCCTTTCACACTCGAAGAGCCCATTTTTGGGGCACTCCTTAAAAAATATCAAGTTTAACTCATACATTCTAGCATACATTATATAGGAAATCAAGAAAAATCTTCCTAAAAAAGAACCGACACCCATGAATTCCGGTATCGGCTCTGTAATGATCATAAACTGTCTGTACTCACGACTTCTCCGGCTCCGGATAGTCCACACCAAAGGTCTCGACCGCGACTGTCTTCATCACCTGATTCTCGTACGGTCTGTCCGATCCCGGTTCAGTCGATACCGTAGCAATTTTGTCCACGACATCCATTCCCTCGATCACCTTGCCGAAGGCCGCATACTCACCGTCAAGATGCGGTGAGGTCTTGTGCATGATGAAAAATTGGCTGCCGGCCGAATCCGGCATCATCGAACGAGCCATCGAAAGAACACCGGGGGTGTGCTTCAAATTGTTCTCAAATCCGTTGCTTGAGAACTCGCCGGGAATCTGATACCCCGGGCCGCCCATACCGGTTCCCTCCGGATCGCCTCCCTGGAGCATGAAGCCCTCAATCACGCGGTGAAAAATCAGCCCGTCGTAAAAGCCTTTGCTCACCAGTGAAACAAAATTGTTAACCGTGTTCGGTGCGATATCCGGATAAAGCTCCGCTTTCATCACATCTCCGTTTTCCATGGTTATGGTTACAATAGGATTACTCATAGTTTGTTTCCTCCATTTCTCTGTATTATTCTTTATTTCAGATTAACGCTTTGCACTTTCTGTCTTGAATCCATACTACATAATTCCGGAAGCAAGCCATCTAATCACTCCTCTGTCTCCGGTTCCTTCGGAATTCTTGAGTACACTTCCGCCAATCCCCGGATGCTGTTCGCCAATTCCTGCGACAGGAAGTTCGGTCTCAGACGCCACTGCCAGTTCCCCTCCGGTGCCCCCGGCGTGTTGATCCTGGCTTCACGACCGAAGCACAGATAATCCTGAAGCGGGATGATACACAGGTCCGCCACCGAACGATACGCCTCACGGATCAGATCCCAGGTCAGTCCTCCGAAGTCCGTATTCATCGAGTTGATATAACGACGGGTGAAATCACGCTCGCCCTCGCTGATCTCCTCGCACCACGCACGCGTCGGTGTGTTGTCATGCGTTCCGGTATAGACTACGCAGTTGTTGATATGACGATGGTTCACATAGTAGCTGTCCCAACTGGTGAAGCCGTACTGCAGAACCTTCATGCCCGGGAAGCCGGTATCCGCGAGAAGCTTCTCATTCTCCGGTGTATTGTTTCCGAGATCCTCGGCAACTATTCGGAGGTTATCAACCTTCTTTTTCAACGTATTGAAAAGATCGATGCCAGGGCCCTTTTTCAACTTACCCTTCTCAGCGGTCTCGTCTCCGTACGGAATCGCGTAGTAGTCGCAGAACCCATGAAAATGATCGATACGGATGACATCATAGAACGCGTACGTACGATACATACGTCTGAGCCACCAATCATAGTCTCTCTTTTTCTCAGCATCCCAATCATAAATCGGGTTACCCCAGAGCTGTCCGGTCGGAGAAAACGCATCCGGTGGACACCCTGCTACAACCGTCGGCTTCAGATCCTTGTCCATCTGGAACACCTCAGGATGTGCCCAGGTATCCGACGAATCCATCGCTACATAGAACGGGATATCACCGATGATCTTGACATTTTTCGCGTTGGCATAAGCACGGAGTGCGCGCCACTGACGGTCGAACTCAAACTGCTCGAAATAGTAAAGCCCCATCTCATACGCAAGTTCCTTCTTTGCCTTCTCGATTGCCTTGTTCTCACGCTTGCGAAGATCATCCTCCCAGTCGAGCCATGATACGCCGCCGGCCTTCTCCTTGAGTGCCATGAACAGAGCGTAATCCTCAAGCCAGTAGCTCTCCATCTCTAAAAATGCCCCGAATTCCTCGGCAAGAGATATCTGCTTTTTCTCATCGGATGTCTTCTTGTCAGAGGCATTTTTATCAGCAGCCTTACCATCGGCACTCTTTTTCTCCGGCATCGTGATACCATTCGGGATAGCCGAACCCGCGGTTATCGATTTGTCCTTTTTCGAAGCCTCCAGCTTCTCGCCAAACTTTTCATAGGCCTTACTCAAGATCTCACGACGGCTCTCATAGATTGCGCCGTAGTCCACCTTCGTCTCGTCACTTCCGAAGTTGCAGGCATTCACCTCGTCCCAGGTAAGCAGTTCATCCTCAATCAAGGTCTCCAATGAAATGAAGTACGGGTTCCCGGCAAAAGCCGACACATTCTGATACGGCGAATCACCGAAACCCGTCGGTCCGATCGGCAGTATCTGCCAAAAGCCCTGCCCGGACTTCTCCAAAAAATCTACGAACTCATACGCTTCCCTGGATAGCGCGCCGATCCCGAACTTTGACGGCACGGAAAAAATCGGGAATAATATACCGCTTTCTCTCATTTATTCTTTCCTCCTGAAAGTCTTTTTTCACAAACACAGCCTCTATTTTACATCAAATCATAGAATCGGTCAAGCGGACGAGCGCATAAGCGCAAAAAACGGAGCCGCGCCTCATGACGCGACTCCGCATATGCGCTTATTTTTATTGCTCAGGAGTATTCGTGTCAGGCGGGGTCGTGTTATTCATGTTGTTATTCACACCACCATCGCCGTTGTCTCCACCTGTCTTCCAGACGAATCCGAGTACACCGCCGGCTACTGCCGCAGCCGCTCCGAGAAGCATCAGGATCGCCCCGATGGAAAGTCCTCCGGCTCCGATCCCTCCCGAATTAACCATGTTAAGGAAAATAACGAGCAACGCGATTCCCGCAGGAACTACACACCATCTGAGAAGCGGCATTTTCTTCAAAAACTCAATTACGACAAGAGCACCTGTCGCGAGAATTCCGAAGAGCACGATAATAAATGCCAGGCCTGCTGACGCAAACGCGACACTGAAACCAAGAATAGAATAAAACGGCAAAAAGCATCCGATAAGCACGATAAATGCTCCGCCCGCCCCCAGAATATACGGGAGCAATTCCTGCATTGACTTGTCCTTAAAATCTTCCATGACTGCCTCCTTTTTTTACTTACACCACAGATAACAATATGACTGAGTTCTAGCCGCAAAGAGCTGATCCTTCAGAAGTTCTCTGACTTCAGCCCGACTGTACCATCCGGCCTCGATCTCCTCCACCTCAGAGTCGCTCGGGCGGATCGTACCTGACGCCGTGCCTACGACACAGACGTTGGTTTCGTTGGCAAATCCGACAGCACTGAAACTCAGAGGAATCACATTCTTCACCACATCGAGAGACAACCCTGTCTCTTCCCTTAGTTCCCGCTTGGCCGCCTCTTCCGGCGACTCATCACCGTCGATCAAGCCTGCCGGAAAGTTGTATATCCACCGCCCTGTCGCCAGACGGAATTCACGGTTTATAAGAATATGCTCATCCTCCGCATCAGTCAGGATCAGCACTACCGCATCCGGTTTCGTACCATGAAGTTCCTCAAAACTGCTGATATCACCCTTCCGACTGATCATCTCATAGACCTTGTCCTGCCCGGATGCCGTCTCATAGGTGATGTCATAGCGGTGGATAAAATGCCCACTGTGAACCTTTTTTATCGACTTAAATTCCATGTTGATGTCCTATCCTTAATTCGGTGTCGCGTTGATAAACCGGTCTCTCGCAGCCATGTAGGATGCAATCGCGAAGTCGATCGCTGTCTCTCCGGGCTTGCTGGCATACACATCGTTGGTCCTGTCCAAGGCAAACCGGGCATACATTACCGCAAAGTCGTGAGCTCGTTTTTGCTTTTCTTCGTTCATCGTTCCCTCCGTTCCGGAGCATCGCTCCCGCTCGTTATCTACTTGGTAAAAAAGGCACCCGACCGGATGCCTCTTTTCAATTCATGTCTATCACACGACGACCGTAGGATTACTCCTGAACGCCTGTATCTTTCGTACTCTTGGTAGTAATGAAGTAAAACAGGCCGGCAAGAATCATTACGATACCACCGATCAGTGCACACCAATAACCAAGTCCTTTCGGCATGAGCTCACCGGTGACACCGGCAATCGCTCCAAGAGAATTGATCATGTCCATCTCCTCACCGCCGCTGTTGACGAAGAATGAAAGAAGCATACCGCCTCCGGCAACAAGTGAAGTGATCAGAGTAATAACCTTGTTTCCAACAAGTGCAAAAATGACTGCCGCAATCGCAGCAACAATCCAGACGATCGTAAGCGGTGTGAACAGATTAATGGAACTGCTCCCCATGGCATCTCCCAAACCGGATGCCGAAAGCTTGTCTGTAATCTCACTTGACATAGAACGGAATGGAAGGAACAGACCCAAAAGAACGAGCACCGCACCTACGAGCACGCATATTGTGCCAGCTTTGTTTTTCATTACGAAAACCTCCTAAGATTTGATTTGTTTTCAGACGCAGGCTCCGAAGCACATTTTTGAAACGTACCATTAGCGCACTGCCTCCATATACACTACAAGATGTAGTATACCAAAAATCATAGGTAAATGCAAGTAAAAATAGGCGAAACTTTACGAAAATTCGTTGATTTCAAGTAAAAATAGATGTATAATCAATCTTACACACCCCGGTTTCAGTCATTGAATAAAATACACCCTTTCGGTTCCCGCGTGGCGAACCGGAATCCCGCCAAAAACGGGAGAAAGGAAGGATATATGAGAAAGACACATTCACCTGTAAGGCACATGATCACGGGACTTCTGACAGCTGCGTTGCTACTTCTCAGCGCGACGGTCACGACTTCCGGCACACCGGCCACTGCCGCGACCGCTCCTTCTCCGATGAAGAGCGACTCGATCCACGGCTCGATGACCACTGCCGGCGAATGGGCCTATAACTACACGCCGTACGGATACTGGGCTTCACCGACTGCCTCTTATCTGACGACCGATGAGGACGGCAATCTGACCAGGATCGAAGCCAATGAAGAAAATGGGAAGGTTCGGATCGAGACCTACAGCCCCTCGGATCACCAGATCCGGAAGGCCAAGACTCTCGACATGCACGTTCCGATGGATGACTATAGCGGTCAGACTTATGGCAAGCCCCTCTTCGGAGGTGTCTATCTCGGAAACACATATAATTACATTTTTCTCGGACAGAAAAATGAATCGCAGAAGGATACCTGCCAGGTCATCCGTATCGTCCAATATGATAAAAAATGGGAGGTCAAAAACGCGTTTAACCTCCGTCAGATCAAGACCACCATTCCCTTCAAGTACGGCTCACTGAGGTGCGCGGAGTACGGTGATATGCTCTATGTGTACACTTGTCACGAGATGTATAAGTCCACCGACGGCTACAATCATCAGGCCAATCTCCGGTTCACCTTCAATCAAAAAACCGGAGCCACCACCGATTTCTTATTCGATGTGAGCGAAGAAAAGAACGGCTACTGCTCACACTCCTTCAACCAGTTCATCGATATTCAGGGAGCTGATGTCTATACGCTCGACCACGGAGACGCTTCCCCTCGCGGTATTTTCCTCGCCAAGTATGCGAATAATGCAGGTGAGAGCCTGAACAATCCAACTACTGTACAGACGGTTCTCTCCTTCCCGGGAGATATCGGCGACAAGACCACCAAAACTTCCCTCGGCGGTTTCGCCGTCAGCGACACGACATGCCTGATCCCGTATAACCAGGGAGGTAACTCCTCTCAGAGAAGCATTTACCTCGGTACGATCGGCAAGGATGAGGTCGGGACCGGCACGCTGAAGATCACGACACTGGATACCCCGGACGCGGATTCCACCTACGGTGTTCCGATGCTGACGCGCCTGTCTGACGGTCGCTATCTGATCCGCTGGCAGGTATTCTCAAAGGATGGCGACCTCGTGAAAAAAGCGCGTTATGCGATCGTTGACGGAACCGGCTCCATCGTCAGCAGTGTAAAAACGATCGAAGCCTATCTCTCCGACTGCCAACCACACGTCTCAGAAGATGGCATCGTCAGCTGGTACACGACCGGAACCAAGAGTGAATCCGACACCGTTCCGAACTTCTATCACCTGAATACGGCAACCGATGAATTTACATCCGCAAAGGCCTTTGTGCTTCCGACATTAAAAACACCGGTTTTGAAATCCATCAACAAAAAAACGGGGGTATTGAAAGGTACCGGAACGAAAGGAGCGACGATCCATATCCTCTTTGCCGACCGTGAATTTTTAGTGAATTGTAACAAGAAAAAAGCCTACACACTTAAGCTTAGAAAATTCTATAAAAAGAAACTGAAAAAAGGCGCCACCATCAAGATTTACGCTACGATGGATGGCTATAACGACAGCAAAACTAAGACATATAAAGTGCCTTGATTTTTAGTAAAGGAGTGTCATAGGCAACCACGCCACGCTCCGGGATGTGAGGAAAAGATGAAGACTGTTTGTAATCCCTATCTGCCAATCGATGAATACATCCCCGATGCCGAGCCGCATGTGTTCGGTGACCGTGTTTATGTGTTCGGCTCCCATGATCAAGAGGGTGGTTACACCTACTGTATGCGGGACTATGTGACCTACTCGGCTCCGGTGACCGACCTGACAGACTGGCGCTACGAAGGAGTGATCTATCGGTCGGACCAGGATCCGGATTACCCCAACCGAAAGTATATGTACGCACCGGACGTCGTGCAGGGAAATGACGGACGCTTCTATCTTTACTATGCCATGGGCGGCGACTACGGATACGGCGGATACTACGGACCGATCTCTGTCGCTGTGGGTGACTCACCTGCCGGACCTTATGAATACCTTGGCTTTGTGAAAAATCCGGACGGCTCACCGATGCAAAAATACGTCTGCTTTGATCCCGCTGTGATCAATGACGACGGTGTGATCCGCCTCTACTATGGCACGCAGTATTCTTATGAACTGGAAGAGGACTTTCTCACTAATGGCCGTCTTGAAGACGAAATGAAGATGTTCAACCGGACGCGTGAAGAAATACTCAGTTATAAAGAAGACAGTATCAACGGTCCCTCCATGCTCGTCCTGGAAGATGACATGGTCACCGTGAAGGAAGAAGCCAAACACATCATCCCGTATGATACGAGAGGGACTTCCTTTGAAGCGCACCCGTTTTTCGAGGGTGCTTCCATCCGAAAGATCGGAAGCAAATATTACTTTATCTATTCCTCGTGGCTGAATCACGAGCTCTGTTACGCGACCAGCGACAAGCCGGATCGCGACTTCGTATTTGGCGGAACGATCGTATCAAACGGCGATATCGGATTCCATGGACGCGAGGCGAAGGATCGTCTGAATATGACCGGTACGACACACGGCAGCATCGAGTGCATCAATGGCAAGTGGTATGTATTTTTCCACCGTCTGACACATAAGTCTGACTACAGCAGACAGTCTTGTGCCGAAGAGATTTGTATCGAGTCTGACGGAAGTATCCGCCAGGTGGAGATGACCAGCTGTGGACTGAACGGTGGACCGCTGCCCGCGTCAGGTTCCTATCCGGCCGTGATCTGCTGCAACCTGACCAACCATCGCATGCCGCATGGGTCCAACAGTATTTTCAAGGATAACTTTCCGAATATCACCCATCTCGGTGAGGATCGTTTCATCGGCGAGATCGAGAACGATACACTGATCGGATACAAGTATTTTTCATTTTCTTCTGTCAAAATAATAAGCATTCAGGCAAGAGAGGAAACGCCGGAGAATCTTGTTGTTTTGGACGCGCCGTTACGCGTCGATGAACGGACGGATCAGGAGGGATTCGAGCAGGCCAACGCACCTGCAGGAGATGGTTTCGGGAATGACTCTTGGGGTATCGGCGATGCGGATTCGCAAGCTACCGGTTCTGACGGTGCAGCGATCGCGGGAGCTTTTGATATACGACTCACACCGGATGGCGAGAGCGTCGGTCGGATCGAAGTGCCGGTTGCGGAGGATCCGATGGCATGGATTAGCTGCGAGGGTGAGGTCACCATACCGGATGGAACACATGCCTTGTATCTCATATATAAGGGAAATAAAAAGACGCAATTAAAAACTCTGACATTTAGTTAAAAAGAGCAAAAAAAATTCCCTGGCATTTGGATAATGCCAGGGAATTTTTTTTCTAATTATTAACACGC
>JAEEGM010000011.1 GCA_016280325.1 Eubacterium sp. | reverse complement strand
CGGGCTAACCTTTGCGTGTATGAATCTAAAGAAACTGGCAAGAATCCTAAAAAAGAAGGGGATAATCCCCACTATTTTTCGCTATTTTCCTAAAAATCTACCAATTGCATGCTAAAACAGGAAAAATAACGAGAAAACCCGGTTCAGTGGAATTTTCCGCCAAACCGGGTTTGTCTACGGTCTGGGAGGCTCCGGTTGGAGCCTCTTTTTATTCGTCTTCTTCATGAGAATTCAGGATAAAGTCTTCGAAGTTGTCTTCGGGCATCGGCCGCGCAAAGAAGTATCCCTGGATGATGTCGCAGCCGGCAGCCTTCAAAAAGTCAACCTGTTCGCGTGTCTCCACGCCCTCGCACAAAACAACCATATTTAACTCCTTGCCCAGGCGGATCACGTTATTCAGAACGATCTTGTCGTTGGGCTTGAGTTCTTTGCCACGGTGTAAAAATACACCGTCGATCTTCAATACGTCAACCGGTATCTCACTGATCAGGTTCAGTGAGGAGTAACCGGAGCCGAAATCGTCCATGGATACCTTGATGCCCATCTGATTGCAACGCGTCATAAAGTGGAGCGCCGGCTCGATATTGTCTATATAAATGCTTTCCGTTAATTCGAATTCGATATACTGTGTTGGCATATCATACTTGGTGATCAGATGCTGGATATAGAAGAGGATATCCTCGTTCTCCAAGTGCCTCCGCGAAACGTTCATGGAAATCGGGATCACCGGAAGATGTGAGTCCAGGCGCGAGCGAAGGAACTTGAATACCTCATCATAGACAAAGTAGTCAAGCTGAATGATATTTCCATTGCTCTCGAATTCCGGGACGAACTGATCCGGATATACGAAGGTACCATCATCCCGGCGCCAACGGATCAAAGCCTCCGCGCCCATGATGGTCTCGCTGTCGCAGTCGATCTTCGGCTGATAGTATACGGACAGATTGTGATTCTTGATGGCACGAGGCAACTCATCGTTGAGTTCCTCACTCCGCCTCATCTTAGCGATCATTTCTTCAGTAAATATTACACAATGAACGCCCTTGAAAGCCTTGGCCTGTTTGCGCGCCGTGTTGGCATAACTGATGGCAGACGCGGCATCCATCTTGGGATCACGTATGATATAGACACCGGAATTGACACGGATCTGTGTGTCGCTGACGATCTTCTGCAATTCCTCGGAGTTCTCATGATTTTTACTTTCGAGTTTGGAACGCACCTGGTCGATATCCGGATTGCTGACGCGGGTCGCGAAGATAAAGTTGTCCGAGTAGAAGCGGCAGGCGTCGATCAGATTCTCTGTATTTGCGATAAGCTTACCGGAGAGCCGCAAGAGCTCATCACCCTTTCGGAAACCCTGGTTTTCGTTGATCACCTTGAAGTGTGTGATATCGGAGCAGATAACGGCAATCTGGTGATCGTCATCGACATACTCATCGATCGCTTCATCCAGGCGGTCCAAGAAGGTTTCATACCGATGCAGGCCGGACAGATAGTCAAGTACTTCGGATTCTACCGTATCGGAAGAGGCGCGCCTTTTGGACTCGAACACGGAAACCTGTTCGAAAAGGATATCTTTCAACGCGGACAGGACATCCATATCTTTTTTGCTTGGATACCGGGAGTCATCTTCAAAAGCCATTTCAAGAAAGCCCAGAAACTCACCCTGCTTGCAATGTTTGATAAAAAGAGCCACGCGATCATCCGTGACGGTTCCGGTCACGGGATTGATCCCGCTTTCCCTATCAAAAAGGAAGAAAGGAGTGTCGGTGTTCGGACTGATAATGTCCATACGCTCGGCGGAAAAGGAGATCACCTGATTCAGACGACGGTATACACCCGTCTGAAGAAGCTCATAGGTGACCTGCGTCGCGTTCTTGCGGCTCGCCGGCTGATGAATGCGAAGTGCGTAGAGATGAAGCGTGTTCATCATATATTTCATGATCCTGTTGATGATCTCGGACGGTAACGATTCATCCGTGATCAGCGACTTGGCCTCATCGACCATGATCCAAGTGCAGGATAATGATTTTTCCGTATCCATAATATCCCCCTCTTTTCGGCGACCGGAAAACCCTTCGTTCGCCCTGTGAACCATCTATAAATCGTTCTTATATGATACCACATTTTCGGTATAAAGACAACCTTTTTGAAAAAAATCTTACACTTGTCATTTTATGGGATGTATGGTACACTAATGCCTGGCGAACGTGTGAAACAGAATGCTTTTATGAAATATGAGGGAATTTTTATGTGGAATCAGACACTTTTTGATACGATCGATATTTTCGGGCCGGCGCCGGATTCGGAACCAGCCAGACAGTATTACTATATGAAAAAATGCAGACAGTGGGCGGAAGATGAGAAGGAGAGTCTGGGACGACCGCTCACGTATTTTGCGGAGACACTGGGATGTCAGATGAATGCCAAGGATTCCGAGAAGATGACGGCAATCCTGGAGTACATCGGCTATGTGCCGGGTGGTGTCCATGAGAAGAAGGACGGTAAGGCGATTGACGCCGACTTTGTGCTTTACAACACCTGTACCGTCAGAGAAAACGCGAACCAGAAGATCTATGGACATCTGGGGTTTTTGAAGAACCAGAAAGTGAAGCACCCGATGATGAAGATCGCCCTTTGCGGCTGCATGATGCAGGAGGAGGACGAGATCGAGAAGGTGAAAAGGAGTTATCCTTTTGTGGATATCGTCTTCGGAACTTTCAATATCCACAAGCTGGCGGAGTTGCTCTATGAACAGATCACATCGGATAAACGGGTGATGGACGTCTGGGCGGAGCCCGGCGAGATTGTGGAGGATTTGCCGGGCAAGAGGAAGTACCCTTTTAAGACCGGCGTGAATATCATGTACGGGTGCAATAATTTTTGCTCCTACTGCATCGTGCCGTATGTGCGTGGGCGGGAGAGGAGCCGGAGGCCGGAGGAGATTCTCGAGGAGGTACGCGCTCTCGTCTCAGAGGGTGTGACGGAGATCATGCTGCTTGGCCAGAATGTCAATTCCTACGGGAAGACCTTTGTCGACATAGACGTGAATCCGGCATCCGGTGGTGCAAAGATCTGTCCGGTAAGCAAGGAGGAGCGCGTGAACTTCGCTGATCTGCTTCGTCAGGTGAACGAGGTTGAGGGCTTACGTCGCATCCGGTTTATGACCTCACATCCGAAGGATCTGTCCGAGGATCTGATCGACGCGATGGCGACCTGCGATAAGGTATGCAATCATCTGCATCTTCCGCTTCAGTCGGGTAGTAGCCGGATTTTAAGAAAAATGAACCGCAGTTATGATAAAGAGTTATATCTTTCACTTGTTGACAAAATACGGGACCGCCTTCCGGATATCGCTCTGACAACCGATATCATCGTCGGATTTCCCGGCGAGACGGAAGAGGACTTTATGGAAACGATGGACGTGGTGGACCGCGTCGGCTATGACAGTGCCTATACCTTTATCTATTCGAAGCGTTCCGGAACACCGGCAGCCCGGATGGAAGGAGAGGTGCCGGACGATGTCATCAGGGAGCGTTTCGATCGACTGTTAGATCGGATCCACAGAAAGTCTGAAGCGCTGTTCGCCGCCCGTGTGGGAGGTACCTTTGAGGCGCTGGTCGAAGAAGTGAACGATCACGATCCGTCCATGGTTTCCGCGCGTCTGAGCAACAATGCTTTGGTGCATCTCGTCGCTCCCGGTGACCGGATCGGGAGTTATGTCAATGTCCGTTTGGTGGAAAATAAGGGATTTTACTACTTAGGGGAGTTAGAATCCTAATAAAATACTTGACAAAATGATATTTTTCTGATAAAAATATAATATATGTTGTAGACATAAAACAAAAAGTGAGAGTATCTTGTATCTCACGAAGTAGAAGGAGTACGCAATATGAAGTGTCCGGTTTGTGGAGCCTTAGATACCAAGGTGATCGATTCCCGTCCGGCGGACGACAATAGCTCGATCCGCAGACGCAGGGAGTGTCTTGCTTGTGGAAAACGATTTACTACCTATGAGAAACTTGAGGCGATGCCGCTTCTCATCATCAAGAAAAATGAGGAGAGAGAGCCGTATGATCGTGCCAAGGTAGAGAAGGGAGTATTCCGTTCGTGTATCAAGCGCCCGATCTCCGTTGATCAGATCAACTCTTTGGTGGATTCGGTTGAGAGTACGATCTTCAATCTCGGGAAAAAGGAAGTACCGAGTTCGACGATCGGTGAGATTCTGATGGACAAACTTCAGGAGCTGGATCCGGTAGCGTATGTCCGCTTTGCTTCCGTGTACCGCGAGTTCAAGGATGTCAACACCTTTATGGATGAGATCAAAAAAATTCTTGACAAGCAGAAGTTAAGTGGAGTATGATGTAGGAACAACAAAAGCCCTCCGGAAGGAGGGAAAACATGTATACATATGTTCATGCGGCAGAGGTCTTGGGCTTCTCGGCACGGGTGATCCGTATCGAGGTGGATGTCCGGGACGGTTTGCCGGTCTTTGAGATGGTCGGGTTTCTGGCGTCCGCGGTTAAGGAGGCCAGAGAGCGCGTCCGTATCGCTGTGGGTAATCTCGGGTATCATTTCCCGGCCAAGCGAATCACAATCAATTTTTCACCAGCCAATCTGAAAAAAGAAGGAAACAGCTTCGATCTTCCGATCGCAGTCGCTCTTTTGATTGCCTTCGGATATCTTCCCGATGGTGTTCAGAAGGATACGATGTTTATCGGGGAGATCGGACTCGATGGTGTGGTACATACCGTGAACGGAGTCCTCGCGATGATTCTAAAGGGAAGAGAAGAGGGGTTCACCCGTTTCATCGTGCCGGCGGATAATGTCTATGAAGCCGGTGTGCTGAACGATGTGACGATAATCGGCGTGTCCTCTCTTGAGGAGGTGTCGGCTTATCTGAAGGGCGAGCTTGAGATACCGCTTGTCCGCGAGTCGTTTGAGAGCTTCCGAAACCGCCTTCAGACCAGGGAGGATTTTTCCGACATTATCGGTCAGGAGGAAGGAAAGTTTGCGGCGGAGATCGCTGTTTCCGGAAAACACAATCTTCTCATGATCGGACCACCGGGAAGTGGGAAAACCATGCTTGCCAAACGTATCCCGACGATCATGCCGACGCTTACGATGGAGGAGTGTTTGGAGATCACCAGGATCTACAGCATCTGCGGACTTCTGACGAAGGAACGACCGATCATCACGGAACGACCATTTCGCGCACCGCACCATACATGTACGCAGACCGCTTTGACGGGAGGAGGACGCACACCGACACCGGGAGAGATCACACTGGCTGCCAAGGGGCTATTGTTTTTGGATGAGCTTCCGGAGTATGCCAAGGCCACCATCGAGGTACTCAGGCAACCGATGGAGGAGGGGTGCGTGACGATCTCCCGAGTGGAAGGATCGGAGACATATCCGTGTGATTGTATTTTTATGGCGGCGATGAATCCCTGTCGCTGTGGGTTCTTTCCGAATCGTGAAAAATGTCGTTGCACGGAAGGGGAGATTCATCGGTATCTTGACAAGGTCAGTGAGCCGCTTTTGGATCGGATGGATATGAGTGTGGAACTATCGATGCCATCCTTTGGCCTGTACGGTTCTCATGGTGAGACCTCGGAGCAGATCCGGGAGCGTGTCTCGCGTACGATTGCGATCCAGCGAAAGAGATATCAATGTGAGACCTTTTCTTATAACGGAGAATTATCCGGAAAAGATATGGAAAAATATTGCCCGATCGGTGAAGAGGAACTCTCATTTTTAAAAGACTTTTTTGAAGAAGAACAATGCAGTATGCGAAGGCTTACCAGGATTATTCGTGTGGCGCGTACGATTGCGGATTCCATGGAGAGTGAGGATATCACGATCGATCATCTGGCACGCGCGATCTCACTACGCAGTATCAATAAAAAATACTGGGGAGGTGAGCGCTGATGAATATGGATGTATTGGCGGACTTTTGGTTGGCACAGATCGTTGGCGTGGGGCCGGTCGGAAAGTCTATTCTGGAAGAAATATTCGGTGATATACGAACGCTCTTTTTATCCTCTTCCGATGAGGTGTATTTACGAATGAAAAAGAATGCTTTTTCTTCTATTATATATAATGAAAGAAAGAACAAGGATAATAACGGGAAAAGAAGGTATCGCATACCGGCTGCCGTGATCGAAAGACTGGCCGATCCCGCGGATAGAAGAGACATTATTTCCGAGTATGAAAGAACAAAAAAACAAGCGATTATTTTTATAAGAAAAAAAGATACGGAATACCCCGAACGACTGCGTGATATTCCCAATCCTCCGGAGCATTTGTTTCTGTATGGAAGACTTCCGGATCCGAATAAAAAAGCAATCGGGATCGTCGGGGCGAGGAACTGTACGCCTTACGGTCGGGATATGGCGAGACTATTCGGCTACCGGTTGGCGCAGGCCGGGATGGTAGTGATCAGTGGAATGGCAAAGGGGGTTGACGGATGGGCACATCGCGGCGCACTGGAGGCGGAGGGGGAGACTCTCGCCGTTCTCGGCTGCGGTGTCGAAGTCTGCTATCCGTCGTGTAATAGTAAGATCTACCGCGCGTTAAAAGAGAAGGGCGGATTGATCAGTGAGTATCCGACGACGTATGGCGCCATGGCACAGAACTTTCCGATGCGAAACCGGATCGTCAGCGGCCTTTCGGACGGGATTCTCGTGGTGGAGGCACGTATTCGTTCCGGTTCTCTGATCACTGCGGACGCGGCGCTCGATCAGGGGAAGGATGTATTTGTCATCCCGGGACGGATTGGCGATGAACTCAGTGTCGGGTGCAACCGGCTGATCCGACAGGGTGCCATCCCGGTCCTTACGCCGGATGACATTCTTGAGTATTACGGTATCACACGTTCGATTGACAACTCGTCCTCTCTGTCAGCAGAAGAGCAACAACTTCTCGAGTTGATCGGCACGACGCCGGTATCGCTCGCGTGGCTCGCAGAACAGATGCAGGGAAGTTACGCCAACACCCTTCGCCTCGTGATGTCGCTGAAAAAAGACCGCTTTATCATGGAGACATCTCGAGACCATTACATAAGAATGTGATTGGGCATTCTCCGGGAGAGGATGTGTTCGGTATCCTGACTGAGTCATTTGGCTTACTTCACGGGGAGAGGATGTGTTCAGTATCCTAACTGAGTCATTTGGCTTACTTCACGGGGAGGGGGTGTGTCCAATATCACGACCGGGTCATTTTGCTTGCGTCGTTGCGCAGCACGGGTACTGTCCGTGCGTGCAACGTGACGCAAGGAAT
>JAEEGM010000010.1 GCA_016280325.1 Eubacterium sp. | reverse complement strand
TCTCAAGCTCCTCAGATGTAGGCTGGATGAACATATTTTTGATGAAGTGCGCCTGCCAAGCCACCTCTACGATGAAGCGAACAGCCATGCGTGTGTCCTTGTTGGCTCCGCAGTACGCGTCCACAACATACAACTTCTTGCCGGAGAGCTCTTTCTTTGCGATCTCCTTAACAGCCTCCCAGCATTCCTGGCTGGCTACATGGTTGTCGTTCGGATACGCATCGGAGGTCCACCATACCGTATCCTTGGAATTCTCATCCATAACGATGAACTTATCCTTCGGAGAACGTCCGGTGTAGATACCGGTCATTACGTTAACGGCTCCCAGCTCGGTCTCCACACCCTTGTCAAAACCTGTGAGAGACGGATCCATCTCGTCTTTGTAAAGATCCTCGTAAGACGGATTGCGCACGATCTCCGTCACATCAGTAATACCATACTTAGTCAAATCAACTGCCATAGCTTTATACCTTGCCTTTCTTTATAAAATAGTTAAATCTGAAAAATAAACCATTCTACATTATATCCGAAGCCTCGCCCTTTGTCAACCTTTTGACACAAAAAAAGGCCACCCGCCGCAGTTCGGCGACGAATAGGCCTTTAATAGCCTTTTCTCAGGCGTTCCAACTGTAAACTGTTATCAAATAATTCGGTAACCTTTTCCTCCTGATGAGCATCTCTCTCTTCCTCGTCCCGGGCGGCCTCTGACTCCGCGGTCTGCGTCTTTATCTCCCGAATCTCCTCAACGGCTTTTTGCAGATCATTTTTCAACTCCATGATCACGGTTTCTTCCTCGCCCTCGCGTTCACGGATCTCTGAGATTACATCATCCAGTTCGCGGATGACCTCCGATGACATGACGTCAGTTCCGGTTCCTGAAGAATCATCCGAAAAATCGGCTCCCCTGGTTTCGCCGGCGTCTGCCAGCGTCAGCGCCGGGGCCGTCGGCACTGCCAACCCGCGAAGCGGCGTGGCGAGTGTCAATCTCTCGACATCCTGCCACTCGTAGGTCATTTCCCCTTCGATACGGTTTATCATATGCCTGATCGTCTCACGTCGCTCTTCGCTCTCCTCAAATACACGAATTTCTCTATGCTCTATCCGGTTCAGAAGCTGTGTGATCGTCTCGCGAACGTCAACCCGGATCGTGTTGTCCGCTGACAACTCTGTCTCTACCTGCTCACGAACCCGGTACAAAAGACCGGGCATCGTCACATAGTTTTCTTCCGGGACGGACATCTCCCCACCCGGTGTCAATCCCCCCGGGCTGCTATCCATCTCTTCCGGATGCACGCTCTCCTCCATCCGGCTCAGAACACGGGCGATCGTCTCGCGGATGACCTGTTTCTCTGTCTCAGTGATCACATTAACCTTCGACTCTCCGGCTTCGGACAGCATATCTCCTGACAGTTCCCTCTCCACCTGCTCGTGGATACGATGTAAAAGAGTGGCCTTAGCCTGCCGCGGGTATGTCTTCTCCTCCGATGTCAGCGAAGCCTGACTGCGGTTTCTCTCCTCCGGTATCCGCGTAGCGCGGCCTATGTTCTTTTCCTCCATAATCAGCGTGGCACGGTCGATGTTCTTTCCCTCCGGTATCCGCGTGGCACGGTCGATGTTCTTTCCCTCCGGTGTCCGTGTAGTCGCGTCTCTATTCGTTCTTTCCCATTTTTCACTCTCCTCAATCCGGTTCAAAACGCGCGTGATCGTCTCGCGAACAGACCGGTCGACCTCCTCACCAACAGGCTTTCCATCCACCCGGCGAGTGGTATCCGACTTACGCACATCACTCTCAAGGGTAACGGTTTCTGACAACTCCGTCTCCACCTGTTCGCGGATTCGATGCAGAAGATTTGTCATCGTCACTTTTTCTTCGTCATTAAACGCTCCTCGCGCCATTCCCTCCTGCGTCGATGCGCGATGAGAAAGAATATCATCCGGATTCTCACCACTTTCGATCCGGTCCAGAACATGCAGGATCGTCTCGCGGACAACTTGTCGCTCCGTCTCATCCACAGACATAACATCCGTACGGTGCGTGACCTCCTCCGAAAACACAGTCTCTTTCTTCTCCTCAACTGCGTCCAGTTCTCTTTCAATCTGCTCGCGGATATGTTCCATGAGATACACGACGGTCTCGCTCTCCTGCCTATCATCCGTCGAACGCGGGCCCTCCGTCTCCGGGAACGCAAGCTGTCCCCCGGCGATGCTATCGCCTGCCGCTTCCACCTCCGACATATCCGATGTGCGGTATGTCAGATTTGTTATTTCCGCCCTCTGTACGGACACCTCTTTCGCAAGCAGGTGATCGACAGACTCTCTGAGTCGGAGCAGACGCTCCTCCCCACCGGAAGCAATCCGTGTATCCAACTCCTCACGAAGAATCCGAAGTGTCGAGATTCTGTCCGCCCCACCTTCTGTCACAATCCTTTCAACCTCACGCAGGATGTGCTTCTCCTTGGTCCGCATATAGACGGTCTGATAGATGGTCTGCAGCTGCTTCAGGCTTTCGGGGGATTTTTCTTCCTGACGATCCAACATCAGCAGCACCATATGCGCGAGAAATTCATCATAAAAAATGTGCTCCATGTATTTATCCCAGATGGAAAGGGCAAATTGTTCACGTAAAAATAACATATGAATCACAGGATCCATATGCGCGGAAGTAATCGTATGCGTGAGCGTCAAATCCCTGCCGACAAGCGGCAGGGACAAGGTAAACGCCGTATTCTTTTCTCCGTTTTCTTCCACTAGATCATCGCCTCATTTACTCCGGTATGCTGCAACTCCATCGTCTTTACCATAATCTTACTGCTCGACGCGTCCAGGTCGGTAAACTCAATCTTGGTTACCACTGCCTTGTCGATCGTAAGAAGCTTTTTCATCTTGCCGTTCTGACGGACGATGATCATGATGTCATTGACCACCAGTCCTTCCGTAACCCATGAAAAAACAGATGCCGTAGCGCCCGTCGCCCAGCCCTTTTCAAAGCGGATCACATCCGGCTTTCTTCGGGGTTTCAGATAAAAATGCATGCTGTCGTTGTCACCGCCGTCGCCGATGATGCCGATCTCTCCGGTTCTCGACAGTCCGGAAATCTTGGAAAAACTTAAACTCACCGTCAATCCCAGCTGAACTTCAAACTCATAGCCGGTCATCAAGTCATTTTGCTTGAGCCCCATAACTCCTCCTTATCCCGAAACGCAAACCATGTTCTCAGAGCTCGAACAGATTCTTGCTCTCCGGTTCCCGGTTCAACTTACTGTTGATCTTGGAGATCTCATCGCACCAACGGATCCTCTCGCCGTGACTCATCTGCATGATATCGTCGTGGCTCCAGTGATTGTAGTATGCGATAAACGCTGCTTCCTCATAGATTTTATCAGCCGGATAGGTTTTTATTGTCCGGCTTCCATAAAATTTACGGGAATATCCACCGCCTTACCACAGTGAGGGCAGACGCCCTTGTAGCCGGGCATCTCCTCGGTATTGATCTTCTGATACAGATCCTGCAGATATGCAAGGTCCATCGTGAACAGGTTCTCAATCACGCGGGTATCCACAGCCGGCAGATCACCGAGCTTGGTGATCACGCGGGACAGCAGGATGATCGAGAGGTATCCCGGATTCTGCTGCACTCTCGGATCCTTCAACGGAAGAATCTCGTCCGCCGCGTTCGCGAGACGCATCGTCCCTTCTCTATGAATCTCCCCGTTCATATCGATGTAGCCACGGGGAAGTGTAAAATCAAACTCTGTCTGAAAAGCCATAGCACCCTCCATAACGAAACATTTTTCATAGAAACAACCATCTTTATTATACGAAAAATCCCGTATTTATGCAAGTTTTTTTTCGTTATGACAGTATGGCCGAATCGGGCAGGGGCGACATACAAAATGAACCGCATGGAAGATTACCTCCCATGCGGTTCGGGATATTTTTCTGAACCGGCTCAGTGGTCATGAATCACTGAACTTAATCAGGATACTCTCGTCATTCCCTCGTGAGCAACCTCCAGCGTCTCGATCGCAACCTCGGAAGAAGACGCATTGAAGTCCGGTGCGGTATAACGCGTCGGCCATGCATTGATCACCTGCCAGGAAGCAGCCGGTGACTCCTCCTCGTCAAGGAGTGTGATCGTGATTGTTTTTCTGCTCACAGCCGCGTTGATGCCCTCTGTGATCCAGTCGTACAGTACCGTCGAGTCAACCAGACCCTGACGGAGTGTGATGTTACCATACTTCTTTAATCCGGGAATCTTCATGGGAGTCTGTACCATGTCTCCCTCACGATACTCCATTACATCAATCGATGCATCGAAACCGGTAACCTCGGAGAAACCTCCTGCATCCAGTCCGTCAATCTCAACTTTGTATCTGAATCTTCCGTGTGGATATCCAGTCTGTGCCATTTGTTATCTCTCCTTTCTGTCACTCTGCCGACTCACTGGTCTTCTGCGTGATTCTGAAGATCACGAACTCGGCCGGCTTCACAGGAGCCACACCGATCACGCATACCAGTCGTCCATTATCAATATCATCCTGGCTCATCGTATCTCTGCCGATGTTGACGAAGAACGCCTCCTCCGGTGATGCGCCCATGAGCGATCCGCCTCTCCACAGACCTGTCAAAAATACGCTGATCGTTCTCTGAACGCGTACCCACAGTGCCGTGTCATTCGGCTCAAATACAGCCCAGCTGGTATTTGCTTTGATCGACTCTTCGATAAAAATGAACAGACGACGAACGTTGACATACTTCCATTTCGGGTTGCTCGATACGGTGCGGGCACCCCATACGCGGATACCCTGTCCCGGGAAGGAGCGAATCAGGTTGATGCCCTTCGGATTCAGGATGTCCTGCTCGCCCTTGTTGAACTGGCAGTCGAGACCTGAGCAGGCACGTACCACCTCGTTCGCGGGCGCTTTATGAACACCTCTGGTATTGTCACTTCTTGCGTAGATACCCATCACAGCACCTGAAGGCGGAATCGCCAATGTCTTCTTATCGAGCGGATCGAACACTTCAACCCACGGATGATACAGTGCTGCGTATTCCGAATCAAAGATGTCACGATGCGCAATCACATCCTGAACCTTCTTAGCCTCTCTCGGAATATCGAGTACGGCAAAACGGCTCGCGAGATTCTCGCAGTGAGCAACGAGTGTCAACTGTACGTTCGGATCGGTCACACCCGGAACGGCCATGATCGAAACAACATCGTTGTCAACGAAAGCCTGGATACCGGTACGCTTGCCGGCACCGTTGTCCTCGCCGATGAAGTCGGAAGCAGCAATCGAGGAAACCGATCCGTTGCTTCCGCCGTTCAGACCGAGTGAAGCAACACCGATCACATCGATCGGCGGCACAGCAGTGCTTGCGGCACCGTCCTTTTTGCCCTTCTTGTCATCAGCGGCAGCTCCCTGATAGGATGTTACGATCAGATCTGACTTTGCCGTGATCTTGTCAATATAATTCGGCGCCTCGATATTGAAGGAAACATTCTCATAGGTCTCCACGATATCGCCGAACTTTACTTCCATGTTGAACTCGCAGGTGGTGATCACCTTGCTCGGAAGAAGATTGGTGTCAACAATGCTGTCCGGGAACTCTGCCTCAAAAGTGATGACATTGTCCTGGCTGCTGACAACCTTGTTGTAAGTGGTCTTGTTGCCGTCTACAAATGCTACCACATCGCCCGGATTGAAGCCGGCGCCGTTCTTGGCACGGTACTTCTTTCCATCCGGTGCCTGGATCACTTCAAGAATCTGTGTCTTTGCCTTGGAGGAGGCAACGAAGTCTACACGAATATCATCGCCCCAGATTC
>JAEEGM010000054.1 GCA_016280325.1 Eubacterium sp. | reverse complement strand
GCTGGCAGGCGCCGATAAATAAAGGGGGATATTGATTATGTAGTTGAAAAGAGTAACAGCGATGATCTCCTCAGCAGTTATGATGTTCTCACTGCTAGCGGGAGTAACTATCGCAAAACCGGCAAAGGCTGCCGTGACAAGCGAGCTTCCGACACTGACCGGATTGTATGTGACAAGTAGGATTGATCACAATTGGGATGATGAGCTCCAAAAGGAGGTCGTATTTACTGACACGGACCAGTACGGAAACACCGTACTCGTTGATTGGGATGGCAATCCTCACAACGAGTATTTGGATCAGGACCAGATGCAGGACTACTACACGGAAGGATTGGAGCATGGATTTGGTCTTAGTGGTAGAGCGGCCGGCTCTAATTACTGGTTCGATTACATCGAGGACGGCAAGAAGGTGACACATGTATCACTTTCCGATCTTACCATTACGCATCTTGACGGAACGCCATGTGATGATGTGTTCTTTAGCGAGTGGAATGATGATCCGCGTGTGATATGCGCGTCATCCAGCAAGGTCAATGAAACGGTACTTATTACCTACAACAAGGGAACGGTAAACAATAAGTTTGTGATGAATTTTTCGCTCTTTGAGGGGATTTACTCATCACCTACCGAGGCGTCTTTGGATACCTGTCTGGATGTACTGAACGTCTATAAAAAAGGAACTACGGTAGGTTATCTGCATCTGCAGAACGCGGAATGGAATGATGGCAGATACGAGGCAGACATCAAAAACATGATCAGTGGTTTCCACTATTTCGATACGAAAAAGAATCAGGAAGTGAATCTCGTCGAGACCGGGGAGGTAAGCAAATACCTCACCATCAAGCAGGTTTCCAAGGATCCTCATCATTTGGTTTATAAACTCTTGGTTAAGGCGATTCCGACCTCGGACGGATGGGCTGATGTTGATGTAAATTACAAGAACTACAATGTGGAGGATCCAGCTAACAAGTGGGATGGTGGTTGTGGCTTCCACATCAACTTCATCGACGGTACCGCTCCGGCTCCGGCAAAGGGAACGACCGAAACAATTGGAGGCATTAAGTACAAGGTAACAGGAAAGAGTGTCGTATCGGTTGTTAAGGGCGCCAACAAGGCTTCCGTAACCATTCCTGCAAAGGTCAGCATCGACGGTACATCCTTCAAGGTTACCGCGATCGACGCAAAGGCATTCAACGGTTGCGCAAAGGTTAAGACGCTTACCGTTAAGTCTACTACCATCACGAAGGTTGGTAAGAACGCGCTTAAAGCACTGAAGAAGAAGGCTGTTGCCAAGGTTCCGAAGTCAAAGAAAAAGGCTTACGCTAAGCTCTTCAAGAAGGGTGGCTTCAAGGGTAAGGTTAAATAATTAACCGTATCTCTATCATTTTCATAGTAAACAGCGGGGTGTTCCGAGTGGACACCCCGTTTTTTTGTTCCAAAACCTGCGAAAACATCTTGCGACCGATGACCTTATGTGCTATAATAATTGGGCGTGTGTGAAAATGAACGATCGCGAGGTGAGATCGATGCCGGAGGAGAACGAATACCGGGGACTTGGCGTAAGAAATCTCAAGCAGGTGCCCTGGGTGACATTGCTTCTGATCCTGGCCAATGTCGGGGTATTTTTATATGTTGAGTCGACCGGCTCCTCGGAGAATTCGGATTACATGCTGCAGATGGGGGCTTCCTATGAGCCACTGATCGTGGAGGGGCATGAGTACTATCGCCTGATCACCCACTTTTTCCTGCACTTTGGCTGGAACCATCTGGTGAATAACATGGTTTCGCTGTTGGTGCTGGGGTACGCGACCGAGCTGGTGTTAGGACGTGTCCGATTCATCAGCCTGTATGTTCTGGCAGGGATCGGCGCGGGGGCCGCGAGTGTGTGGTATCATATGATGTCCGGTGATGCGAGTGTGTCCTGCGGGGCATCGGGAGCGATATTTGGTTTGTCGGGCGCGCTTCTGGTCCTGGTGATCCGGGGCAACCTTATACGTCGGAAAAATGAAGGCGGCCGCGGAGGAACCGAGGTGATCCGCTACCTGATCTACATGGGACTCAGTCTGTACAGCGGATTTACGGATCCGTCGATTGATCATATGGCGCATCTGGGTGGATTTGTAATTGGAGTCATATTGTGCTTTCTGATGACTGTCGGAAAGAAAAAAATGGGCGTCAGCTATGGAGGACGATCATGAGAGTAAATATATACTACGGAGGACGAGGACTGATCGATGATCCCACACTGTTTGTGTTGGAACGGATCACGAAGGTGCTTGATGAGTTGCAGGTTTCCGTAGAAAGATACAACCTGTTTGAAGAAAAGAGCAGTATTATGGTGCTGCCGAAGACACTCCGCGACGCGGATGCCGTGATCCTCGCGGCTTCGATCGAGTGGTTCGGTATCGGTGGATTTTTACAGCAATTCCTCGATGCCTGCTGGCTGTACGGAGATAAAGAAGAAATCAAAAAAATCTATATGCTGCCGGTTGTGATGGCGACCACTTACGGAGAGCGTGAGGCTGAGTTTTCGATGATCCGTGCCTGGGAGATGCTGGGCGGTATCCCGTGCGAGGGGATCTGTGCTTACGTTGAGAATCATGTGGATTTCGAGACGAATGCCGAGTACAACCTGATGATCGAGAAAAAGACGGAGAATTTTTACCGGACAATCTCGAAGCATGCAGTTGGATTCCCGAACTCCAATATGCAGGTGAAGAAGACGGTGTTGCGTTCAAGCACGCTGTCACTGACGCCACAGGAGAGCGAGCAGCTGTCTGCCTTCGTGGCAAATGATGAATACGTCAAGAAGCAAAAAGAAGATATCGAAGAGTTGACCAACCTCTTCAAGGGAATGGTGGGCGAAGCGCCGATGCGCGACGAGTACATCGAGACAATCCGTGAGCATTACTATCCGATCGAAGGCCTTGAGGTGGTCTATGAGCTGGATCTGGAGGATGAGAATTCTTCGATCATCATCGAGGTTAAGGACGAGAATCTGGATATCTACAGACAGCCTTTGGGCGCCGGTCCAAGACAGGGTAAGGCAGATGTCACGGGCAGTGTGAAGACCGATGTGTTCCGTGATATTCTCGATGGGGAGAAGACCTTCCAAGGGTCCTTCATGCGAGGAGATATGCCGGGTGTCAGCGGCAACTTTACGATGGTGAGATACTTTGATTCGCTGTTTCGATTCAATGATGTGGAGGTAGAGGACTTATGAGTGATTGTATTTTTTGCAAGATTATCGCAGGCGAGATTCCGTCGTCGACGGTTTACGAGGACGAGGATGTCAAGGCAATCCTCGATGTCAATCCGGCAGCAAAGGGACATGTGATCGTACTGCCGAAGACACACGCGGCCGATGTGTTTGAGATTTCGGATGAGTCACTGAGCAAGGCTGTATGCGTTGCGAAAAAAATAGCCGCGGCGTTGAAAAAGACCTACAACTGTGACGGCGTGAACATCCTTCAGAACAACGGAGAGGCAGCGGGACAGACGGTGTTCCATTTACATATCCACGTGATCCCGAGATTTAAGGGTGATACGGTTTCAGTCGGCTGGAAGCCGGGAGAGATGCCGTCGGATATGGCTGAGACAGCGGAGGCGATCCGCGCAAACCTGGAGGTATAGTGTGAAAAATCGCATTGATATGCCGATTTTTCACACGGTTATTTGCGACGAGCACAAATAACCTTTGATCCGACATGCGTGCTTCAAGCACGCATGCGGTGACTCGCACAGGTGCTCGTCATGGAGGTATAACATGGCAGATAAAAAGATCATTCTGACAGGCGGAGGGACGGCCGGTCATGTCACACCGAACATCGCGCTGATGCCTGAGCTGAAAAAGAGAGGCTACGAGATTTTCTACGTCGGTTCGAAGGAAGGTATGGAGAAGGATCTGATGTCGAACTTCGACGTACCATATTATGGGATATCATCCGGAAAGCTCAGAAGATATTTTGATGTGAAAAACTTTACCGATCCTTTCCGTATCCTGAGCGGATACAATCAATCCAAGGCGCTGATCAAGGAGATACAGCCGGATGTCGTCTTTTCCAAGGGTGGGTTTGTCACGGTACCTTTGGTCAAAGCGGCCGCTAAAAAG
The DNA here is from genome assembly GCA_016280325.1 of Eubacterium sp. Lineage (GTDB taxonomy): Bacteria > Bacillota > Clostridia > Lachnospirales > Lachnospiraceae > Eubacterium_F. Next base: position 12,602 of record JAEEGM010000054.1, on the reverse strand, counting down.
GGAGTTCCCTGTGTTCTGCATGAGAGCGATATCTCCCCGGGACTTGCCAATCGCCTTTGCATCAAGTCGGCCAAGGTGATCTGCACGAACTTCCCGGAGACGATAAGGCACCTTCCTGAAGGAAAGGCGCAGGTGACGGGATCGCCGATCCGACAGGAACTGTTTGAAGGAGATAAAAAGACAGGCCTTGATTTTTGCGGATTTGACGACAGCAAGCCGGTGATCATGATCATCGGAGGAAGCCTCGGATCCGTACGCGTCAATGAGGCGGTGCGTGAGATCCTGCCACAGCTGCTTGAGGAGTATCAGGTGGTACATCTTTGCGGCAAGGACAAGCTGGATGAGAGCCTGGTCGGCACGAAGGGATATGTTCAGTTCGAGTACGTTCAGAAGGAACTGAAGGATCTGATGAAGGCCGCGGATCTGGTAATCTCCCGTGCGGGAGCCAACGCAATCTGTGAGCTGGCGGCACTTCACAAGCCGAACATCCTGATTCCGCTGTCACTGGAGGCGAGTCGCGGTGACCAGATCCTGAACGCTGAGTCGTTCGAGCGACAGGGATATTCGTACCTGCTGCGCGAGGAGGATATGACGAGCGAGACGTTGCTTCGCGGTGTCAAGACTACTTGGGACAAGCGCGAGGAGTTCATAGAAGCTATGGAAACCGGCGGTCATGGGGATGCCGTAAAAAAAATCGCGGATATTATTGACAGCGTATGCGAAAAATGATAGTATAGGCAACGGTGCGTAAAAAGGGACGCACAAATGAAACACAGAATGCGCCGAATTCGGCGTCGGAAGGAGTACAAGATGGACAAGCATGTAAGTTTTGATTATTCTCTCGCGAGCAACGTGATTCGCGATGATGAGATCGTACAGATGAAGGCAGCAGCTGAGGCGGCGCGCGAGACTCTGGAAAAGAAGACAGGGGCGGGCAGTGACTTCCTCGGATGGATCGATCTGCCGGTCGACTATGATAAAGAGGAGTTTGATCGTATCAAGCGTTCCGCGGAGAAGATCAAGTCGGATTCGGACGTTCTGATCGTTATCGGTATCGGTGGTTCCTATCTCGGAGCCAGAGCGGCGATCGAATTTTTACGACATGGATTCTATAATTCATTGGATAAAGCAAAGCGTGGAACACCGGAGATCTACTATGCCGGCAATTCGATCAGCGGAACGTATCTGTCTCAGTTGATCGAGACCATCGGCGATCGTGATTTCTCCGTGAACGTGATCAGTAAGTCCGGAACGACAACCGAGCCGGCGATCGCTTTCCGTATTTTTAAAGAAATGCTTGAGGAGAAGTACGGTAAGGAAGAGGCGGCGAAGCGTATCTACGCTACGACAGACCGTGCCAAGGGCGCACTGAAGGTGCTCTCTACCGAGGAAGGCTATGAGACCTTCGTGGTACCGGATGACGTGGGCGGACGTTTTTCCGTATTGACAGCGGTAGGTCTGCTTCCGATTGCCGTGAGCGGAGCGGATATCGATCAGTTGATGGCCGGCGCGCAGAGCATGCGTGAGCTGTGCCTGAATACTCCGACCGAGAGAAACGACGCGATGAAGTACGCGATCGTACGCAATATCCTGCATCAGAAGGGCAAGTCAGTGGAGGTTCTCGCCAACTATGAGCCGTCCTTCCACTATGTATCCGAGTGGTGGAAGCAGCTCTATGGAGAGAGCGAGGGCAAGGATCAGAAGGGTATCTTCCCGGCGTCTGTAGACTTCACGACAGACCTTCATTCGATGGGACAGTTCATCCAGGACGGTGCCCGTCTGATGTACGAGACCGTGATGGAGCTGGAGACACCTGCGCTTGACATCACGATCAAGGAAGAGAGTAAGGATCTTGACGGCCTGAACTACCTGGCCGGCAAGACGATGGACTTCATCAACAAGTCCGCCATGAAGGGAACGCAGCTGGCACACACCGACGGTAATGTACCGAACCTCGTGATCCGTGTTCCGGAGAAAAATGAGTTCTCTCTCGGCGAGCTGTTCTACTTCTTTGAGTATGCCTGCGGAGTCAGCGGCTACATGCTCGGAGTGAATCCTTTCGATCAGCCGGGTGTGGAGAGTTACAAGAAAAATATGTTCGCACTGCTTGGCAAGCCCGGCTATGAAAGTCTCACCAGAGAACTTCAGGAGAGACTGTGAGCGTTCGCTGAAACTAACCAAAATTAGGCGTTTTTGGGGCATTTTATGCTTGCATTTTAAGATGAAATATGGTATCGTATCAATGTAGCAAGTACGATAATTGTATCCACCGATGACAGGAGTGGGATGCAATACACGAGAATAAAAGGAGGATAACGATTATGGCTTATGTAATTTCTGACGCATGCATCAGCTGTGGAACCTGCGCCGGTGAGTGCCCGGCAGGAGCTATTTCTCAGGGTGATACTCAGTATGAGATCAACGCAGATAGCTGTCTGGATTGTGGTTCTTGCGAGGCAGTATGCCCGACAGGTGCCATCTCACAGGGATGATTGATTTGTAAAAGAAACGAAGAGCGTGTTGTCTTTGGATGACACGCTTTTCTTGTATGTAGAGACTGTGGGTAAGGAAAGACTATGGAACAGAACGAACGATATAAGACAAGAATGCGCTTTACGAAGACCGGAGCGGTGCGATTTATCGGACATTTGGATCTGATGCGGTTTTTTCAGAAGGCAATCCGTCGCGCGGGACTGAATGTCGCGTATTCACAAGGGTATTCGCCGCATCAGCTGATGGGGTTCGCGTCTCCTTTGGGAGTCGGGGCAACGACAGACGGTGACTATATCGATGTGGAGTTTGTTCCGGGATCGGATGAGCCGGATGAGTTGATGCGCCGGCTGAACGAATGCCTGACGGATGAGGTGTTTATTACAGGGATTGAGCGGATGCCGGAAGGGTTCAAGAATTCGATGTCGATGCTTCAGAGTGCGGCCTATATGGTGACGGCGAAGCAGAAAGGTGCGTTTCCACCTGACTATAGGGAACGGTTTGAGGCGTTTCTGGATCAGGATCATATCCTGATCACAAAGAAGACAAAGAAGTCGGAAAAAGAGATCGACTTGAAGCCGGCCGTGCTTATCCATGCCTATGAGTCGGAAGTCTTTGAGAGAGAACTCGGCGAGACGCTACCGAAGTTACATCCGGTATACGAGGGCGAGAGCATTTTTATGAAACTGCCCGCCAGCAGTGAGAATACCGTGAAACCGGAGATGGTGATGGAAGCATTTTTTGAATTTTGCGGATTTCAACCGGAACCGTGGGGGTATCAGGTACACCGATGCCAGATGTGGTTTGCGGATCCGCGATGAGCCTGCTTGTGGCCTGGCAGAGTGAGTTATGGGCTTCGCGAACAAAGTGCTAGCAGTTCCCCGGATATACGTGTGGCAGATACACCTTGGCGATATCCACCAGATTGTAGATTGTTGCCACCGGAGTCGGTTGCCGATCGGCGTACTGACTCCTCGGGAAAAATCGTGAGATATGAAGCGGGATGTCCTTCCCGCTTCTTTTTATGAGATCCGACAGGTAGGAGGCGATGGCGCGCATCTCGTCCACGGTGTCGTTTTCTCCCGGGATGATCAGAGTGGTTACTTCGATGTGAGCATAGTTCAGCGCGCGCTCGATGAAGTCTGTTGTTGCGGCAAAACTGCCGTGCAGGACGTGCTCATAGTAGTCGCGGTCGTAGGACTTCAGATCGATATTCATCGCGTCGACATAAGGGCCGAGCTTGTCAAGTACGGCGCGACTGGCATTTCCGTTGGTAACGAGAATCGTTTTCAGGCCTTCCAGTTTCAAGAGTCTGGCCGTATCCAGGATGAATTCGTGGTTAATAAGCGGCTCGTTGTAGGTAAAAGCAATCCCGATGTTTCCATCCGGCTCGTATTTCTTGCAGATAGTGACGAGTTCTTCCGGTGTGTACGATTCCGTATCAGGAATATCACGTTTGTCAGCTAAGGAAATCTCGACATTCTGACAGTACGGGCAAGCAAGGTTGCAGCCAAAAGACCCTACGGACACGATCTTGCTTCCCGGATAAAAATGATAAAGAGGCTTTTTCTCAATAGGATCGAGAGCCAGTGATGTGAGCCGTCCGTAGTTTAAGGGGATATTCTGCCCGTCTTCATTTCTCCGTGCGTGACAAAAGCCGGTCTGTCCTTCCGACAACCGGCAGCGGTGAAAACATATATCACACGTAATTGTATTGTTCATAGGCTGTATCCTCCGAATGCGGATGGCAGTATGCAGGGTGCCTTATCGAAATTTCAGGATGTTGTTGGCTTCCGCTTTCATTCCTTCATTTCTGACGACGCGAATCGAGTACGCCGTGTCGCCGAAAATATAGATGATCAGTCCCGTCAGGATGAGAGGAAGGATGGACTGTGGAATCAGGCCCAGCAGATACATACTTCCGTCATGTAAAAACCATACCTCGAGAACGGCATAGACACCCCACGCCAGCGTGCTCTCAAGACAGAGAATTCCTTTGTAGTTAAACGGCCGGTTGGTATAATCCCACCAAAGATATCCCGTTTTCCAGATCAGGAACTTGGCTACCAGGAGTTCGAAAAATGTACAGAAAGCCGTTCCGACTACAAAGTACAGGATATAATTGTGCGGCAGTAAGAGTAAAAGCTTAAAGCCGATAAACTCACCGAATCCGTAGATCGGACAAAACGGAGCGAAGAGGAAGCCGCGATTGGTCCATTTTTTATTCATCCAGGAGATGTAGAGCGACTCCACGCACCATCCGAGCACGCCCCATACGAAGAACATGCCGACGTACTGGCATACCTCATGTGGGTTCACGATGCTGTACATATTAAAGTCGAGTGTCCACAGAGACATCCGCTGTCCGAGAGAGGCCCCCCGAACGATACTGTAGACGAAATCCCCGATCAGATCACATATCAGGAGAACCGATACAATACGCCATACGGTGTTCTTGCAGAGTTTCGCGAACCAGTTCAGAACAACCGTAAAGTGTACATTCATAAATAGTCCGATCAGGACAGCAAAGCCGAGAGAAGTCGGCAGGCAGGCGTATGGGGTAAAACTGAGAGGAATCGAGCTTACGTCCCAGGGGCGAAAGCCGAACAGTGCCTCGAAAGCGTAGCCATAGCCGATCTCACAGGCGGTAAAAATCACAAATGCCCCAAGCATATACAGAGGAAGTGTTCGTGTTGTCGGTGTACCGAGAATGATATAGATCAACAGGATGATCAGTCCGTACACAAACAAAAAGGGTGTGGTAAACCCACGGTTGCTGATAAATCCGGTTGATAGATAGCTCCATATGTTCTCAATGACAAACCCGAAAAGAGAGAGCATGGTAAGCATCAGCATCCAGTCAAATCGGATTTTCCCCAAAGAACGAACCCTATCCTGAAACGACGACATGATAACCTCCTTAAATACAAGCAGTATCATTATAGCAACATTTGTAAAAACTGTCAATAAGGCTTGCGGCAGGAGGCGGATTATGGTAGAATAGGTGCGACAAATGTTTCGGTGTCTGGCCTCATAGCGGGGAATCGGTCCTGACGGATCGGATTATAGGCATGAAGAAAGGCAAATATAGTGAAAAGAACAGATAGAGAAAACGCACATAGATTAATATTCCGGAAGGCATTTGCGTTCCTTCTGATCATTTTTATGATGTCATCTTCGACCATGATGGCTTCACCGGGCGTCAGCCGTGCGACGGAGATGGAATCCTTGTCGACCGATATTCTGGATCGGATCGACAAGGTAGCCTATGTTTTGTATGACAACACCAACGGTCTGCCGACTTCCGAGGCCAATACCATCGCGCAGACCAAAGATGGCTTCATCTGGATCGGGAGTTATTCCGGTCTGATCAGCTACGACGGGACAACCTTTCATCGGTTTGATTCGTCTTCAGGTGTGGCAAGCGTCGTATGCCTTTATGTGGATTCAAAGGATCGTCTTTGGGTCGGGACCAACGACTCGGGACTGGCTTTATATGAAAACGGAACCTTCCGATTTTTCAATAAAAATGAAGGCTTGAGATCGGCTTCGATCCGTGCGATTACCGAGGATGAAGCCGGTGATATCATCATCGCGACGACGCAGGGAGTTGCTTATGTGACCGAGGATATGAGTCTGCACGTGGTGGATGACCCGCAGATCAACAATGAATATATCAAGCAGATTAAGCCGGATGGCTTCGGTGCTCTCTACGGCGTTACGATGAACGGCGGTATTTTTAAGGTCGAGGACAAACGTGTGACGGCCTTTGTGTCCGGCAAGAGCGATGCGATCGATTCTGTGAACTGCATCTGTCCGGACTCGATGCACAGGGGGTATATCTATATCGGAACTGACCATGATTATATCTGGTACGGTGACATCGGTAACGGGTTTTCCGATGTGAAGAAGTTTCAATCCGGAGAGATCAAGAATATTAACAACATCCACATGATCGGAAAGAGGATCTGGATCTGCGCCGACAACGGTCTGGGATGGTTGGATGAGCAGAAAGTGTTTCGCAATCTGAAGGGAATCCCACTCAACAGCTCGATCGACGATATCATCGTCGATCATGAAGGGAACTACTGGGTGGTATCCTCCAGGCAGGGCGTTATGAAGATCGTGAGTGATCAGTTTACCAATATCACGAAGATGGCGAACCTCGAAACGATGGTGGTCAATTCCACCTGCCTGTATCAGGATGAGCTTTATATCGGCGCTGACAACGGCCTCCACATCGTGGACGGGCAGTATAAGGAGAAGAAAAATGCGCTGACGAAAAAACTGGAGGGCATCCGAATCCGTTGTCTGATGCGGGATAAAAATGACAATCTGTGGATCAGCACCTTCAACGGAAAAACAGGTGTCCTGTGTTACAATAAAAACGGCGGCGTGAAGGTTTTTACCGAAAAGGAAGGACTGAAGTCCAACTGGATCCGATCCACCTGTGTGTTGTCGGACGGAACGGTCGCGGTAGCGGCCAGCGGTGGCGTTTCACTGATCCGTGATGGGGTAATCATAAAAACCTACAGCGCTGAGCATGGCATTAAAAACAGCGAGATCCTGACCATTTGTGAAGGGTCGCAGAATACGCTGTATTTCGGAAGTGATGGTGACGGAATCTATGTGGTGGACAACTATATGGATGAGAAGGCTTCTGTCCGCCGTATCGGTGCGGAAGACGGGCTTCCCTCGGAGGTTGTTCTTCGGATCCGTTATGATGAAAAGCGAAAGGTTTGCTGGGTGATCACCAGCAACGCCATCGCGGTATTAAAGGATAATAAGGCAGAGAAGATCAACAAGTTTCCGTATTCCAATAACTTTGACATCCAGCATGATAAAAAAGGAAATATCTGGGTGCTTTCCAGCAATGGAATTTATGTGGTAAACGGAACACAAATGCTTGATAATCAGGAACTGGATTGCCAGCACTATGATGCGAGTACCGGTCTGACCTGTGTTCCGACTGCCAATTCCTGGAGTGAGCTTTCCGAAGACGGTGGACTCTACATCGCCGGAACGACGGGAGTCGGTTATGTCAATATCGATGAAATTGAAGATGAGACACAGGATGTGAAGCTGACGGTTCCCCTTATCACGGTGGATGGAGAGGATATTTATATCACCAATAATCGAACAGTTGTTATTCCCAAGACGGCTTCCCGTGTGGTGATCCATGGTTACGCGTTGACCTACGCGCTGAAGAATCCCAAGATCACATACAAACTGGTTGGATTTGACAAGACAGAGACAGTGACATCGAAGCAGGAACTGACACCGGTTACCTACACCAACCTGGCCGGCGGGGATTATCGCTTCCAACTGAGAGTTGTGAATACGATCACGGGACATGTGGAGAATACGTTCCAGTTAATGATCGAAAAAGAAAAGAAGTTTTCAGAGAATCCCTGGTTTATCCTGATCGAAACCGTGGCGGTTATTTTTCTCGTGATCATGGTTGTCTGGACTATCGCTTTCAGAAAACTGAGACGTGAGAAACGAAAGACGAAGGAAACTCAGGAGTTCGTAGATCAAACGATCAGCGCGTTCGCGAAGTTGATCGATGCGAAGGACAAGTACACACAGGGTCATTCGAGGCGTGTGGCGGCATATACCGAAAAATTGGCTGTAAAGCTTGGCTTCAGTGAGGATGAGGTCCGCAAGTATAAAAATATCGCGCTCCTTCATGATATCGGTAAGGTGGCGATCCCGGACAGTATCCTGAACAAGCCGCAGGGATTGACAGACGATGAGTACGCGATCATGAAGTCTCACGCGGAGCGCGGTCGAGAGATCCTGGAGGAGATCAAGATCGATCCGGATCTGGCACTGGGTGCCGGTTTCCACCATGAGCGTTTCGACGGACGTGGTTATCCGGAGGGACGACACGGCGACGATATACCGCCGGTTGCACAGCTGATCGCAATCGCGGATACTTTTGATGCGATGTATTCGACGAGGCCGTATCGTAAGCAGTTGCCGCTGTCAGTGGTGCTGGATGAGTTGGAGAGTATTGCCGGAACACAGTTGAATGAAGAATACGTGAAGGCATTTTTAGAGTTGGCGAGAGCAGGCGAATTGGTGAATCTGGAAGAAGCCAAGCGTCGTGAACAAAATGAGGGAGAGTAACATAAATATGGACATAGGTGCATATGAAAAAGTATATAAACTCGGTATGAAGGAATACCGCAACAAAACACTGAAGGGTGAGTGGCCTTACCTGTGGGTGTTGGATGCGATTCTGTCTCATGTTGATGTGGCGAGGGAAGAAGAATTGGGATTGGTAGATATCCCGCTGGATCAGATCCGCGGCACGAAAACCGAGGGAAGGACGAACGCGTTCGCGGCGAACTTTATGCCGCTTTTACCACCGGATTCAGAGTTCGCTTACAAGTGGGCGCAGCTTTATGAATCTCATCTGGAAGAGGGGATCCACGAGCCGATCAAGGCGTATGAATTTTTGAATCAGTTTTATGTACTGGAAGGGAATAAAAGAGTCAGTGTTTTGAAAAGCTGTGATGCCGTCTCCGTGCCGGGTATGGTGACACGTATTATTCCTAAAAAAGACGATTCCGACGAGAATAAAATATACTATGAATTTCTGGATTTTTATGAAAAAACAGCGATCAATTTTATCAACTTTTCGCAGGTGGGAAGTTACCCTGCATTACTTGAAATCATCGGTATAAATAGTGAAGAGGACTTTACCGATGAAGTCAAGGAGCAGTTTCAGTCGGCGTATATACGTTTCTCCGGAGTCTTTAAAAAGAAGGGCGGAGAGAAGCTGTCTTTGACAATCGCGGATGCTTTTTTACTGTATTTGGAGTTGCATTCTTATGAGGAAATGGAGGATAAATCCGCCGATGAGATCGCGAAAGAATTGGACAAGATATGGAATGACTTTGTTTACTATCCGAACAAGCCTGAGGTCAAGCTGATCTTTGATGCCGATCAGGAATCGACCAGACAAAATATAGTGAAAAAAATATTGCCGCTCACGACTTCTTCGACGCCGGTCAAGGTGGCATTTATCCATTCGAAAACCGTGGAGACATCCAGTTGGACCTATGGACATGATCTCGGTGCCAACCATTTGGAGGAGGCTCTCGACTACAATGTTGAGGTGTCTTCCTACTTCGGTGCGGATACACAGGAAAGAGAAATGGAGTGTTTTGAGCAGGCGATCGTAGATGGAAATACGATCATTTTTTCCACGTCGGCGAAGCTGGTCGGAACGAGTATGAAGTATGCGCTTGACTATCCGAAGCTGCATTTTCTGAATTGTTCTCTGAATACCAACAGTAAATATATCCGGACCTATTACGGAAGACTGTATGAGGCGAAGTTTTTGATCGGAGCTTTGGCCGGTGTGTTGGCGCCGACGAATACGATCGGTTATATCGCGGATTATCCGATCTACGGAGGTATCGCAAATATCAACGCCTTCGCTTTGGGAGCGAAGATGGTCAACCCGGAGATCAGGGTGTATGTGAAATGGGCACACTTAAATTCTGAGCGTCAGAATGATCTGCTTCGGGATGTCGATGTCTCACTGGTTTCCGGTCGTGATTTCATCCGGCCGGAATCGGACTCGCAGAAGTTCGGATTGTATGATCCGCATGAGGATATACCGGACTCCCTGGCGATGCCGGTGTGGGACTGGGGTGTCTACTATGAGAAGACGGTAAGTAGTATTTTGAACGGAACCTGGAAGCAGGAGGCTGACGGGAAGAATGAGGCGTTAAACGATTGGTGGGGGATGAGTTCGGGCATGATCGATGTGATCTGTTCGAAGAAACTTCCGCCGGATACGGTCCGTCTGATCGGACTTTTGAAAAAGGGAATCTGTTCCGGTGAATTTGATCCGTTTGCCGGAAGGCGATATACCAAGGATGGGACACATTATATCAAGGTGACGGATCGCCTTACCGCGGAGCAGATCATCACGATGGATTGGTTGGCAGAGAATGTGATCGGGTTTATTCCGACGATGGAGGAACTGACAGAAGATGCCAAGCCGATTGTTCGAATTCAGGGAGTATCCAGTGTGACGAAGGAGGGCTGAACCGTGTCGCAAGAACCTATTTCCAAAGAAGAAGAATCCGTAGACAAGCTTCCCAATATTCTGTTTTTAGCGGACGAACCGGACAAGGGACTGTGGGATTATTTTGAAAAGGAGAAGCTTGACGGGATCGATCTGATCATCTCCTGCGGTGATCTTCCGCCTCAGTACCTGTCATTTTTGGCAACGTATTTTAAGGGGACGGTTCTCTATGTGCATGGCAATCATGACGCGTGCTATGAGCAGACACCGCCGGATGGTTGTACTTGTATCGAGGATATGGTGTATGAGTATCATGGCCTTCGGATCGCGGGACTCGGCGGTTCCATGGAGTATAGTAAGGGTGTGCACCAGTTCACGGAGGAGCAGATGAAAAAGCGCGTGAGAAAGCTTCAGCGCCGGATCGCAAAGTACGGCGGGATCGATATTCTTGTGACGCACGCGCCGGCCAAGGGACTGAATGACAGTGAGGATCTGCCGCATCACGGGTTTGATTGTTTTCATGAATTACTGGATCGCTATCATCCACATATCTACGCGCACGGACATGTTCATATGAATTATAATTACAATCAGCCAAGAGAAACAGAACACAATGGGACGATTGTTCTCAACGCTTATCAGAAGCTGATATATCAGTTATAATTGTGATTATAATGGCGGTTATAATTGAGAACAACATGGAGAAAAACAGTGGGAGATAATAAGATTTTTAAGCGCCGGGGTCAGACCATTTTTATGAAAAATGAACCCGGCTATGGTCGCATTGAAGTGAGGGACGCGATCGAAAATCACGAGCTGGTAAGACTGTTATTGGTCGATGAAGTAAGGGAATCCGCCACCTTTATGGAGGACGGGAGACATTACGAATTGGTGTTTAAATATACCAAGGATTTTGATATTGCATTGCAAAGAAGACCGGAGATACGAAGCACATTAATGCTCGGCGGAGCCGGTTTTTCTTTTCCGAAATATTATATTCATGCGTATCCGGAAAAGCATATGGATGTAGTGGAATTTAAACCGGAAATGTATCAGTTGGCGATGCAGTATTTTTATCTGGATGAATTATATAGTGATTATGCGCTGACCGAGTCGCGAAGAATGGAAGTGTTTATCGAGGACGCAAACGATTATCTGGCGCAGACGGACCGGAAATATGATCTGATCATCAACGATTGTTATATTTCAAACCGAATGGATGATGATCTGCTTCGCAACAAACAGGTAGTGAATGTCAAGCGGTGTCTGAATCCGGGTGGTGTTTACCTGATCAACCTGATCACGGCCGAAAAAGGACCGGCTTCCATGCCGGGGATCCTCGAGTACGAAATACTAAAAAACAACTTTAAAAATACAGACATGTTTGCCTGCAAAAAAGAGATGAGCAGACTCGAAAAACAGAATATGATTCTTGTCGGTACGGATGGCGAATGGGCGCCGGTAATGAGATGATGAACCAGGCCATGGTTTGAGCCGGTGGCTGTGGTTGCTGTGAAGGAGGAACGGGATATATGAGTCAAAACAAGATTCTTTATATTGAGGCAAATTCCGGCATCAGCGGGGATATGTTTGTGGCATCTATGTTGGATCTCGGGGCGCCGGAGGATGTACTTTTGTCTGTGTTGGACACCATCCCCGTGGATGGCTTTCAGGTTGTTATATCTCGAAAAAAAAGAGCAGCTATCGATGTCTGTGATTTCGATGTGAGGCTTGATCACGAGCATGAGAATAACGATCATAATATGGCGTATCTGTATGGGCATGAACATGGCGAGGCTGAGGAAGCGGGTGCTGCGGAGCACACACATGGCGATCACGCATCAGCGGGCGCTGCGTCGCACGAGCACACGCATGCCGGACATGGGCATGCCCACGACAAGGCACATGCGCACCGCGGGTTGAAAGAGGTGCGTGAGATTCTTGCCAAGACACAGATGACCGAGTCGGCTAGGGCGATCGCGGATCGTATTTTTGAGATCCTCGCAAGAGCGGAAGCAAAGGCTCATGGAACGACTCCAGAGGAAGTACATTTCCACGAGGTGGG
>JAEEGM010000053.1 GCA_016280325.1 Eubacterium sp. | reverse complement strand
GGTCGTGGTATCCCGGTTTCCTGCGAGGTAGATATCTACGGAGCGCTCAGCGAGTTCATCGGAACCGTTGTCAGCCAGGATGTCGTAACACTTCTCGATATCAACAACTCCGTACCGAACGACCTGTATGATGACGATATCAAGGGCAAGTTCGACTATACACGTACGGATGTATTCATGGGCTTCCACTGTGGCAATACCTGCTCATCGAAGCTCGGCAAGTGCGAGATGAAAAATCAGCTCATCATGGCACGTGCTCTTCCGGTGGAGGTTACCAACGGAACTCTCGAGGGCGATATTGCTCCGGGCGACATCACCTTCTATCGTCTGCAGAGTACGGCAGACGGAATCCTGCGTGCGTACATCGCACACGGTGAGGTACTGGATGTACCGACGAGATCTTTTGGTGGTATCGGTATCTTCGCGATCAAAGAGATGGGACGTTTCTATCGTCACTGGCTGATCGAGAAGAACTTCCCGCATCACGGTGCGGTTGCATTCGGTCACTACGGCAAGGCGTTGTACGAGGTATTCAAGTACATCGGTGTGTCGGTAGATGAGATCGGTTATAACCAGCCGGCAGGTGTAAGATATCCGACCGAGAATCCGTTCGCATAATTTAAAAATTTGGAATGTGTCAACACTGTTGACACATTCCTTTTTGTTATTCAATTTTGAGGCTTGAAAGGAGGAAGATATGTATTTTATTGGTGTAGATCTCGGAACATCGGCAGTTAAGCTGCTTCTGATGGCTGAAGATGGAAAGATTGTTAACATTGAATCCCGCGAATATGACCTGAGCTTTCCGCAGCCGGGTTGGTCGGAGCAAAAGCCCGAGGACTGGTGGGCTGCCGTGACCGATGGTATTCCGGCGCTGGTAAAGGATATCGATGCGAGCCAGGTGGCAGGTATCAGCTTCGGCGGTCAGATGCACGGTCTGGTGGCGCTGGATGAGAACGATCAGGTGATCCGCCCGGCGATCCTGTGGAACGACGGACGTACCGGTGAGGAGACCGACTATCTGAACAACACGGTGGGAAAGGATAAATTATCGGAATATACGGCTAATATTGCCTTTGCCGGATTCACGGCGCCGAAACTTCTCTGGATGAAAAAGCATGAACCGGAGAATTTTAACAGAATTAAGAAGATTATGCTACCAAAAGATTACATCGCATACAAGATGACCGGCGTTCACAGCACCGATTATTCAGACGCGTCCGGTATGCTTTTGCTGGATGTGGAGCACAAATGCTGGTCGAAGGAGATGCTTGAGATTTGTGATATCTCTGAGGAGCAGATGCCGAAGCTCTATGAAAGCTATGAGGTAACCGGAAACCTGAAAGCGGATGTGGCGGAGACGCTCGGACTGACTACGGGTTGCAAGGTGGCAGCCGGAGCCGGAGACAATGCGGCCGGAGCAATCGGAACCGCAACCGTCGGCGAGGGACGCTGTACGGTATCACTTGGCACGTCCGGGACTCTTTTTATCACGAACAAGGAGTTCAAGGTGGATCCGTATAATGCGCTTCACAGCTTTGACCACGCGGATGGCGGTTATCACCTGATGGGTTGTATCCTATCGGCAGTCTCCTGTAACAAGTGGTGGATGGACGACATCATCGGCACAAAGGATTACGGCGCTGAGCAGAAGCCGATCTCGGAGGACAAGCTGGGGAACAACAACGTTTATTATCTTCCGTACCTGATGGGCGAGCGTTCGCCGCACAACAACGCCGATGCCAGAGCGATGTTCTTTGGCATGTCGATGGATACGACGCGTGCGGATATGACACAGGCGGTTCTCGAGGGCGTGGCCTTTGCGATGAGAGATTGTCTCACGATCGCGCGCAAAACGGGAATCGAAGTGAAGGAGGCGAAGCTGACCGGCGGCGGTGCGAAGTCTCCGCTGTGGCGTCAGATCTGCGCCAATGTTCTCAATGTCGATATCCAGATCATCGAGAGCGAGGAAGGACCGGGTTACGGTGGTGCGATCCTGGCAGCGGTTGCCTGCGGCGTATATCCTTCCGTGGAGGCAGCAGCTGAGAAGCTCGTCAAGGTAGTAGACGTGATCCATCCGGATCCGGCGATCGTTGCGCGCTATGACAAGGCGTACGAGAAGTTCGTAAAACTTTATCCGGCGGTGAAAGAGCTGTATTAAAAAGATTTGTGATAAAAGAAAAAGATTATTGATATCAAATAAAATCAAATAGGCATATACTGTCCGTATGATACCCGGAGGAAGTCGGTTTGGCGACAGCCTTGGAAGGAGCGGTGGTATATGCCTATTTCGCGTTTACAGGGAGAGGACAATGTGATCATTCGAGTATCGACTCGGATCACTCAGCTGGTTTTGATCAACCTGCTGACTATTCTCTGTTGCCTTCCTGTCATCACGATCGGTGCAGCGCTTACCTCGATGCACGATGTGCTTCAGATGATCGTGCGCAAGGAAGACGGCTATATCACGCGCAGGTATTTTTCATCATTTCGGAAAAACATGAAACAGGCGACTCTGTTGTGGGTGCCGTTTCTGTTTATATTTTCAGGGTGTGTGGCAGATGTGATTATCATCTTTTCCGCACCCGGATTAATCCCCAATTACATTATGATTCCCGCTGGTGTGGCGGGGCTGTTCGCACTGTTTGTTTTTCAGTGGGTGTTTCCTTTACAGGCAAGATTTGAAGGAAACTTCGGTGTGGTAATGAAGATGTCATTTTTGTTGGCGGTAGCGAGATTTCCGCGAACAATTCTGATGGCTCTGGTTTGCGTTCTCCCAGTCTTCGCAGTCAGGTCGTTGTTGACTCTTCCCTTCGTGTTGCTCTTCGGAATCTCGGTTCCGGCTTTCATCGGAGCAAAAATATACCACCCCGTATTCAGACAACTTGAACAGGTTGATGAGTAGTTTGGTACATAGTCTAAGTCCATAGGAGGTTAGAATACATGAAATATTATGTATCAGCTTCAGTCTTTCGCAGCGGCGACGGATCTGAAGAATACCCCTTTAAGACGATTCGTGAGGCGGCGCGATTGGCAAAACCCGGTGACGAGGTCATCGTAAAGCCGGGTACCTATCACGAATATGTCGATCCTATGAACGGCGGAACTCCGGATGCGAGAATTGTCTACAAAGCTGAAAAACCTTTGGAAGCAGTCATTACCGGAGCGGAACGTGTCGATACATGGGAACCGTACGAAGGGGACACCTGGATGGTACGCATCGGAAACGGTGTTTTCGGTGATTATAATCCATATACCGTCCCGGTGGAAGGTGATTGGTATTTTGCGATGGATCCGGTACATACCGGTGAAGTCTACATCAATGACGTGGCTTTGTATGAGGTGATGAGTCTGGAGGAGGTTCTAGATCCGAAGCCTTTTAAGAAGTCATGGGAGTCGGATGATATCACTATCCGAAAGTGGTTTACCAAACAGGAAGAGGATTATACCGTGATCTACGCGAACTTTGCCGGGAAGGATCCGAACAAGGAATGCGTAGAGATAAATGTGCGGAGAAACTGTTTTTATCCGTCCAAGGAGGGCGTGGGATATATCACTTTCTCCGGATTCAAGGTAACCAAGGCAGCGACACAGTGGGCACCGCCGACCGCTTATCAGGACGGCATGGTGGGACCGCACTGGTCAAAGGGCTGGATCATCGAGGACTGCGAGATCTCGCATTCCCGTTGCTCGGGCATCACGCTTGGCAAATACCTTCAGCCAAATAACGACAACAAATGGACCACGAAGTACACAAAGGACGGTACGCAGACAGAGCGTGACAATATCATGCAGGCGCAGGCAGAGGGCTGGTCAAAAGAGACGATCGGATCCCATATCATTCGCCGCTGTCACATTCATCACTGCGGTCAGACAGGTATCGTGGGACATCTGGGCGGAGTGTTCTCGATCATCGAGGACAATCACATCCATCACATC
>JAEEGM010000052.1 GCA_016280325.1 Eubacterium sp. | reverse complement strand
GAGCGGAGAAGGAGGGATTTGAACCCTCGCGCCGGTCACCCGACCTACACCCTTAGCAGGGGCGCCTCTTCAGCCACTTGAGTACTTCTCCAGATACCTGAATTCTTTAGGTTTATTCAGTTTTTCACGATCGAAATCGATCACCGCACGGTCTTTCCGACCAGTGCAAAGACAATTTTACCAAAATCTCCCCCATTTGTCAACAAAAAATTGCCAAATTGCGTACATTCGCAGGCTTGTCATCCGTTCTGTTCTGTGTTATACTGTTTTAAGATGCTTTTATTTACAACGGACGTTGACCAGACAATTTGATCGAGGAGGAGTTATATGGATTATTCTATTGAAAACGACCGATTGATAATTCAGATGCCGGAACGCGTAAGTGAGGCCAATGCGGCACAAATAAAGGAAAAAGGACTCGAACTTCTCAATAAGTATATCGGGAAAAAAGTCTATATCGACTGTCGTTCGCTTAAGTATATCTCCAGTTCCGGTCTGCGTGCCCTTCTTAGTATTCAAAAGAAAAACGGTAAAGACAAGATTGTTTTGAAAAGTGTCAATAAGGAAATAAATGAGATCCTTGAAATGACGGGATTTGACAGTATTTTTCGTGTTTCAAAGAATCTTCGCAAATGTTCTGTGGAAGGTCAACCGATTATCTGTTCGTGTACCAATGGCTGGTTGTATTCCCTCGGTAAGGGTATTATGGTCAAGGTCTTCCACAAGGGTTATTCTTTGGAGGAAGTCGAGCAGGAAATGGACCTTACGCAGAAGGCTCTCATCTGCGGTATCCCGACTCCGATTTCTTTTTCGACCGTTCTTTGTGATGAAAACTACGGAATTCTTTTCGAAGAGATGGAAGCGACTTCCCTGGCAACTCTTATTGCTAAGAATCCTCAAACCGTAAAAACATATGCGGTTATGCTGGCCCGCCTTTGTAACGAGCTTCACAACACGGAGATTGATCCCGCCTCGCTTCCCAGTATTAAAGAACGTTACCTCAACTGGCTGGACACTTTCCATGACAAACTGCAGGAAGACAGCTGGACTCAGATGCGGACCATGGTTAATAATATGTCTGACGCGAACACCTTTGTTCACGGTGATCTGAGCTTAATCAACGTCTTCTTAGTTGACGGTGAATTGATGCTGATCGACATGGGAAGCTGTGGTTACGGTCATCCGATTTTCGATCTGCAGTCTCTGTACGCGTCACTTATCGCTATTGAAATTGATAATCCCGGATACTGCGAAGAATCGATGGGTCTAAAAAAAGAAGTCTGCCGCGACTTCTGGAAGACTTTTATCCACTATTACCTACAAGACTCCGACAATCCTGATAATTTTAACGAAGAATACCAGCAAAAAGAAAAGAGGATGAACCAGCTTCTGGCACAGTATTACATGTTAAAAGAAGTACTCCTCGATGGTATGAGAATCACCAGATAAGTATTATTATTTCAAATACATCTGGTGTGTATCCTGCATGAATTTTTCTTCGTTATATACGATCAAAACATCGTCCGGTTTTTCATCTTTCGGAAGGTAATCATAGATACTGGAGTTTACATATCGAAGATCTACCATGATGATCTTTTGGTAATCCTTGCACAGGTAAGGTACAAGAGAATTCGAAAAAGAATCCTTGACGATCAGCAAAGTCTTGCCGTTCTTCGTCCCGGAATTTACCGTAATCGCACCGTAATTTCCACTGAAAAAGTAGTTGTATTTATCTGCTGTTTTTAACGCGTCCGTATCGTAGATACTATCCCGATTCGATATATCACCGGAATCATTAATCTCTGCCGTAGCAGCATCCGCTTCCGGTATCACACATCGCTTGATCTCATCCTTATTTTTGTGATAATGCGTGCGGTTATAATCCGTCCCCAGAAAGTCATCGGCAACAGTCTCTGTCTGCATTCCCGTGATGGTTTCCACACTTTGCTTTTGAAGTTCGGCATAAGCATAACCGGCACCTAGCGTCGTCCAATGGTGATCAGTCAAATAATAAATATCTTCTGTTTTGTGCGCTGCCAAAGTCGGTCTCAGATCAATGATCATCTTTTCCGCCTGCTCGCGCGCCGATGCTTCATCATACGTTTTTACTTCTGACGTCGTATTCTCTTCAGAAGCCGTGTCGTCCGATCCGTCCTCATCCGTCTCCTCTTCCTCTTCCGCGTCCTCCTCGGACTCGTCACCGGACTCCTCATTCGCCGGATCACCATCGTCAAAGTTGAAGTCCTCGCTCTCCGGATCGCCCTCGTCAAAATCGAAGTCCTCGCTCTCCGGATCACCCTCATCAAAATTGAAATCCTCTTCCGATCCGTCTCCCGCCGGATCCGTATCGTCCGTTTCTTCCGGCTCTTCATCGCTCTCCAAAGACGCACCCTTCACCAGGTTTTCTGCTAATGCCGCCCGAAGTTCCTTTGCTACGGAATCCGCACGCGCGCTCGTCGGCATATATCCTGGCATCTCCTCACGATACACAGAGCACTTGCTCGGAACAAGCACCATCTTCACGTGATCCGCTCCGATCCCACCGGTTATTGCAGACATAAATCCCGTTACATCGGCGATGTTATCATGAATCTGCTTATCATCAAAATCACTGTCTTTATATGTCTCGATCAGCCGTTCATCATCGATATAAACACCGTCAATCTCGCGCGTTCCGAGTAGGATCCGCGCCCATGTTTTTGCCGTTACAAACAGGTCTCTTCCCCACATGTGATCGGATAGTGCTTCATCAAATTCACTTTCAAATTTACCACTAAAAATATCCGCAACTTTAGCATCCGGAAAACTCTTAAGCTCACGTTTTTCCAGCTCGGATTGTGTCTTTCCTTCGCACGCACCAAAAAGAACGGCCGCCGTTCCTGCACCCAATATTAACAGGAAAAATACCACCTGAACAATATGTAATACTTTCTTTTTGTTATGCATGTTATCCTCCAATTCGAAGCGTAACGAAAAGTGCCGATGAGAAATGATGGAACTGCATGCAGTTCCTTTTACTTATCTGCCATCAAAATCGGAAATACAGGAACGGATTGTATGTGTCCGCAACGATACAAGCCGTCGAAGCAACCATCATCACTCCCACATATACCATGCTTCCAATCGCATACACCGTTTCGTATTTTACCAGGTATTTTTTAACCGCCTTCGTGATCACACCCGTACTGATCACCGCTGCCACCACAAGCAGTACAATATGGCCACTGATCAGATACTGCGTATGCGAATCGCACAGACCATGGTCTCCGAGGAAAACCGCGCCACGCACAAAGCTCATCTTCAACTCCGGAAGGACATCCGCCATTCCGAAGATTCCCCATCCGGCGATAACGATGATCATCGTATAAATCCACGAGATCACACGCGGAATTTTTTCCAATAGTTTATGCAAAAATAACTTCTCGAGAATCAGTAAGATTCCGTAGTACACACCCCACAAAACAAAACTCCAGGCCGCTCCATGCCAAAGTCCTGTCAAAAGCCAGACGATAACGATGTTTCGTATCTGCCTTACCATTCCTTTTCGGTTACCGCCCAGCGGAATATAGACGTATTCCTTGAACCATGTTGATAGTGAGATATGCCAACGTCTCCAGAATTCCGTGATCGAACGGGAGATATACGGATAGTTAAAGTTTTCGTCAAAATGAAAACCAAACATCCTTCCGAGACCGATCGCCATGTCGGAATAGCCGGAAAAATCAAAATAGATTTGGAATGTAAAACACAGCATCCCAAGCCACACCGTAGCAGTCGTCAGATCGGATTCGGATCCCTTTCTCACGGCGTCCCAAATCTGTCCGATCGAGTTCGCGAGCAATACCTTTTTCCCGAGACCGGAGGCAAAGCGCACGATACCATCCGTGAAGTCCTGCAGGGTTTCCTTCCTCGTCCTCAACTCTCTCTGGATCGTCTCGTAGCGAACGATCGGACCGGCGATCAATTGAGGAAACATCGTTATATACGTACCGAAATCGAGGATATTTTTACCGGCAGGCACCTTCCCGCGATAGACATCGATCGTGTAGCTGAG
This sequence comes from Eubacterium sp., assembly GCA_016280325.1. Taxonomy (GTDB): domain Bacteria; phylum Bacillota; class Clostridia; order Lachnospirales; family Lachnospiraceae; genus Eubacterium_F. The sequence goes on along the minus strand of JAEEGM010000052.1, from coordinate 11,167 downwards.
CGCCTGGAATGTATAGAAACTGATACCGATCGGAAGCGCGATCTTCAGGATAGCCATATCCGTTCCGAGGAGCTTATTCAGCGTTCCGATGGCAAATCCTGTGTACTTGAAAAATGCCAGGTAGCCGAGATTCAGGACGATATTAATCGCCAGAAGTCCCCGACTTTTGTGCTTTTCCAACGCGATTCCGAAAAAATAGTTCACGATAACAGAGGCAAGGATACCGAGCACATAGATCGGCTCGCCCCATGCATAGAAAATCAGACTGAATAATAACAGTATGGCGTTTCTCCCCTTACGGGGAAGAATATAGTATAAGAGAAGAACCGCCGGTAGAAAAATGTATAAGAATAATAGACTGGAAAATACCATTAGGATAAGCTCTTTTTAAAGGCCGAGATTGCCTTTTTGTTGCCGGAAGTATCTATAACAAACAGGTAGACAAACTTCCCCTTGGAGCCTACCTTTGCTTTTTTCAAAAGCGATTTGCCGTGCTCTGAGTGATAACTCAGATTACTCTTGTATTCATTAACAACGAATTTTTTCATCGCACTTTTTATCTTTTTTACATTGGCTTTGGAAGTAGCCTTGCAGATAAAGCAGATGTATTCTTCTTTACTGTTTGATTTCTTCGCAGCCGTGTAGGATGAGAAGAGTTTAGCCGATACTCCGAGCACGGTGGAATACTCACCGAAGATATTTTTACGCTCGGTTTTGATCTTGTTCTTCTTGGAAAACGGGAATGAACTCTTGTATGCTCCCTTGACTGCATTGTAAACCGCGGATGTCGAACTTGCTTTGGCGGTCGAAACAGTCTTTGTACCCACAATCGATCCCAACACCAGGCATACAGCCAGGCTGAGGCTGATCCATTTTTTAAAATTCCTTTTTTTCATTATCATCGTTTCCATGGCGATTCCCTCCTTGATCTCTATGACTCCTTTGTGCTACCAATTACCAAACTTTTTCTTGCTCCACTGTTTCATCTCATCAACCACTCGGATCGTTCCGTTGGTGTTCCAATGACAGCCGTCACCATCATCGTATTTTTTCAGAAGATGGGATGTTCCGTCGTCCAATACATCTGTCGCGTCACAGTAGAACACGTTATCCGTTTTCTTCGCGTAGTCGCTGTACGCCTTGTTGAACTGCGCCCGCTTGGCAACACTCGGTATGTTCTCCGGTGAGGAGTATCCGAACGGGGCGATCTTCATCAGCACAATCTCAATGTGCTTGTTGACTTTTTTCAGAAGCTTCACCATACGCTTGTAATTTTTCATCGTGAAGCCGGTGTTCGTCCAGGCGGACTCATTGGCTCCGATCAGGAAATATACGCGGTCCGGATAGTAGTAAGCGATCCGCTCCAGTCCGGTGATGCTCTGTCCCTTGTAGTTGAAGTAATTGTTGTGTTGCATCGTGTAGGTGTTGACACCGATCTTTGCAACCAGATGAATATTCTTTGGAAAACGTCCCCGTATGCTCTTCATACCGTCCACGAAACACTCTCCGGCGATCACCGTACACGGTGTCTTAGGTGTCACATAGACCTTGCTGGCCGTGCTGCTTTTTCCGGAATACAACTTACCGTAAAACTTCATTCGCGCCTGTATCCGATAATAATAGGTCTTTCTCTTTTTGGCTTTTTTATCGGTGTATTTCGTTTTCTTTACGGTTCCGATCGACTTGTAACCGGTGCTCTTTTTCTCAGAACGAAACACAACGTAATCCTTTGCACCCATTTGCTTTTTCCAAGTCAGCTTAACCTTCTTCTCCACACTCTTCGAAATCGTGACCTTGGTCACCTTTGTCTTCGTAAATGTATCGATCTTTTTCTTCTCAGCCTCGGTCGGTCCGATCGGGGTGGCGGTCGGCTTCGCAGTCGGTGCCACAGTCGGTGCCGGGGAATCGGTCGCTTCCGGTTCCGTCGATGCGATCGGTATGGTTGTCACATCCGGTGACTGGTTCGGAACCGATGTCGGCAGGAGTTCCGGCGGGATCGTCGGCTCAAGTTCCTCAGCAGATACATGTATAAACGACATGAGAAACATCGCGCTTCCCATCAAAAACACAAGGCTGAGCATGGTTATCCACTTATATTTTCTCATCTGTCTCACTTCCTATGCTGTATTCCCTCCATACACTCCTCTCTACTATACACCATTTTAGGCGGTCTTTCAAGTAGATTTGATTAATTAATCAATAAAAAAATGCGGAAATGTCGCTTGTCAGCGTGTTTTTTTTGTGATATACTGATACCGTTGTGCATAAGCACGGGGACATTTTTATCAGTACTTTGAAAGAAGGTGTTTTTCATGTCACAAAAACGTACCTCCTTTTCCGGAGGGTTCGGGTTCGTACTTGCGGCCGCAGGTAGCGCCGTAGGACTCGGAAATATCTGGCGATTCCCGTATTTGGCAGCCAAAGACGGCGGTGGACTTTTTCTTCTGGTCTATCTGATCCTCGCACTGACATTCGGCTTTACACTCCTGACAGCCGAGGTTGCGATCGGACGAAAGACACAGCAGGGACCGCTTACCGCTTATGAGAAGTTGAAATCCGGGAAATTTTCAAAAATTCTCGGAATCCTCGCATGTGTGGTTCCTTTTTTGATTCTTCCGTACTACTGTGATATCGGCGGATGGGTACTGAAGTACTTCGTTGCCTTTGCCACCGGACAGGGTAGTGCAGCCGCTGAAGACGGATACTTCGGCAGTTTCATCACCGATCAGGTGGAGCCGCTCATCTACATGCTGATCTTCCTCGCGATCATTACCGTGATCATCTATATCGGCGTGAAAAAGGGTATCGAGCTTTCCTCGCGTATCCTGATGCCGATCCTTCTGGTTATGATCATCGGAGTCTCGGTATTTGCTCTGTTTATCAGCCATACCGATGAAAGCGGCGTGACGACAACCGGTCTGGACGGTCTGAAGGTTCTCTTCATTCCGAACTTTGACGGGCTGACGTTCCAGAAACTGATGCAGACGATCGTCGACGCGATGGGACAGTTGTTCTTCTCCCTGAGTATCGCCATGGGTATCATGATTGCGTACGGCTCTTACGTAAATAAAGAAGCAAACCTTGTGAAGTCGATCAACCAGATCGAGCTTTTTGACACCGGTGTCGCGTTCCTCGCCGGAACGATGATCATCCCGGCAGTGTACGTATTCCAGGGCGCTTCCGGTATGGAGGCCTCCGGTCCGTCGCTGATGTTTGTCTCCCTTCCGAAGGTTTTCGCGGAGATGGGCTGGATCGGAAACATCGTTGGTGCCGTGTTCTTCGCGATGGTTCTCTTCGCAGCGGTTACGAGCGCAATGTCCATCCTCGAAGCGGTTGTATCAAGCCTGATCGACAAATTCAAGATGTCCCGAAAAGTGGCTACCTTATCTGAGTCACTGGTCGGAATGATTCTTGCTATTGTAGTTTGCTTTGGATATAATATTTTGTACTTTGAATTGAGATTGCCGAATATGTCAGAAGGACAGAATGGACAGGTCCTCGATGTGATGGACTATGTCAGCAACTCCGTGCTGATGCCGATCGTCGCGATCATGACCTGTATCCTGGTCGGCTGGATTCTCACACCGAAAACCGTCATCGATGAATGTCAGGCGAACGGAGAGAAGCTCGGTCGAAAAGGCCTCTTCTCCGTAATGATCAAGTTCGTCGCGCCGGTATTCCTGTTTTTGCTGTTCCTGCAGTCATCAGGAATCTTCAGGTTGCTGGGCATCGATTACTTTGGGTGATACTTTTCAACCCTTTTTCAACAAAATCATTACCATACACATCCCGGATTCTCCACGCATAGCGAGTTTCCGGGATGATTATTTTTTCCATCTGATAATCCAGAATGCTGTTTATCTCATCATCTCCGAATCTCTCGTAGAACACCTTCATCCTCTTCAGGATCTCTTCCGCCGCGTCCGCGGCACGAAGCGAACGCCCATCCGGTAACAGAATATTGATCGTCTTCAGATCGTAGCGCGCGGCATTTTTCGTGTTCTGAATCGCCATAACCTGCTCATTGGCCTTCATCGGGATCGCCGGAAGCGATGCCAGCCAGATCAGGTACAGCTGGATAAAACGCACATCTCTCTCGTCGATACCGTACGGAGTCAACGGGTTCAGATCGATCATCCGAAGCTCAATATGGCTGACTCCCCCTTCGCAGAGTGAGCACGGCGAATACTCATTAAAAGACTTCAACCGCACAGGGAAATACAACTCCGCTGCCGAACGGATCAATCCGCGCTCAATATACGACAGGATGCTTTCCGCGTAGTTGCTGATCTGCGAATAATCCAGTATCGGTGTAAAATAATTCCAGTACCCGAGTTCCGAGCACCGCGTACTTCCCATTCCGTTAAAAATGTCCCGACCATAGACTCCTTTTTCCACATAGGAACTGTCAAGAAGCGGGCTCGCTGCTGTCAGTGCGACAACCAGCCAGTTGTAGGCCTGTGCCTTGGCGGCAAGTTCGAGATAGAACGTATTTTTATACGCATTAAAGCGCATTTCTTCGTAATAATGGTGATTATAGCGGAGAAGCTCGTCCGCGAATGAATAATTAAAATGAATGCCGGAGAAGGTCATCTTGTACCGGCCGTAACGCTCGGACAGATACTCCCGGTATTCCTGCTTGTAATGCTGTGCCCCTTGGTACTTGGCAATCGGAATATCCTCCTCGTTCACGATATACGGTGGGTTGGAAAAAGGCCAGAGATACTCCGGCTTCGGAAGCGCACGCAGACGCTCAACGATCTTTTTATGATAGGTCGCCAACTCCTCCATGACTTCCGGAACGGAGTTGCTGACCGGCGTGTTGATCTCGGTCTGGTTTTCGCAGAAATCGCGTACGATATATTTTTCTCCCGGAAAAGGATCTGTCGTGTGTGACATGTGTCCGTCCGGCGTGATCCGAAGACTCTCCCTCTCCAGACCGATACCGGCCTTCGACGAAAGCTCACGGACGGTTCGATCTTCCATGTGTAAATAGCAATCCATCATTTTTCTTCACTTCAGAGCTTCCACTCTGTTCCCTTCAATAAAAATACATGCGCTCATCCATCGGGAGCGTCAGTCATGTCAGCGCATTTTTCAGCTGCTCGCACAGATACTCGTATCGTTCTTTTTTCTCTGTCTTTTGGAAGTGGACCTCCCGGAACTGCTCCGGATTGTCCTCATAGGACAGCTCCTCATCTCCGAACTGCTCACTCGTCAGATCAAAAACATGCCCGTCGACGTCATTATAGCAGTGGTAGTTTCCACCGGGACGAAGGACGCCGTAGACCTTTCCGCCGAAAATATCCTGTGCTAAAAATGCCGTGATCGAGCACTGTCCCAACGTGATGTTTTCCCTGCTCCACTCCTCGCGAAGTCTCGGCGCACAGGTGTACTCACACCAGACGTTAAGAAGTGCGTCATAGAGTTCCTGCGGTGTATGGATGCCGGGATAGTCATTCGTGACGGCAGGCACCGTTGCCTGCTCCCAACCATAAAACTTATATGCCAATCGGTTGCTCCTTTTTCTCTTTGCTCATTTTGTATTTGGATCAACTTTCGTACGAATCCGCGATTCACTCCTGAAGCACTTTTTCATACTGATCCGTCCCCTCGCAGTCGATCACTGCGATCACGGGTAGCTCTTCCACTTCCAGACGACGGATTGCCTCGGTACCCAGATCCTCGTAGGCGATGACTTCTGACTTCTTTATACACTTGGATAAAAGCGCTCCCGCGCCGCCGACAGCGGCAAAGTACACGGCCGTGTTACGCTTCATGGCATCGACCACCGCGGCTCCCCGTCGGCCTTTTCCGATCATTCCGGCCATACCCAGATCCAGCAGCACGGGCGTGTATTTGTCCATGCGCGTACTGGTCGTCGGCCCTGCCGAACCGATCACCTGCCCCTCTCTCGCGGGCGTCGGTCCCAGGTAATAGACGACCTGATCCCGTATGTCAAAAGGCAGTTCTCCGCCCTTTTCAAGCGTTTCCGTCATCCGCTTATGAGCGGCATCTCTCGCAGAATAAATCACGCCGGTGATATAACAAACATCCCCGGCCTTGATTTCTTTGATTATGTTTTTGTTTAGTGGTGTAGATAGTTTTCTTTCCATAGGTTCCTTTCACGAACTTGTCCGGCACATCAAAAATGCATGCCATTCATTTCGATGGTTTTATACTATATATGCTCGGTAATATGTCGGTTTACATGACAGCAGATGTTTACTGCCACCGGCAGTCCGGCAATATGCGTCGGGTAGGTCTCAATATTCAGCCCGAGCGCCGTCACGCGACCACCGAGACCACCCGGTCCCAACCCGAGGCCATTGACCTTCTCAAGCATCTCTTTTTCCAGATCACGCACCCACGCGATCTCTGATTCACTGTCAAGACTCCGCGTCAAAGCCTTCTTCGCCAACCAGGCACATTTTTCAAAGGTACCACCGATACCGACACCGATGACCATCGGTGGGCAGGCATTTGGTCCCGCTGCCGCTACGGTATCCAGGATAACCTGCTTCACTCCCTCGATTCCATCCGCGGGCTTGAGCATCACAAGACGGCTCATATTCTCGCTTCCGAAGCCCTTCGGCGCCACGGTGATCGTGAATTCCTCACCCGGAACGATCTCATAGTGGATTACGGCCGGCGTGTTGTCTCCCGTGTTTTCGCGCTCGATCGGATCCTTTACCACGGACTTTCTCAGATATCCTTCCACATAGCCCCGACGTACACCCTCGTTGACAGCATCCGCAAGGGAGCCGCCGGTCACATGTACGTCCTGTCCAATCCGCAAAAATACCACGGTCATACCGGTGTCCTGACAGATCGGTATCCTGTCTTCTTTCGCGATGCGCAGGTTCTCCTTCAACTGACTGAGAATCTGCTTGCCGGTTGCGGATTCCTCGCGGTCATAAGCAGCATACAGAGCATCTTTCACATCCTGCTCCAACTCGACATTGACCGACTGACACATCACACGGATCTTATCTGTTATTTCACTGCAATTGATCTCTCTCAAACTTTATTCCTCGTCACTATAATGGATGCTAAAATTTTGCTTTGTTCTTCCTTACCGGAATCATTCCTCCGTTTTATTATCATCTTCTGTTTTACCATCTGCCGATGTATCTGTCGGCGCCTGTCCCGGCTCGTAGTCGGCCGGCGCGCCACCCTCTGACGGCAACGAATCGTCCACAATATCCTCGCGGACCTTCGCGATCGAAGCGATCCGTACATCGGATTTTCTATCAATATCCATCAACTTCACGCCGGAAGTGATTCGTCCGAGTACACGGACATCCATCACGTTCATCCGGATGATGACACCTTCGTTGGTGATCAGCATGATCTCGCGATCCTTGCCAACACACTTCGCGCCGACGAGATCACCGGTCTTGTCGGTGATCTTGTAGCACTTCACGCCCTTACCGCCACGGTGCTGTGTTGAGAAATCATCAACCCAGGTGCTCTTACCCATACCGAACTCAGTGGCAAAAAGGATTGCCTGGCCCTGGGAATCCATCTGCATCGCAACAACCTCATCACCTTCGGTCAGGGTGATACCGCGTACACCGATGGAAGCACGTCCGACCGTTCTGGCTTCGACCTCGGGGAAGCGGATACACATACCCTTCTTCGTGATCAGGAAGATATCGTTGGTATTATCCGTCAGCTTAACCTCGATCAGTTCATCGCCTTCGCGCAAGTTGATCGCGATCAGGCCGGACTTGCGGATATTTTTATAATCATCCAGCTTGGTCTTCTTGACGGTTCCGTTCTTGGTCGCCATGAAGAGGTATTTTTCCGTATCAAAAGCGTGCATCGCGATGATGGCCGTGATTTTCTCGCCCGGCTCCAGCATCAGCAGATTGACGATCGCTGTTCCGCGAGCTGTTCGGGACGCTTCCGGTATCTCGTACGCCTTGATGCGGAAGCACCGTCCGGTATTGGTGAAAAACATCACGAAGTGATGCGATGTCGCCATCAACAGGTCTTCGATATAGTCGTCATCGATCGTCTGCATTCCCTTGATTCCCTTGCCGCCACGGTGCTGTGAACGGAAGTTGTCCGGCGTCATACGTTTGATATAACCCTTGTGTGTCATCGCCAGGACACAGTTTTCTACCGGAATCAGATCCTCGATCGAAATGTCATATACGTCGAATCCAATCGTGGTCTTTCTCTCGTCGCCAAAGCGGTCACGGATCTCGAGGATCTCGGTCTTGATAACACCGAGCAGGAGATTGTGATCAGCGAGTATCGCCTTGAACTCAGCAATCTTTCGCTCCAACTCAGCGAACTCATTCTCGAGTTTTTCGCGCTCCAAACCGGTCAGCGCACGCAGACGCATCTCGACGATCGCGTTACTCTGAATCTCGTCGAGATCAAAGCGTTCCTGGAGTTTTTCCTTAGCCTCCGCGGTGGATTTGGATCCGCGGATGATCTTGATCACTTCATCAATATTATCGAGCGCGATCAGCAAGCCCTTTACGATATGCGCGCGCTCTTCGGCTTTTTTCAGATCGTACTTGGTGCGTCTGGTGACAACCTCTTCCTGATGATGCAGGTAGTAGGTCAACATCTGAAGAAGGTTCAGTACCTTCGGCTCGAGTACACCGTCCTTGTTCGGAACGACAGCGAGCATATTGGCACCGAAGGTGTCCTGCATCTGTGTATGCTTATACAACTGATTCAGAACAACGTTCGGGTTGGCATCCTTGCGAAGCTCGATGACAAGGCGCATACCTTCACGGTTCGACTCGTCACGAAGCTCGGTGATACCATCGATCTTTTTCTCTTTATGAAGTTCGGCGATCTTCTCCTGAAGTCGCGCTTTATTGACCATGTACGGAAGCTCGGTGACAACGATTCGTGTCTTGCCGTTGTCCATCTCCTCGATATCGGTCACCGCGCGCACGCGGATCTTGCCGCGTCCGGTACGGTACGCCTCCTCGATACCACGTCGACCGAGGATCGTCGCTCCGGTCGGGAAATCCGGTCCCTGGATGATCGTCATCAGCTCATCAATCGTGGTCTCGCGGTCTTCTTCCACGCGGTTGTCGATCATTTTTACGACACCGTCGATCACTTCCGTCAGGTTGTGCGGTGGGATGTTGGTCGCCATACCAACCGCGATACCGGAAGTACCGTTGACTAGAAGGTTCGGGAAACGTGCCGGCAACACGGTCGGCTCCTTCTCCGTCTCATCGAAGTTCGGCATGAAATCAACCGTATCTTTACCGATATCCGCCAGCATCTCCATCGAGATCTTGCTGAGACGCGCCTCCGTGTATCGCATCGCGGCCGCGCCGTCGCCGTCGACAGAACCGAAGTTTCCGTGTCCGTCCACCAGAGGATAATGCGTATTCCATTCCTGTGCCAGATTGACCAAAGCTCCGTAGATCGAACTGTCACCATGCGGGTGATATTTACCCATGGTATCACCGACGATACGCGCACATTTACGATGCGGCTTGTCGGGGGTATTGTTCAGTTCGTTCATCGCGTGCAGGATACGTCTCTGCACCGGCTTCATACCGTCTCGCACATCCGGCAGCGCTCGATCCACAATAACCGACATGGAGTACTCAATATAATTGGTCTCCATCGTCTTTTTCAGATCGACCGGCTGGATCTCATCAAACTTTTCTTCGTCCATTCTAAACCTCTCAATCGTTAATAATTAATACCGGATATATGTAAGCTCACAGAGGCGATACTCACCCCGGATAAATCAAATATCCAGATTTTTCGCATACTTGGCATTTGCTTCGATAAACTCGCGTCGCGGCTCTACCTCATCGCCCATCAGCGTGTTAAACGTGATATCCAGTTCCTCACCATCATCATCGTTCATATCCACACGAAGCAGGATACGCTTCTCCGGATCCATCGTCGTATCCCAAAGCTGCTCGGCATCCATCTCACCAAGACCTTTGTATCGCTGGATCGCGTTGTTTCCGTCACGTCCGATCTCCTCGAGAACCGCGTTCAACTCATCGTCCGTATACGCATAATATGTCTTTTTATTTTTCTCCACCTTGTAAAGCGGCGGCTGTGCCAGATACACATAACCCTGACGGATCAATTCCGGCATAAAGCGATAGAAAAATGTCAGCATAAGTGTCGCAATATGCGCTCCGTCAACGTCGGCATCGGTCATGATAATGATCTTATGATACCGCAACTTTTCAATATCAAAGTCTTCACTGATTCCCGTTCCGAACGCGGTGATCATCGCACGGATCTCTGCATTTCCGAGGATACGGTCAAGTCTTGCTTTTTCGACGTTCAGGATTTTACCACGCAGCGGCAGGATTGCCTGCGTTGCACGGTCTCTCGCCGTCTTCGCACTACCACCCGCGGAATCTCCCTCGACGATATAAATCTCGCACTTCGTCGGATCCTTGTCCGAGCAGTCGGCAAGCTTACCCGGCAAAGAAGAGGTCACATCGAGTGAGCTCTTTCTGGTCATCTCCCTGGCTTTTCGCGCCGCTTCTCTCGCGCGCTGTGCCAATACCGCTTTCTCGCAGATCACACGAGCCACGGTCGGATTCTGCTCCAGGAAATACGTCAGCTGCTCGCTGACAACCGAACTTGTCGCGGCGTTAGCCTCGGAGTTACCAAGCTTCTGCTTCGTCTGTCCCTCGAACTGCGGCTCCGGAATTTTAACACTGATGATTGCGGTCAAGCCTTCTCGGATATCCTCACCACTTAAGTTCGCATCGTTATCCTTCAGGATTTTTTGTGATCTCGAATACTCGTTGAAAGTCTTCGTCAGTGCATTTTTAAAACCGGTCAGGTGCATACCACCTTCCGGTGTGTTGATGTTGTTAACGAAACTGTAGCAGCCTTCGTTGTACTCGCTGTTGTGCTGGAACGCCACCTCGACATAGACGTCGTCGCGCTGACCCTCGCAATAAATGATATCCTCATAAAGAGGCTTTTTATTCTTGTTGATATAGGCAACGTATTCCTTGATTCCGCCCTCGTAGTGGAAGGATTCTTCGCGTTCGCCACCCTTGCCGTCCTCGGTGATTTCCTTACGCTCGTCCTTCAGCGTGATGCGAATGCCCTTTGTCAAAAATGCCATCTCGCGCAGACGTCTTCGAAGAATATTGAAATCATAAACCGTTGTCTCTTTAAAAATCTCCGGATCCGG
>JAEEGM010000051.1 GCA_016280325.1 Eubacterium sp. | reverse complement strand
CCCCCGGGACAGTCCCGGGGGTCCAAAACCGAATTGGGAAAACAGGGGGATATCCTTAATTGATCGAAGTATTTCCGAGAGAAGACTTAGTTGTGACACTTCCGATCTCTCCGGAAAGATCGATATTTCCAAGATCTGTCTCGCAACTTCCTTCCTCGATCGTACAGTCCTTTGCTTCGATGTTTCCGGCATCAAGCTCGGCAGCGATCCGGTGGATAGTGCATCCTGTCAGTTCAAGGTTTCCGGCATCCAGTTCCACTTCAAGTGTCTTTGCGGATGAGTTGTTCAGATTCATATTCCCGGCGTCCAATTCCATTACAACTTTTTCGCCGATCAGTCCGTCAATATTCACATTTCCGGCGTCAACTTCAACATAGACTTGCCCAAGCTCCGTGCTTTCCGGGATTGTAAGCGAAATATAATAATTTTTCTTTCCTCCCAACGAAAAGACATTGACTGTGTTTTTCGGACTCTCGATCGTCAGCTTTCCGTTTGAAAGCTCCACCTTAGGAACCAGCTTTTGCGGCAAGGAATAGCTGACCGAAAGCTTACTGCCGCGGGAGATGGTCAGATTCGCATAATCCGTTATGATGGAGAGATCCTTCAGTTCTCCTTCCGGTTCAACCGTAGTGGTCACGGAGTCGGAAGAATCCCATACAATGGTATTGTCCCTGAGCACGTGAATATACACGCCTCCGATTATTGCAAGAACAGTAACGATAGAAAGAACAATGATTATTATTTTTGATGTCTTATTCATGATCGTCTCCTCTCAATCATCGCAGCAAGCGATCATCACGACTTTGTACATAACACCGGCGATCGGCCAGATGATCCAGGTAATGCCCCAACTGAAAGTCAGGAAGCTTACGATCAGATAGATACATGTCACCATCGGCCAGTAGATCGTAACGATCGTCTCCGCTGCTGTATTTTTATACCGGACCGGACGGGCGTTAGGATCGCCATAGGCGCCGCCCATGGTGCTTCGGTCGTTAAGGTGAAGAATTTTCATAAACCCGCCGTATACATTGTTTGCGTATACGATCAAAAACACGCCGATCCCGATAAGGAAAAACATCAGGGCGGGAGCGAGAAGTCCCAATGCATTCGTAAAAAGCATATTGGGGAGCCAGCAGACGATGCAGAGGATAACGCCCAGGGCTACGCAGAGCGCTCTGACCGGCTCGAAAGCGCGCCGCCGCTCATTCACGGCATCGGCGGTTGCCATGTCGATCCTGCACGGTTCGTATTTAAGAAATTTCCATTCCGATGTCAGGAAGCTGCTGAACACGATGAGCCCGACACCGACCGCGATGCTTACAAACATCAGGATCACACCTATAAGCCCTTCAGACTCAGCAAAGATGATGGGCCAGGCAACGCATGTGATGCAGAGAAAAACACCAAGCGCAAGGAACAGTGATTTTCTTCCCTTGCTTGAAAGGTATGCCCTTGCCTGATCCAGCGTCACATACCGGGAGTTCATCTCGCTTTCTCTCGCGCGGGATTCATTAACCTCCCTTGTCAGACCGAGATCTTCCGCCAGCTCGTCAAGATTTCCGAATTCGGAGATCACGGTACCGACGGCTGTATTCTCGCTCTTTCCTTCGCTGATCAGCTCGTTGTATTTGTCCTCCATCATCTGGAAAAGCTCTGCTTTGGCTTTTCTTACTTCCGGCGTATTAGGCAGTCCGGAAAACATTGCTTCAAGATAATTTTTGATAGTTTCCATTTTATTCTCCCTCTTTTTCGATGAATCGCTCAATGACGTCTCTGGTCAATTCCCATTCTTCGCATTTGGACCGGTAATAGGCCTTTCCTTCATCGGTGATGCGGTAGTAGGTTCGTTTCTTTCCGTTTCCGGAAGGATCCTGATCGGCGGTAAATGATTCGATATGATTATTCTTTTCCATTCTTGTGAAGGCCGAATACAGCGTCGTTTCTTTGATCAGGTATTTCCCTTCAGAGATTTCTTTGATCTCTTTGGAAATTCCGTAGCCGTAGGACGGCTCCTTCATGAGAATGCTAAGGATCATGGTATCATTGTAGCCGCGGATCACATCGCTGCTGATCTCAACCATATTGTTCCTCCTCATCCTATGTCTGTCGTACTACGTTTGCCGTACTACGACTGTCGTACTATGTCTGGTGTGGTAAATATACAACGTGAGATTTCGGTTGTCAATAGTTTTTTTAAATGGACCCCCGGGACGGAGTCAGCAAGCTCTTAGTGAGCGTCAGCGAACTTAGAGCTTGCTATACAGGGGCACTTGATGAGTGTAAGCCGATAAGATATCCCTTAACGAACGAAGTGAGTTTAGGGATATCTATACAGGGCTACTTAACGAGTGCGAAGCACGAGTTTAGTAGCATCGGAAGGCGCAGCACGAATCTAGTGCCATCGGATCAGGGGTCCATTTTTAAAAACCCCCGTAAAGTTTTATCTTTACGGGGGTTCTCACTTACTTAT
>JAEEGM010000050.1 GCA_016280325.1 Eubacterium sp. | reverse complement strand
TGAAGCACATGATAGAAGAACAGAATCACGATCGCCGCCACCGGTAAAAAGAAGATCATCCACGTGTGTTCCTGGCGAAACTCCGTCACACGGGTGATCGCCACATAAAAAGCACCACCCACGACTCCAAGGATCGTTCCCATAAAAAGCGCGAAGATGACACCTCTTGCCATCTCGATATAACGCTCTTTCGTATGCTTGACTTTATGCTTAACTGTTTCCCGATCCACTTTTTTTGGTCCCTCCTACTCATCGAACAGATGATACTGTTCTTTTTGACTGTCCGTCAGCTCATGATCACCCAGAAGCCTCTCCGCCTTCTCTTTCACCTGTCCGGCGGTAAGCAGTGGAAACTTGTACAGTGTCTGCTCTCCATCGTAGGCAATGATCTCTCCGTCGGTCGATAGCGCTACATAGTTCGGAACAACACCCACCAACGCGCCGTCACCGCCCTTCTCATACAGATACGCCGTATCGCTTCCGGAGCCGTCCACCCCGGTCTGCTTGCGCCGTACCACGATGTACGGAAGCGAATCCGTCGTCCGGGCGTCGTACACATTGCCGTCCTCCGCACTCAGCGTCAGGATCTTCTGCCAGGTTTCCATATCATATACTTCCGAATAGTCTTTTAATATATATCGGTTATTTCCGAAAAATGTCATGTTCGGATAGTTTCCGGTTTTATCTTCCAGCACCGCCTTTTGTTCCCCGATATCGTAAATCGTCCAGGTATCCCCGTCCTCATCACGATACAGAAGCAAACCGCGCTTCTCATTATAGCCTTCCAGCGAGGCATCGTCAAGTGTCAGAATCGTCTCTCCGTTCCCGCTCTCGACGCGGATGCTCTTCGTACCGGAGAATACCCAGCGGTCCCCCATCCGAACGCCGCTCTCGAAACCGCTCGGAATCTCCTTTTCCTCCAACACGTTTCCGGTAGCCGCTTCGATCACCCTCAGCTTACGCCCCTTCGTCTCACACAGAATTTCCCCGTCTTCGCGGTAATACCGCCTCGTATCGTTGATCTTCTCTTTATACACCTCCTGCAGCGTCTCCGCGTCCAGATGATAGGTCGTGTAGTAATCATAATCCTCGAGCAGGATATACGCGGGCGTCTTCTGCTCGATTGAGTTGTTCTCCCCCATGCCGGACAGATCGCGCGAAGCGATACGCTTCATCGCCGAGGCGTCAAACTCCGCCAGCCGATGCTTACCTCCGTGATACATACCAAACACAAAGCGGTCGCAACCGGTCTGCGATCCATACCACATGTCCGGGACATCGCGTCCTCCGATATCCGCGATCGAAACCTGCTTCGCGTCTTTGTGGGATTCCGGTCCGCGTCTGACATAAAGCCTGACGCTCCGTCCCCAGTAATCCCGTGTCGTAAGTGTATCCGGAGAAACACTGTCCACATAGACAGCCTCTCCCCCCGCTGCCGGCGTCGGAACCTGTCTCTTCCCGTCTTCCTCGAATACATACACAGCTCCGTCACGGCAGCTCACCGCCACCAGACCGCCCCCGGCCCGAATGGATGTGATTGCTGAGGAAAAGTTATGTTCCCACAGCTTTTTCCCTTTTTTACTGTTGCAATCGATCTCGTACACCGTATTATCGTGATAATAATAACAGGTCGAAGCCTCGGTCACGATCTTCTCGTTGATCACCCAGTCCGCGTTACACAGATACCGCTGATCCCCGGTCGTTGTCTCGTATTGTACGATATGCTTGAGTTCATCATCCACATCACTTAAGAAAAAGCATAACCGATCCTTGCCGGAATAGCACGCGTCCGAGCACTTCCCCTCCATCGGATAATACGCGGTCTCCCCGTTTTTCAGATCGATCGTAAATACGCCGTAGGAGGTATCCGTATTGGCTGACAACACCACGCTGCCCCCATCCGGCGAAAAGGTGCCAAGTTCATAGTTCAGACTGGTTCCGATCTCGGCGTTGAACGTCTTCTCACCGTTTAACTCGTATCCGTAGATCCAGCCCTTCTGATAGTCGACCGTTAGTATGGCTGTCTGCCCGGAAGATGCAGACGCATTCAGACGCATATCCACCGCCTGCTCCGCGGTAAAGATCACCTTCCCGTCTGCGGTCCCCACACAGGTCAGGCCTTCCTTCGCCAGGTAGTATAACTTCTCACCATCCTCCGACAGGATGGCCCCCATAGTCCCCGCCGTATCCTGATTGCGAACGATCGGCGCTTCTTCGTAGGTTCCCAGGGACTCACCGTCCGAAACCCGGAGCACATGCACCTCACGGTTAAGCATGTCCGCCCCCGCCTCTTCATACGTCTCGATCAGAAGAACGCTCCCGTCTTTACTGACCTGACTCCTTGACTTGTAGACCTCCTCCTCACGGTTTCTGACAAAGCCGGCATGATATCCGGCCGTATAGTCATAGATCCCCGCCGCCTGTGTCAGCGAACGAATCGCATCGGCCACATACGGGCGGTCGGGATTCGAAAGATCCTCCGGCAGTGCCGTCAGCGCCAACAGCATCGCGGTCTGACGATCCCCCTTTAAAAATGCCTCGTCGGCATACTCCGCCAGATAATACGACTCCCCGCGAAGCGTCTGTCGGTTGGACCGGTCGAGCGCATCGTACGCCCGGTTTAACTGGATATTTTTCATCGTAACTACACCAATCACCGCCGCCAGGATCGTGAATGCCGTTCCCGTCACCAACGCCGTGCGGCGTCTGCGGCGCTCTCTCTGGCGATTGCGCAGATCGTCATAATCCACTCCCAACATGGAGGAGAAAAACCGAAACCTCTCCTGCTTGAGATTCCTTAAGATCGTATGCACGGACTCGCCGCGAACATCGACCGCCAGAGGCTCGATCGCCACGATCTGTCCGTCTCTCTCCGTCTCGGTCAGCGCCTTCGGAAACACATCCTTCGGCTCACCGGATACTAAGATCACCAGGATCCTCTCACGACCGCGAAGCCGGATGAAATAATCGATCTCTTCCCGACACCACGGAGACTCCTGATACCGCTCGCTCCCGATCACGATCAGCCACTCCGACTCATCCAGTGCCTCTCTTATCACCGCCGACAGATCGCTCGACGCCTGCAGTTCATCCTCGTCACGAAAAACACGCCCCACGCGCTTTTTCCCGATTTTCTTCGCGATCTTGGCGGGGACGTGATATTTTTCTATCTCTTTTTGTACCTGCGCGGCAACCTTTCCGTCAATCTCTCCGTGCCGGTAACTGATAAATGCTTCATACTTCATAAGGTCAGGGTCCAATCCTTGTTATCAAACGACTAACACAACGCGTACGTTTTATCAAAAATATTCCCTCGAACGACATAGATATCATGGCTGTCATCCTCGCGCACCACGATATAATCTCCGGGCTCTCCCCGGTAATACTTGTCCGGATCCCACGCCGTGAAGACTTTGACTCCGCGATCCAGCTTTCTCGCCAAAATACGGGTTCCTCCTGTCGCAAGCGCGGGCTTCATATAATCCGTCAGATCGTAGACATCTCCGTAAATATTGTCTCTCACGGTCGGTGCATACTCCGCCTCGATCTCCGGTTTCGTATCCGTCGTCGTATAGCTCTTCCGGAACTTCTCCTCGCGGATGGGATATACCTCACCCTCAACACCGATCATCAGGTACAGGTCATCCTCCACGATCAGATCCACATCACCCTCCAGTGTTCGCACAAGGATCGGTGTATCGCGTTTCAAAAACCAGGTTGCCTTGGCGTAGCCAACCGTCACTGCCTTTTTCTCATAGCGCTTCATATCCGATGTATCGATCTCATAGGTATCGGCATAGATGACCTCATATGCGTCACGATACGCTTCCATCCGTGCCGACAAATATTCCCCGATCGCTTCGCCGGGATGCGTCCTTTCAAACAAGTCTCCGGAGATAAACCCTCCGGCCTTGTTCAGGTGGCCGCCGCCGTTGCCGATCCCTTCGCATAAAAATGCCGCGAGTTCGTTGGCCTTGGCCACCGCCACGCAGCTTCGCACCGACAGCTTATAGCCGCCGGGATTGGGGTTATAGGCAACACAGGTGTCGATCTCCTCCACCTGGATCACAAAATCACTGATGATCCCGAGGATATTCGGGTCACAGTTTTCAGTCTCTATTACGGAAAAATGCCCACTCTTCGAGAATCTCTGCGCATTCAGAGCACGGCTCGCCACATTCAGCTCACCGATTGAAAGATTCGTATTGATCAATCGGAACATCATCGCGTCATCCTTTTTCAGATCATCCCGCATATCGCGATCCATCGGATGAAACAGTTCCTCAAACTGGTTGCTGTCACTGTAAAGACCGTAGTACAGCGCTGTCGCCAGATGGATATCGTCATTGGCATCGATTCCTTCACGACGAAGCAGATCCCACACAATCGTCGAGCAGGAGGCCAGATTACTGCGAATATAACAGTTCTCGTCCTGGATCACTCCGCACTGGTGGTGATCGATCATCGCCACGACCGGTGCCTCAAAGCGCTGGACATTTCCTTCGCCGTACTGACAGTCCGCCGTGATGAGAAGATCTGCTTCAACGGACTCCGTCTCATGCTCCACGGGGATCTCCAGATCCCGCATCATCATCACCAGGTTCGGCTTGGTGATCGCATTCGGTCCACCGTAAATAAAACGAACATCGACATCATTCTCAGAAAAATACCGATACAGCGCAAACCCCGACGCCAAAGCATCCGCATCCGGATTGTCATGGCACTGCACACAGATCCGGCGATACTTCAGAAATTTCTTCAGAAAATGTTCTTCCATGGATTCCTGGTCCGATCCTGCCATGCCGTCTCCCTTCACTTCCATTACGATACGATCTTCGCTCATCCTGCCCCTCCCTTATTTCATATACTCATCAAAGGCCGTCTCCCAGTCCGCCATCGCCGGGAATCCGTTCATGCGCAACATCGAATTGTCAAGAATCGAAAACGGAGGTCTGTCCGCCGATTCCGGATTACGTTTCTTGTACTCGGCACTCGAGATCGGATTCACCTTGACATTCCTCTTCGCTTTTTCAAAAATACGAACGGCAAAGTCCGCCCAGCTGACACTCCCCTCACAAGTTGCGTGATACAAGCCGTAACAGATCGTCGGCTCCAAACGATGGATCACACGAGCCAACTCCGTCGCCGAGGTCGGCGAACCGATCTGGTCGTCCACCACCGAAACTTCATCCAGCGTTTCTGCCAGATTCAGCATCGTCTTCACGAAGTTATTTCCCTCCCCGTAGAGCCAGGCCGTACGCAGAATGAAAAATCGATTCGTGCACTCTCTGACATACCGTTCTCCGGCCAGCTTTGTCCGGCCGTAAGCACTGATCGGATCCGGGTCCTCCGTCTCCTTAAGCGGATTCGGATCCGTCCCGGAGAACACATAATCCGTCGAAATATGCACCAGCTTGGCGCCGATCTCCTCCGATGCCGCCGCCAGGTTGCGAGGTCCCAGCGCATTGATCCGATAGGCTGTCTCATAATCAGCCTCACAACCGTCCACGTTCGTCATCGCACCGCAGTTGATCACGACATCCGGGTGTACTCTCTTAAGCGTCTTCAATACCTGATCGGCATCGGTGATATCCAGATACATTCCTTCCGGAACGTCCAAAATCGGGCCTGCTACATCCGTCAGAATAAACTGTGCCTCACCCTTGTATTCCTTTCTCACCGCGCGTCCCAGCTGCCCGGAACTGCCCGTCAAAAGTATCTTTTTCATAAAGAGCCTCCTTAACAAAAAGCCCTGCATATCAGCAAGGCTTTTTCCAGATTCTTTTGAATTGTTATATTTACTCGATATTCAGGATATCCGAGAAACCGGTTACGTCAAAGATCTCTTTGACATCTTCCGAAGCATTCTTGATCGTCATTGATCCCTGCTTATTCATCGCTTTCTGAGCAGACAGAAGTACGCGAAGCCCCGCACTGGAGATGTACTCAAGCTTTTCCATATCCACATTCAACGCTGTCACACCCTCAAGCTCTGTCTTAACAACATTCTCAAGCTCCGGAGCCGTTGTCGTGTCCAGGCGTCCTTCCAATGAAAGTGTAAGCGCTCCGGCATTTAAGTCTTTCCCGATATTTAACATAATTAGTCCTCCTTTAATCATCAGAGAATATTTTCTCTGTTTGTCTCAACATACCAAACCATATTATAGCACAATTTCCTCACGAACGCAAACCATTTTTTACCATTTTTTCGTGATCGTAAGGACATTGTTCCCGTCACGATGCTCGTAGGTTACATAATCCATACTCTTTTTCACCATATAGATACCAAG
>JAEEGM010000049.1 GCA_016280325.1 Eubacterium sp. | reverse complement strand
GGATTCGCTGGCAATAAACAAACTCAACATGGGCATACGTACCGGATCCGAGATTGAAAAGGGAGTGACGCTTTCAGATAAGTACATCGAGATGTTCAATAAAAATCAGGTTGAGTTTTTGAAGAATGCATCAAGGGATGACATCAAAAAAGGTATGATGGCACTTGCAAAAGAAAAAGGAGCCAAGTTTACCGAGGATCAGTTTGAAATCTTTTATGCTACAGGAAATACACAGCGGATTGATATAAAGACCGGTATGGATATCGATATCTCACCGAGATTTATGATCAATGGAAAGGAATACTACTTCGGACAAAAGGAAACAGAAGAGATCGTAGCGAAGGCCTGGGCAAAGGCAACGGGACTTGATTATAACGGTAACCCCACGGAGTTTATCGCAAAGCTCAAGGGAAGAGCCGTAACCTGGGAGGATCCCGAGTTCTATCGTGAGATCGGAAATGTTCTTAAAGGTAATTCCGTAGCGGATATCTCTCTTCAGTGCAATATGAAAGAGGGAATGTATAAGCTCACGCATGAGTATAAAAAGGCACAGGCTACATTTGAGGCAATAAGCAGTGATGCGGCCCGGTACGAGACAGCGATCAAACAGATAGAGCAGTATCAGAGCCGTGCACTGTCAGCAACCGAATTAAGCACGGATGCCATAAACCTGATGGAATCAGCACAGGCACAGATCGAGTGCACACATCAGTTTGATAAGATCAGGAAGATCTATGAGAATTTCAACATCAAAGCGATGGGATCCGGAGCGGCTGATGGTATCAGTGAGGAGATGCGTATGATAGGCCAGCTGACAAAGCAGGTGGAGAATCAGGGTATGCACCATATCAATCTCGGAGAGCTGGAATATCTTATCAAAAAGTCCGGTGCCGGTTCGTGGTTGAATGCTTCAGAGAACCTGATGAGTGCAGCTGAAAGTGTTTCAATTGCTGCCAAGGGAGCGGATGCACTTGCCAATCAGGCGTTGAAAGCGACTGTGCAGGGCAGAGGCTTTGCCGCAGGTAACAATGTTATGAATGAGATGTTAAGCAATCTTTCGAGTGATAAATAATGTATTATCAAGGAGGTAGATGATCATGAATAATAATCAGACAAATCCTATCTTCAGATGGATTGCAGTGGGTGGATTGACACTTCCGGTAGCACTGTTCTTTTTGCCGTACGCGTCGGCAATGGGAATCAGCGTGAGCGGATTTGATCAATTAAAGGGCATGTTCAAAAGCTTTGGTGGATTCGCCAACGGATTGGTGACATTTTTAACCATGGTCGGATTTGCGCTTTTTGCCGGCATTCTGATCGCGATAAAGGAAACGGACATAACATATACGATAGCGGCTTGTGCCGGTGTCAACGCATTTTTACAGCATTTGGCAGGATTCGTGATCAGCATAAAGGGACTTGGGATAGGACTGATCCTGAATGTCATCCTGTTTGCGGTAGGCACCACGTTTGCGATCATCATTCTGCTGAACAGGATGGGAAAAACTTCGATCGGTGTTCAGAGTACACAGCAGTATTATCAGCAGGGGTATACTCAGGCTCAGCAGAATTATGCAGCTCAGCAGGCCTGCACTGGACAAGGGTTCTCCAGACAGGGATATGAACAGCAACAAGCGAATGCGACACAGCAGGTTTATAATAATGCTGCACAGGGCCAGCAAGCGTATCCGCAGGGACAGCAGGCGTATGCACAGAGTCAATATCAGCAGGCATACGTTCAGCAGCAGGGATATCAACAAGCAGCATATGTGCAGGGACAGCAGGCGTATGGTCAGCAGGCATATCAAGGTCAGGCGTATCAGCAGGCTTATAATCAGCAACAGGGATATGCGCAGGGCCAGCAAGCATACCAGGGACAGGCGCAGGGATATAACCAGCAGGCGTATGCGCAGAGTCAGCAGGGATATGGCCAGCAGAATGTAGGACAACAGAGTCAAGGTCAGACAAATACTTCGGGACAGGATCAGAGTTGAGTCTGCTTTAGTGATTTTGGACATGGAGGATACATATGGCGAATTGTATGTATTGTGGGTCGGCGCTTCGTGATGGCGCGAAGTTTTGCCTATCATGTGGAAAGCCGCAAATGACGGGTATGGCTGCAGCAGCGCCGGGTGAGGTCACAATGGGAGAGTTCGGCGGTGTGATGGGAATGGTTAACCAGGGTGTAAACATGGTCCGTGGAGTGAGTGGAAAACTTGCGGGGCTGAAGGACAAAAAAAAGAATCTGGTCGGCCCGATCATTACTGCAGTTGTATTTGCCATACTTTGGATCGTGCAATATATACTCGGTCAAAAGGGGATTGATAATCCGTTTACGAAAGTGCTCGGTTGGCTTACATATTCGAGTGGCGGAACAAGTAATAAATTCTTGCCGATGATCGGAGGTTTTTTTGGAAAAGGGATGGTCGTGATGGCCTTCTGTTCGCTCTTTAACGGTGGGGCGAAGTCGATGGTAGGCGGAATAAAAAAAGCATTTTCGGGAGAAGTCTTCAAGGGGATAAATGTGGGGCCTATCCTTTTGGGATTTGGTGTGGCGATGGTTTGCTACCAATTTTTCACCGGATATGGAACTCTCACGGGAGGCATGACAGCGGTCGGCGGATTGGCTGTCGCTCTTAGGTCACTCGGTGGGGGAGGAGGTTTGATCCGGTTTATGGTCGGACTCGTAACTACGAAGAACAAAATGGTTGAGAATAAGACCGGATCGACCATGTGGGGAGGATTCTCCATGGGTATGTCATTCGGGTTTACGGCAGCGATTCCGCTTGCTGCCATCAAATACAGTTGGACACATATTTTTGTCGGCGCAGGCTGCGTTATTGTCGGTTTGATCATAGTAATGGCAACAAAAGATATGGAAAGTAAAAAAATGCAGGGACCGCAGTATCCCGGCGGAATGATGAATTAAAGGAGGATGCGCTTATGAATTGTCCGTTTTGTGGAGGTGTATTGCCTGATGGAGCAGCTTTTTGTGATCAGTGCGGGAATATGCTAAATGGGGTGCCGCAGGGAATGCCGCAGCCGGGTGAATTTGGGCAGGTGCCGCCACCGAACATGGGCCAGCCGGGCCCTATGCCACAGCAGGGAGGATACGGGCAGGTGCCGCCGCCGAACATAGGCCAGCCGGGCCCTATGTCGCAGCAGGGAGGATTTGAACAGGCTCCGCCGATGGGTGGACCGCAATATCAGGTTCCGCCGCAGCAGGGAGGATATGGTCAGATGCCACTTCAAGGCATGGGACAGATGCCTCCGGGACAGGAAAAGAAATCACCAATGGTCCCGATCATCATTGCTATTGTTGCAGCCGTGTTGATAGCGACAGGAATCCTTTTGTATTTCTTTGTTTTTAAAGATTCGTCTGACGGTAATAAATCCGGAGATAGTGTTGCTCCGACAACGACAGCAGCACCTGCGGATAATGAGAAAAAAGATGATAAAAATGAAGCAAAGGATAACGATACGAATAACGAAAAAGATGATGCTGGTGATTCGACTGAAACACAATCGGAAGAGGTGGATCCGGAACTAAAGGAAGCAGTTGATGCGTATGCGGATTTCATTGAAGAGTATAGTGAAGTTATCGATAAGTATGCAAAAAACCCAGATAAATACTTAGATGAATATATGGAGTGTACGCAGAAACAAACTAAGCTTGGAAACAAAGTTTCTGAGATTCAGCAAAAACTGATACAAGACAACAAGTTTACCAAGGCAGATGAGCAGTATCTTTTGGATACATATACACCGGTTATAAACCGTTTGACTGATGAACTGAATAAGATCAACGTTTGATAAGGATTATTATAGGAGGGGTGAGCATATGAATTGTCCGTTTTGTGGAGGAATATTGCCGGATGGCGCAACGTTTTGTGATCAGTGCGGAAATATGTTAAATGGTGCACCGCAGGGAACACCACAGCAGGGGCCTGTGCCGCAGCAGGGAGGATACGGCCAGGTGCCGCCGAATATGGGGCAGACCGGACCAATTCCACAGCAGGGGGGATATGGCCAAGTTCCACCACCGAACATGGGGCAGACAGGTCCGATTTCACAGCAGGGAGAATACGGTCAGGTGCCGCCGCCGAACATGGGACAGCCGGGACCTATGCCACAGCCGGGACCGGGAATGGTGCCGCCGCCACAGCAGGGAGGATACGGTCAGATGCCACCGGGACAGCCATATGGACAGCAGCCCGGTAATCCCAAGAAATCTCCGGTTGTGCCTATTATTATCATTTCATCTATCGTTGTTGTAGCTGCGGTTGTCGTACTTCTTATCGTATTTCTTGGGAAAGGGAAAGATGGCGATGGAGGTGATAAGACAGGAGAAGCAGTTGCAACTGAGGCACCAAAGAAAGAAGAGCCGACGCCGGAACCTACTGAAGAGCCAACGCCGGAGCCGGAACAGGAAACGACATCGGAATCCGCTGA
The DNA here is from genome assembly GCA_016280325.1 of Eubacterium sp. Classification (GTDB taxonomy): domain Bacteria; phylum Bacillota; class Clostridia; order Lachnospirales; family Lachnospiraceae; genus Eubacterium_F. Next base: position 27,050 of record JAEEGM010000049.1, on the reverse strand, counting down.
AGAAGAAGTAATGACGGAGTCCGAAAGTGCTGATGATTACTCTACGGATGACAGACCGAACGTAGGTGATTTTGAGTGGTTCTATACCCTATACTATGAGAGCAAGCCTGTGAAGGCAATCAAGAATTTCTTCTCGCAGTCCGGAGCGGAAAGAATCAGCGATCCGGCTCTAGTTGAGGGTGGATGGAAAGCCTATATGGTCGGTAAACCGGATGTGTTCCATGAAGAGGGGTATCGATACCTGAACGTTATTATCAGTAATAATGACGATTATTCGAAGGCTCAGATCACCTTTGACTGGTGGACCATGGGGGATAGCACCGGGGACGAGAGTGATGAAAGCAGTTATAGTGATGAGACTCACACATGCAAGTGGGATAGCTCAAACTCGACTTGTAAAGATAGTCAGTTGAAGATGACAAACTTTATTGAGATGGACGATGTTCAGTATGGACTTGGTTCATATACGTGGGAGTCGGGTGAAACAGATTATGTAGTTTTATACAGGGAGAAAAGGTATTAAACTTGATTCTGAAGCGAATATGTGATATATTTTTCATGTTGTGTAGATAGGCATTCAAGTTTGGGGGGACACTAATGAAACGACTCACAGCTATCCTTTTACTTGCTATGATGGCAGTGATGCTCTGTTCCTGCGGTGGAGAGGCGCAACAGGGGCGAGATGTAACGCCAACGGCAGCGGTGACAGAAACAGCAACGACGACATCAACACCGGAGAAAAAGGAGTATTCCGAGCCTCTCCTGGATGAGGCGTCGGGGACATTTTTAGTATCTACGGGCACCAAACCGATCCCGGTTTCCTATGAGCAGGGAGAGGTTGAGGAGACGCAAACATCGGATGCGAAAAAGCAGGATTATGCCAGCATGGAGTTTGATTATGCGGACGGAATCCCCTACAGCCACGTCGGTGTTATCTGCGATGCGAGTATGTTTCGTGTCGAGGTGGATCGGACTGTGGAGGAGAGCTCGGGTGACGAGGTAGGTGGCGGAACCAACAAATACGATTACAAGTTTTACCCCAAGAAAGCAGGCACCGCCGAGATCATCTGGTTGGATAAATATTTCGATAGTGATGGGGATGTCTATGAGGGAAGTTTAGGAACTTATACCATTGACGAGAATCTGAAGATAAAACAGGATAGTTACAGTTCCATCGCTACAAAGAAGGGATTTAAGCTGTTCGATAAAGACCAAAAGGAAATAAAACCTTCGGAGTGAAAGCGAAGTAGATGATCGGAGATAAAACTATGACTATTCGTAGAGCGGAGTATCGCGATATACCGAGAATACTTGAACTGTTGGTGCAGGTGAACAATGTTCATGCAAAAGGACGTCCGGATCTTTTTATTCCGGATAAAACGAAATATACGGATGAGGAACTGGAGGGGATCATCTGCGATCCGACCACGCCGGTATTTGTAAGTGTGAATGAGGCGGATGAAGTCTGCGCATATGCTTTTTGTGTGGTTAAGAGGATCATCGGCCAGAACAATCTGGTGGATCAGGTAGAACTTTATATCGATGATATTTGTGTAGATGAAACGCTACGCGGCCAGGGGATTGCGAAGCAGCTTTACGATGAAGTGATTCATTACGCACGGAAAAATACTTTCGACCGGGTGACACTCCATGTGTGGGAGTGCAACCCGGTCGCCATGCGTTTTTATGAGAAATGCGGCATGAAGCCGTACTATACGGCTATGGAGACGAAACTGTAGACTAGTGGAGATATCAGATGGAAAAAGAGTTAAGGATCGTTGTATTGGAAGCGGACGCGGCCGGAGTAAGTTTTGCCCCGCTGGAGGAGTTCGGCGAGGTTATCACCTATGACCACACACCGCAGGAACTCGTCGCGGAGAGGATTCGTGAGGCGGATATCGTGGTGCCGAATAAGTGTATCCTGGATGAGAAGGTGCTGGCGGGCGCGCGTGAGCTGAAGTTGATCTGTGAGGCGGCGACCGGCTATAACAATATCGATATCGACTACTGCGAGCGCGCCGGCATCCCGGTGACGAACGCCAGAGGTTACTCGACGGAGGCGGTGGTGCAGCATACGTTTGCTTTGTTGTTGCACCTGTGGGAAAAACTCGGTTATTATTCAGCGTATGTTTCCTCGGGATGCTATTCGGAGCAGCCATCCTTTACGCATATGGGACGCGTTTTTTCCGAACTGTATGGAAAACGATTCGGGATCATCGGACTGGGTGCGATCGGACGTCGAGTGGCGGAGGTGGCGACCGCGTTTGGTATGGAGGTCGTGTATTATTCCGCGAGTGGGAATACCTATGATGTACCCTATGAGAGGCTGGAGTTTGATGAGTTCCTGAAGACAAGTGATGTTATCTCGTGTCATGCACCGTTAACTGATGAGACACGCGGGCTGATGAACGCGGGTGCTTTTGAAAAATGCAAGCGCTCTGCTGTGTTCTTAAATCTGGGACGCGGCCCGATCGTCGTGGAGTCGGATCTGGTGAACGCCCTGGAAAAAGGACAGATTGCGGGGGCGGCTTTGGATGTATATGAGAAAGAACCTTTGCCGGGTGACAGTCCTCTGATGGGTTATGCGCATGTGCACGAGGGAACATCGGAGGCGGACCGTCTTCTTCTTACGCCGCATATGGCGTGGGCACCGATCGAGGCAAGAGAACGCCTGGTTGCAGATATCGCGGAGAGTATCCGTGCGTGGTTGGCCGGGGCACCAAGGTCACTGGTAACAGGAGAGGCGTGATGGAGATTGTTTATGAGGATACGCCGGAAGGCCTTGTGATCGTCCGCTTGTACGGGGATAATCCGGAGGTAGTGGTACCGGGTGAGATAGATGAAAAGCCCGTGATCGGGTTAGCAACCTATGCGTTCTCGGAGAAAAATGTCCCGACAGATGGATTGCATCTGGCCGTAGGGGGAAAGTCGTCTGTGGACGAAAATGCACTGGACGATTTGCTTGAAAAAGGAACCATCTGTGAACTGGCGGGGGACTTTATTGAGGCAGTGGTGCTGCCGGACAGTCTGAAAAGCATCGGTGAACTCTGTTTTTATCAATGTCGAAATCTGCGGGAGATTTCTTTTGGTGGTGGAATGATCGAGATCGGCAGTGATGCCTTTATGAACTGTCGGAAACTCTCGACCTTACGGATTCGCGCGAAGGCGGATGAGCCGACGGCGCTTCGTTCGACTCTGAATCAGCGAACCCAGGCGACAGATGTATGGTTTTCGGATGCTGTCGTACACTTTCCGGAGTATCAGGAAAAATACGATCTGATCGGGCCGGCGCATATTTTTGAACTGAATATTGAGGGAGAAGGCTTTCGGGCCAGAAAATGTTTTGACGGGGATCGATTTTCGCTGTCGATGTACGATGAGGTGTTTCGGCATGCGGTGGAGAAGGAAGAGGAACAGACACTCTGCCGGATGGCGGCGCTACGGCTGAGTCGGCTTGGAGCAGATCGGGATGAGCAGGCAACGCAGGCACAGTTGAAGGAAGAGGACAGAGATCGTTATCAATCGTATCTGGTCGATCATATGGAAACGTTTTGTGATGACCAGGTTCGCCGGCGGGATCTCGCGGTATGGACGGACTTGTATCAGCAAGGGCTACTCACGGGCGAGCATAAAGCGGTGCTTCTGAAAAAACTGACCGAGGCGCGTTGGATCGAAGGCACGAGACAGGTGTTGGGGATGGTGTAGAATAAGTAAGTGTATCGAGTGTTCTGCTTGTGGTGTAGAAGCGACGATGGACAGAATGAATGATGGATGTGGTACATAGTTGGAGGAACATAACGGATGTCGTACGAGGATTCTCAAGGCTTCTGGGAGGAACAAACAGCGGAAAAAGTGTTGTACTTGACAAGGGATGACCTCATCACCGAGCTTCCATTTTTGAGTGGCGCTTTGTCGGAACCGGCCTTTCGTTCGGATCGTCGGTTGGCGACTTCGGCGACAGACGGCGAGTTTGTTTTTTTTCAACCGGAACAGCAGCTTCGTCTTTTTGAGGACAATCCGAAATATCTCATAAGGCTTTATCTGCATAGTATTCTTCATTGTCTGTTTTCCCATCTGTGGTTGCGGGGAGATCGCGACGAAGCCCTCTGGGGCGTGGCGTGTGATATCGCGGTGGAGCATACGATTGACAGGCTGGAGAATCGGTCGTTTCATCGTGCGCTCAGCCTGATCCGACAGCAGGTCTACCGGGACTTTGAAGAGACAGGAAGGTCGATGGCGGCGGCGGGGATCTATCGGTATCTGCTGGCACTTGATCCGGATCGCGTGCGGGCAATACAGCGGGAGTTTTTTGCGGATGATCATGTCTTCTGGCCGAAGGAGAAAAAACTGTCCGAGCAGGCGATGCTTCTTCGGAAAAAATGGCAGGACAAGGGCCGACAGGCAGAACGAAAAAGAAAGCAGCAGGGTGATGACCCGGACGAAGGTGCGCAGTCGATGTCGATGCAGCTTCGGGCAGCAAAGTCCGGTCGGAGTTACCGGCAGTTCTTACAGGAGTTCATGGTGACACGAGAGGAGCTTACGATCGATCCGGATGAATTCGATCTGGGACTCTACAGTTACGGGCTCCGCGTCTATAAAAATATGCCTCTGATCGAGCCGCTGGAGTCCAAGGAGGATCAGCGGGTCAGAGACTTTGTGATCGCAGTGGATACCAGTTATTCGACGAGCGGTGAACCGGTTAAAAAGTTCCTGCGTGAGACATTTCAGTTGCTTACGGAACAGAATAGTTTCTTCCGTTCAGCGAAGGTTCATCTGATACAAGCGGATGAAAAAGTTCAGTCAGATGTTGTTATTTCAAGTGAAGATCAGATTGAAAAACTATTTGATTCTTTTGAGTTGAAAGGTGGCGGGAATACAGACTTCAGGCCGGTATTTCAACATGTAAACAAACTACTGGAGGACGGCGAGTTTACACAGTTATGTGGACTCTTATATTTCACCGATGGGAGAGGAATCTATCCTAAAAAACAACCGAATTATAAGACGGCATTTTTATATGTGGAACCGTATGAGACAGACGTGGTTCCGCCCTGGGCGATCCACTATTTGTTACCTGATACAGTATAAAAAGAGATGAACGACACGTTTTGGCATCATGGCGGCTGAGACATCCGCTGTAAAGAGTAAGATACTTGGTGTCAGAATCAGTAAAGGAGTAATAAGTGAACATCAAACAAGCCAAGCAGGAGATCCTGCATACCGTAACTTCCTATCTGAAGAAAGACGAGTCGGGTGATTATCGTATCCCGTCGATCCGTCAGCGTCCGATCCTTATGATCGGACCGCCGGGTGTCGGCAAAACACAGATCATGGAGCAGATTGCCAGAGAGACCGGGATCGGGCTGGTGTCCTACACGATCACGCACCACACGAGACAGACGGCGGTGGGACTTCCCTTCATCAAGGAAGAAGAATTTGACGGACAGACATACTCGGTGACCGAATACACAATGAGTGAGATTATCGCCAGTATCCATCGGGAGATGAAGCGTACCGGAGTTCGCGAAGGGATTCTTTTTATCGATGAGATCAATTGCGTGTCGGAGACGCTGGCGCCGACGATGCTGCAATTTTTACAATGCAAAACCTTCGGCAATCAGGAGGTTCCGAAGGGATGGATCATCGTGGCAGCAGGGAATCCGCCGGAATACAATAAGTCCGTGCGCGAGTTCGACGTGGTGACGCTCGACCGTGTGAGACAGATTCCGGTCGAGGCGGACTATGGTGTGTGGAAGGAGTACGCGGCGTCGCTTGATACACAGGCTGCATCAGACAGCGTTCATACAGGAGATCGTGAGAAACTGAGTTCGGAAACTACACAGGGAACGACCGACATGGGTATCCACCGTGCAATCCGTGCTTACCTGGATCTGCACCCGGAGGATTTTTATCGGATGGAGACCGACACCGACGGACGACATTTTGTCACGGCCAGAGGCTGGGAGGATCTGAGCAATATCCTGACTGTCTATCACGAGGAGAACATCCCGGTGACGGAGGAAGTGATCTACGAGTACCTGTCCCATCATGAAGTGGCTGAAAACTTTGCCTCGTATCTTGAGATGTTTTTCAAGTATGAGGAGGAATATCCGATGGATCGGATCCTCGACGGTGATGTGCCGAGCGTGATTTACGAAAGACTTCTTCGGGCGGACTTTGATGAGCGTGTCACGGTGGTGCAGTTGCTTACTAAGGCGATTCTGAATCGGATTCAGGCGTATACTTCAACGAAAACTGAGTCCGGAAACGATGTAACATCATCTCTGCGGGAGAAGGCATCAGAGGCGATGGAAAACGCTTTCGTCTTCATGGAGTCTGCGTTCTCGCGCGGAGAAGAGATGGTGCTCTTTGTCACAGAGCTTACCATCACGACGGACAGTGTATTATTTTTGGCGGAGAATCCGAATGAAAAATACCTTGCTTACAGTGAAGAACTTCTGATCGGCACCCGCCGCTCAGAATTGATATCTGAGATTAAGAGGGGAAAATAAAAGAGCTCGTGAGGTTCACTTGATATAAGGAGTGAGAGACTATGAATAATGTAGGAAAGAACAATCAAAAGTTTGCGGATAAAAGCGGACGAAAGAAAACAAGAATAGTAAAAATAATGGCGGCTGCTTTCGGTTGCCTGTTTATTACTGCCTGTGGAAGTGCGGTTGCGGCAAGTGGTGATGGTGCGCCTGCGGTAAGCGGCGACGCGGTCTCACCTGTTGACGAGCCGGAATCGAGCTCCACGCCGGAACCAACCGCCACGCCGACACCGACCGCCACGCCGACACCGAAGACCTTATATCAGACATACAAGAATAAGCCTGCTCTTACCCGAGTGATCGTGAAAGGGCGTCCGAAAAAAGAGATCAAGGAAATGTTTTATATCCGGAAGATCCCGAAAAAGGTATGGAAGGATATGCAGGGGAAGTCGTATCATAAGGGGTGTCCGGTGCCAAAATCCGGATTGCGTCTGGTGCGCGTTCTCTATAAAGGATATGATAAAAAGACGTACATCGGAGAATTGGTTGTAGCAAAAAAACTAAGCAAAGATTTCAAAGAAATCTTTTACAAATTATACAAGAAAAAATACCAGTTCGCCAAGATACAAAGAATCGATGCCTACAACGGAGATGATGACGCGTCAATCGCGGATGATAACACATCCTGCTTCAACCATCGTGTTGTGGCAGGCTCAACCAATCTTTCCAATCATGCTTACGGACGGGCGATTGATATCAATCCGTTATACAATCCATATGTCTGGCGGAAGAACGGCAAGTGGGCTGTCTCGCCGCCGAAAGGAAAGAAGTACCGGGATCGGAGCAAGAAGTTCAAGCACAAGATCACACACTCGGATATCTGCTATAAGTACTTTCATAAAAAGGGATATACCTGGGGCGGTGACTGGCATTCGGTCAAAGATTATCAGCATTTTCAGAAGAAATAAACCACTTATTATTTTGAAGAATAAAACGCACGGTAAAAGTTAATCGCAGGGGCGCGGAAGATGGACACAAGGATGAAAAAGAAAAGAAAAAAATGGCCTTATATTGTCGGCGGAAGCGCTCTGTTTATTTTTATCGTATATTGGGTAATTGTGTATTTTCTGGTGAGCGCGGCGTTGGTGCCGTCCTTTATGAAGAAGCTGGATTCATTTTCCGATGTGACGGAGAAGAGCGTATCCGAGCAGACGCATACGTCGGATGTTGAGAAGAATCACAAGGCGGCGATCGAGGATACCAATGCCTGGCTGAAAACCGTCAGGTGTGATAGATATGTTATATCCACGAAAGAAGACTACCATCTGGTGGGTGAAGTGTTCGAGCCGGGTACAGATGGCACAGCCTCCGGCAGTGCGGTGGATCTTGTAGGGGCTGGATCTGTGCCGGACGCAGATGGCGTAGTTACCGGAAGTGCGGCTAGCCTGACAAGAGAAGCCGTTTCTACAAGCTCTCACGACTGGGTTCTTGTTCTGCATGGATATACCGGCTGGAAGGAAGAGATGTATCTCTTCGCGAGAGAATACTGCCGACGTGGTTATCACGCTCTGGTTCCGGATCTCCGATGTCAGGGAGAAAGTGAAGGCGACTTCATCGGCATGGGATATACCGACAGTCAGGACTGTATGCTGTGGTTGCAGAAGATCCGAGAGATTGATCCGCAGGCACGGATCGTGATCCATGGCCAGTCGATGGGGGCAGCGACGGCGCTGATCCTGTCGGGCCGGGAAGATCTTCCGACATCGGTGAGGGCGGTTGTATCTGACTGCTCCTACACGGACGCATATTCTATGTTTGAAGCGAAAATCAAGGATTGGTTTGGCTTGCCGGCCTTTCCGCTGGTAAACTCGGCACGTCTGATGCTGATGCTTCGCGGCGGGTATGACCTATACGATGCGTCCGCGATCGATGCGGTGAAGAAGTCACGCACGCCGACGCTATTTATTCACGGAACGGATGATCGGATGATCGCGGCGGATATGTCAAGGGAACTCTATGAAGCAGAGGCCTGCGACAACAAAAAGCTTCTGCTCATCGACGGCGCCGGACATGCGCAGTCACAGGATAAGGATCCGAAGAAGTATTACGGGGTCATTTTTGAGTTTCTATCAGAAATATCGTGACGAGATTAGAGACCAATGGTTCATTACCGGATGGAGACGGATTAGTCAAGAGGTTTTATAAAGAAAGAGGTTCACCATGAATAATCACAATAATATGCCGACAACAGTCCTTTGTTACGGAGATTCCAACACCTACGGTTACGATCCGCGAAGCGGGTGGCGTTATCCGGAGGGCGTTCGCTGGACGTCGATACTATCGGAACTATTGGGTGAGGAGTACCGCGTGGTCGAGGAAGGGTGCAACGGACGCACCACGATTTTTGATGACCCGTTGGAGGGGTGGAAAAACGGCCTCGACTATCTGAAGCCCTGTCTCAATTCTCATAAGCCGGTCGATATCGTGATCCTTATGCTGGGAAGCAATGACTTAAAGGAAACCTTCCACGCGAAGGCGTCGGAGATTGCCGACGGGGCCGGCGCTCTGGTGAAGACGATTCACGAGTTTACGGAAGAAAAGCAGGGATTTATCCCGAAGATCATACTGGTATCTCCACCTGAGATCGGGGAGGGGATCGCGAACTCCCCATTTTACGGAGCGTTTTTAGAGAACGCCATTTCGCGTTCACAACACTTCCCGCGTGAATACAAGCGTATCGCGGATACCTATGGGTGCATTTTTGCCAATGCGGCAGAGTGGATACGGCCTTCAGAGGCGGATTCTCTGCATCTTGACCCGGAGGCACACCGCGTGCTGGCGGAGAGACTGAGTGAGATCGTGAAGAACAGTTGATTTTTTTCGAAAAAATGATTATAATAGTAGATGTTGCGGGTGGACTCCCTCATCAGTAGAAGGAGACAGTGCCCGTGTGAAAAGACACATCCGAGTAAGAGCAGACAGCATCATGTATAAGGAGGTTTTGGAAATAAAATGAGCGAGAAGGTCATACTGGACATCAAGAATTATTCCAAGTCCTACGGAGGAGAGAAGAAGGCGGCAGACGATGTGACGCTGCAAGTAATGAGCGGAGACATCTACGGCTTTATCGGACACAATGGTGCCGGTAAGTCCACCACGATCCGCGCGGTCGTGGGCGTGCTTGACTTTACGGAGGGTGAGATCCTCATCGACGGCCATTCGGTGAAGGACGAGCCGATGGAGTGCAAGAAGATCACAGCCTATATTCCGGACAATCCGGATCTGTACGATAACCTGACGGGAATTCAGTATCTGAATTTCGTGGCCGACGTATTCGGCATCAGCGCGGCGGATCGTGAGGCCAGAATAAAAGAATATGCCGATACCTTTGAGATCACCGATGCGCTCGGAGATCTGATCGGTTCTTATTCACACGGAATGAAGCAGAAGGTGGCGCTTATCTCGGCGTTGATCCATAATCCGAAACTGCTTGTGCTGGATGAGCCCTTTGTCGGACTGGATCCGAAGGCGACATTTACACTGAAGGAAATCATGCACAAGATGTGCGCGCAGGGAACGGCCATTTTCTTCTCAACGCATGTGCTCGATGTGGCAGAGAAACTCTGCAATAAAGTAGCCATCATCAAGCAGGGTAAGATCATTGCTTCGGGAACCATGGAAGAACTCACGGAAGGCCATTCGCTGGAAGAGGCGTTTATGGAGGTGGTCAACAATGACTGAAAGCTTCCTGTTATTGAAGACGCTTCTGCTGTCTACGAGCCAGCGAAACGCCTTTAAGTATACGACAGATAAAAAGAAAAAAAGACGTGTCATCGGTAACATAGTCGGGATGAGCATTCTGTACCTATGTATCATGGCGTATAGTATTGCGATCTGTATCGGATACGGGATGACGGGAAATATCGAAGCGGCGCCGATCATGTGCGCGCTTGTGCTTTCGGTTCTCGCGTTCTTTTTTACCATATTTAAGACCAACGGATACTTATTTAATTTCAGGGAATACGATATGCTGATGTCGCTTCCTTTCAGTACGAAGAGTGTGGCGGCATGTAAGTTTCTGTATATGTATGTGAAGAGCCTGCCGTGGACAATCAGTATTTCCGTGGCGATGATGATCGGTTACGGGATCTATGCCAAGCCTGCTGTTTACATTTATTTTGTTTGGGTTATATTGGGATTTTTTATTCCGATTATTCCGATGCTGTTCGCGTCATTTTTAGGCTTTATTATAGCGAGGATCAGCGCGGGATTCAGAAAGACAAATATTATTCAGACGGTATTGGTGTTCGTATTTGTAATACTTGTTTTCGCGTCGCGATTTATCATTGAGGGCATTTTTAAAAACGGTCAGGTCAAGCAGGCGCTGACGGATATTTCCCAGGCAACCGGGAATGCGGCGGATGTGTACTTCCCGGCGAAGTGGTTCGCCGACGCGGTTACCGGTAAAAATATCCTGTGGGCGTTGGCGCTGATCGCTGTGTCCATAGTATTATTTACCGTAGTGTTTATCATCGTCGGACGTTCTTATCGGAACATCAATTCGGCATTGAAGTCGCATGCGGCGGCAAAAAAATACAAGATGACCGCGCAGAAAAAAAGAAGTGTCGTTACCGCGGTTGCATACAAAGAGTTTAAGAGGATGACCGGTTCAACAACCTACATGACCAACGCGGCGTTGGGCGAGATATTGGCAGTAATACTCGGATTGGCGACAGTGATCATCGGATTTGAACGAATCGTAAGACTGGTAACACGGAATGCTCCGTTCGATCCGACGATTCTCCGTCCGGCGATTCCGTTTTTGATATATTTCTTTATCGGTATGGTCGCGACGACAGCATGCTCGCCGTCACTGGAAGGGAAGAATTATTGGATCGTCCAAAGTCTTCCGATCGAAAAGAAAAATCTGTATCAGGGCAAGATGCTTTTTAATATACTATTAACAGTTCCGTTTATGGCGTTCTCTACGATCTGCATGTGTATCGGCGCTCAGGTTCCGATCCTGGAATCCGTTCTGTACGTGGTTTTAGGCATCGTGCTGTGTGCGTTCTCGACAACGTGGGGATGTGTGTGTGGTATTAAGCATATCCGTCTGGATTGGGAGAATGAAGTTGAGGTTATCAAGAAGGGGGCAGCGGTGGCGATCTATCTGCTGCCGAACATGTTTGTCGGAATGGGTGTCATAGTGCTGTCCGTTTTTCTCGGAATGAAGTTGGACCACAACCTGTTGGCACTTATCATGATCGGTGTTGTATCATTGCTGGCGCTTCTCAGTTATGCGAGGGTGCTGGCTTTATCAAGAAAGGAAAAATAAAAAACAGATGGAGATGTTGTTACGCTCCGGAAAGTGAGGAAAAAATGAATTATAACAATCAGGAACAAAACCAAGGTGCTTTTTATGAGCAGGCGATGGCTGACTCGGCACGTGCGAATTCGGCACAGAGCACCGCTGCACCGAGCCGTCGGATGGCGAAGATGGCAAAGAAGGGGATCGATATGGAATCGACGATCTCCAGACGTGCTTTTAACCTTATCATGGGATTGATCATCCTGTGGGGCGTGGGGATCGATACATTGATCTGCAAGTTCTACGGAGAGAAACTGACAGCGGCATTCGGTCGCAGCTGGACGATGATCTTGATCTATCTGGCATTGGTGATCGCGGGATTTGCTGTGGTTCATATCGCGAAAAATCCGGTTGTCAGCTTTATTGGCTATAACCTTTTGGTTGTGGGATTTGGTGTTTCATTGGCAGTTATCGTTGAGAGATACGCGCCGGCCGTCGTGATGGAAGCCTTTTTGGTAACATCGATTGTAACCGGATTAATGCTTCTTATGGGACAGCTCTGGCAGGACTTTTTCAAAAAGATCGGCGCCGTTCTCGCAATCGCGCTTCTGGGTGTGATCATCACGGAAGTGGTTATGCTTCTTATCACCGGAACCTATCCGACTTGGATCAGTGTGGTATCGGCAATCATTTTCTCCGGCTTTATCGGATATGATTGGGCGAAAGCGCAGGAAGCACCGACGACAACCAAGAACGCGGTTCTTTTTGCGACAGCACTGTATGTAGACATCATTAATCTTTTCCTTGATATCTTGCGTATCGTCGGAGATGACTGATTCTCTGTCGATCATGGATTCGGATGGAACTGCCTTTGTTCACGAGAAGTACCGGCGCGGGATTATACACAGGGAAAAATTTGTATTCATAAGATTTAAGACTTTTTTAAGAGTTTTCTAAAGACAGTTAAGAATCATTTTGGTAAGATGGGTTCAACAAATCGATGAACCCATCTTTTTCATGTATGAAATATGGGCCACAAAAGAAAGGATTGATTATTATGGAAACTATTATTAAGACCAATAAACTTTGTAAGACCTTCTCAAACGGAGGCGTTCAGCAGCATGTGCTCAAGAATGTGGATCTGGAAATCTATAAGGGAGATTTCACAGTCATCATGGGACCGAGCGGTGCCGGTAAGTCCACTCTTCTGTACGCACTCTCGGGGATGGATAAGCCGACACTCGGTGACATCAACTTCGCGGGGAGTGAGATTACGGGGATGAGCATCGATCGGCTGGCAGAGTTTCGAAGAGATCACTGTGGCTTCGTCTTCCAGCAGATCTACCTTGTGGATTCGATGAGCCTTTTGGATAACTGCATGGTAGCGGGCTTACTGATCAATAAGAATAAAAAACAGGTGGCGGAAAAAGCAAAAACCATCCTGAAAAAGGTCGGCATCGGTGAGAATATGTGGAAAAAGTTTCCGACGCAGATTTCCGGTGGTGAGGCGCAGCGCGTCGGGATGGCAAGGGCACTGATGAATACACCGGACATGGTGTTTGCTGATGAACCGACAGGAGCGCTCAACTCCGCGACAGGAAAGGATGTCCTCGACGCGTTATGTGAGTTCAACGAGGACGGACAGTCCATCGTGATGGTAACACATGATATGCGAAGCGCACGACGAGGTAACCGTGTTTTGTATGTGAAGGACGGCGAGATTGTAGGCGAGTGTGAGCTTGGAAAATATGTATCCGGTGACAAGGAAAGACATCAGAAGCTAAGAGATTTTCTGACATCCATGGGGTGGTAATCGAAAACGAAAAATGGATGGTGTTTTACACCCGGCTGTATGTGAAGCTATGGAAAGTGAGGAGAATAATGAATATATTAACCAAATCAAACTTCAGAAAAAATAAGGGGACTTCGGTTGGACTTCTGCTGTTGATGACGCTGACAGCGATGCTGGTTGGCTTGGTTTGCCTGATATTTTTCGATGCGTACCCGGCTGCGGAAAAGGACGGAAGAAGACTTAACGCCGGTGACGGACTACTGATTTACAACGACGTTTCTGACGAACTCGATGATTCGAAACTTGAGGATATCCTGTCAGAGGATGTTGCTGATTATGAAAAAGTCAACATGCTCTGCGCCGGGACACTTTCTTTGAAATTCGGCGAGGGAACGGTTGTTGACAAACTCTACATCAATGACAAAAGCGAATTCGAAAGAAAGATGAATCGCTCGGAGATCCTGGAGGAGGATGACTCCGTAACAGAAGATTACGCCTATCTTCCGAACCAGTTTCATACGAGCGGAGGATATGAACTGGGAGATACGTGCGAAATTGAGATTCTGGGAACAAAGTATTCGTTTACGGTGAGAGGATTTTTTAATACCGCTTATTTTGGCAGCAACAATACAGCAGATTACCTGTTTGTACTGGATGACGACAGTTATCGCGAAATATCAGAAAAATACGGAGACGCCGGAAAGTACGCCGTTGTCTGTTTTGCACTGAAGGAGGGAGTGAAAACAGGGCGATTTAAGGTCTCTGTCGTAAATAATGTATTGGCTGTAGTGCCGGAGGCAGAGGCGTCGGTTCAGCTGTTTGACAGTGAGATATTCGGCAAGACTTTCATGGCGATGATCCTGGCCGTTGCCTTTTTGGTCATGGCGACGATACTTGTTATCGTTATCATGCTGATGGTGAAGAGCAGTATCACAAATTATATCAGAGAGAACATGAAAACGATCGGTGCTTTGAAAAGCATAGGATATACCTCCGGGAAGATCCGGCGGTCCATGTATGTAATGTTTGGTGTTTTGGCTGTGATCGCAAGTGCGGTCGGGACCGGCGCCGCCTATCTTATAATGCCTGTCATGGCAAGATTAGTGACGGCCCAGAGTGGTGTTCCGTACACGGCTTCACTTAATCTGACAGCAACGATTATTCCGGTTGTGACAGTGGTGATATTTGTCCTGGTTGTAAGCATCCGTTCATCGAGAAAAGTAAAAAAGATCGAGGCGATCGAAGCGCTTCGTGACGGACAGAAGAGTCACAATTTCAAAAAGAATCGTGTGAGCCTGGACAGATCGATATTCGGTTTGAATACATCACTGGCATTTAAAACGACTCTCCGTAACATGAAGCAGAATCTGATCACATTTTTCGTGACGGGACTTCTTGTATTCGGCTGTGTTGTCGGCTATCAGATTTACGAAAATTTTAATGTGCATCCGAGCATGAAAGTCTTCTCAACGGAGGTTGCGGATGCCGCGGTCAGTACTGATGCCGAAACGAGTGATGATCTGTATCAGTATCTGAACAATTATGAAGGGACGGAAAACGTCCGTAAGGATTATATGTTCTCTCTGTATTACAAGGATGAGGATAAGCTGTTTACCTATGCCATGGACGACATGGAGAAAATGGGCAATAAAGACTGTTGTTATGAGGGAGATATCCCGAAGTACGACAATGAGATAGCGGTCAGCGGATTGTTTGCCAAGGATTACGGATATCAGATCGGTGATGAACTGGAGATGAATTACGGCGACAAGACGTTCAAGTATCTGATCACCGGATTGATCCAGTCGTGTTCCAACTCCGGCAGAGAGGGGCTGATGAGTGAGGCGGGATTGTCTCATCTGGTCGATACGAATAAGAGCACGGTGTATTTCTACTTTGACATGCAAAACAAGGACGAGGTCAATACGATTATTGACGATGTCAAAGAAAAATACGGTGATCGTATCATAGCCTCGGCCAATATGCAGGAGACGATGCAAGGTGTTATGACCACCTTCAAGAGCATTACATCGGTGATGATGATAATGATGTTTGTGATCGCGGTGGCGGTCATCCTGCTTGTACTGTTTTTGATGGTAAGGACGCTGATCTATAACAAGAGAAAGGATTACGGAATCTATAAGGCGATCGGATTTACCTCCGGTAAACTGATCCTGCAGACCGCGATCAGTTTTATGCCTACGATCATACTGTCCGTGGTTGTATTCTCGGTGGTTTCCTACTTCACGGCGAATCCGTATATGAGCATGATGATGCGAACCTTCGGTATGGTAAAGTGTGACTTCCCGATACCGGTTGTGGGTGTGGTACTCATAGGCGCGGTTCTGATACTCATCGCTTTTATCTTCGCGATACTTCAGTCGCGTCGTATCAGAAAAATAGAGGCGTACCGGATGATCGTAGGAGAATGACGATTCGTACAAAAATGGGGGCAGCCTGAAACAAGGCTGTCCTATATTATTATACGCGGTTACATGAAAGCGCGCAAACTTGACAACAATCGGCGTTTAGGTGTAAAATCGTAATACTTGGGTTGTGTGGATTGATCCTTGTGTTATGATTTTACATCCTTTTTTATTTTTTTTGATTTTTCTGTAACCTTAATCCGAAACATACGATTATATTGTTGAAAGGCTCATAAAAAACTACGCGCTAATGAGTGTAGACACAATCGTAAGGAGGCGATCGTATGATGGAAACAAGGTTTTGGAAACGCCTGATGGCGGGATTAATGGTGATGGTAGTGGCATTTGTCTCTTCGGGTGTTCGTGGGAAAGCGGCGGAGAAGACGACAACATATATCAAGGATTTCAAACTCTACATCGACGAGAATAAGGATCCGGCAGCGGCCAGGAACTGGTTCGAGAAGAATAAATACACGATGATCGAGGGCAATCTCAATGAAAAAGCCAGCGGTAACCTGAAAAAAGAAGTCGGTGTGTACCTTGGCTATTCGACGACGACAGATGAGAAGGAAGCGGTTACCGATCTCGCTGTGATGAATGAGCGTGGAAACTACTCTGTGGGAGAGTATGAGAGGATCCTCGAAGAACAGAAAAAGATGTATAACGATATAGTATCCGGTCTTAAGGATATGCTGGAGGAGTATCGCACCAATGTGAATAACGGGGTGACGACGGCAATCCAGGCAAGAGACTTTATGAATGGATACTTTGACCCGGATACGAAGGAAAAACTCGGAGATCTTCTGATGACAATCTCCGATGAAAAACTGGGGACACTTCTGATGCAGGCAAACGGTCAGGTGGTTCTGATGATCGAGGATCGACTCTCCTATGCTTGCGATACCGGGAAGACGACCTGGCTTGACCGTATGACTAAGCTCGGCAGCTATGCGGCGCTTGAGAAAAAGGCATTAAAAGCCTGCAATAACGACATCAACAAAGCGAGACGGGCGCTGGATAATAAGTATAAGGAAGATGCGTTTAAACTGGAAGAAAACTGGGAAGATGTCCGTCAGCATATCAGCAAAGTCCGTGAGCAGATCGAAAACTGGGGCCTTGATAAGATGGATGAGGCTCAGATAAAGGAGTTCTTTGAAAACCATATGGATGATAAGGATGTGCAAACATTTTTTGAAACCTATCAGTTGACAAGTGTTCTTGCCAGATATTCTTATGAAGAAAACAGTCTTTTTGACTATTTTGAGCAGCCGACGGATACATTTAAGGGAGACGGTATCCGAAAGCTATATCCCTTGGTAGCATCTTTAAGCCAGGGGCAGATCGCCGGAGTCGGTCAGACCGTCAGCCTTTTCACCCTCATTGTCAATGCGTTGGGAGCAAGCGCTTTCAATGAGTATCAATCCGGTGAGACGAAAGAGATACTGGACAATATGGATTCTGAGAAAAAAACGGAAGTGGCTGAATGTAAAGAAACCGTCGAAAAGACACTGACTTCCTGGCAGGATGAAGAACCGATCTCCATCTATCAAGGCGTGGACAGAGAAGTTTTTGATGGCGGCGTAGCGGTCACATCGACGGCACACAGTTTCAACAACGGTGATGGATTGACCTGGGCCGATGCGTTGGTAAACGGCTGGGTCGGAAAGACAGCAGCGGTTGGTTGCGCAGTAGGGTCCGTGCTGTTTATGGCCGGAGCAATTTATGTCTCAAGAAATGTATCCCAACTGAAAGAAGTCATTGCGTTGGATTATTATAATACTGTCCAAAATGATTTGCAGTTAGACGCGGGGATAGATGAAATATGGGCAGGAATGAATGTGAAGAAAAGCGAAAAGATAATGTGGGGGAAGACAGAAATAGACCCGAAAAAGGATTTCTTGGAGTATTCCGGGGATGCGAAAAATGACATTTTTGAAAAAGCCCTGACGGATAGTAATAACAAGGAGTTGATAGCCCATTACACATTTGCAAGAAACTTAAGGCTTGGGCTTACGATTGCTTGTATCGCTCTTGCGGTTGCTGACATCGTGACGACCTCAATCGCACTGTACAAGTATTATAACCGAGAGCATCTGCCGATCCCGGCTAACATGGTGGATCTGTCGTATAACGACAAGGGTGAGACAAGCTTTGTAAACTACAAGAGCGTTCCGGATCAGAACGGCGGATGCGGTGATGTGAACGGTGACGGTGGCAAGCAGTGGCTGGCGCTCTACCAGACGCATGATGAGGATGCCGGAACCCCGATCCTCGCACCGGAGAACGGTGAGGAGTTTAAGGTGGTTGTACAGTACGGATCAGCCGACGAACCGAAGACAGAGAACTACACACCACTCCATCTGTTCGGCACTCCGAATACACCGCAGAACCTGACCTTCGCGGACGGTGAGAGCGGATGGTCGTATAACGACGGAAAGAAAGGAACCTACGTATTCTTCCGCCGTGGCGTCTGAGTCGTGAATGTGGATTCTATCAGACAAAACCGCCTATGACACATCGGGCGGTTTTTCTGAAAGACGGACAGTAGGATGGAGGGAAGAACTATGAAGAGATTGATAAAATGCAGAAGAATGATCGCGGGATTTATGACACTTGTTGTGGCATTTACATTCAGTATGTCCGGAGCTCGCATAAAAGCGGCGGAGAAAAAAGATGTCACGTACATTAAGGACTTCAGGCTATATATCGCGAAAAATAGCAACCTTCCTATGGGCTACAAAGAGGAACAGGAGGCGGCGAAGGCAAAAGCATGGTTCAAGGGAAAAGGCTACACCATGATCGAAGGAAACCTAAACGCCGGGACGAGTGCAGCACTGACGGAGGAAGTCGGCGTCTATATGGGATACTGTACGACAACCAATAGAAAGGAAGCCGTGACGGATCTCGCTGTTATGAATGAGAGGGGTAACTACTCCGAGAGTGAGTACAAGCGAATTCTGGAAGAGCAGAAAAAGATGTACACGGATATGGTTTCCGATCTGAAGACTATGCTTAATGAGTACCGTAAAAATGTAAAAAAAGGTGTTCCGACGGCGATTCAGGCGAGAGATTTTATGAACGGATATTTTGATCCGGACACCAAGGAAAAACTCGGAGATCTTCTGATGACAATCTCCGATGAAAAACTGGGAGCCCTCCTGATGCAGGCGAACGGACAGGTAGTTCTGATGATCGAGGATCGGCTTTCCTATGCCTGCGATACCGGAAAGACAACCTGGCTTGATCGTATGGCAAAACTCGGAAGTTATAAAGCGCTTGAAAAGAAAGCAATGAAGGCGTGCAACAATGATATCAACAAAGCGAACGCCGTATTGGATAAAAAGTACGGAGAGGACGCTCGCATCCTGCTTGGTAACTGGGAGGATGTAAGACAGCACATCACGGACGCCAGGAAGAAGATAACAGATTGGGGACTCGATACCAAAAGTGAGGAAGAAGTGAGTGCATTTTTCAAAGAGAATAAGGATAATGATGAGGTGGAACTGTTTCTCTCTCGGTACAGTCTGCTTCGATCACTTGCAACCTATTCCTACGAAGGGAAGAGTCTTTTGGATTTCTTTGCGAGCCCTTCCGATGAGTTTGCAGGAAAAGGGATCCGGAAGCTCTATCCGCTGGTGGCTTCTCTGTCCGACGGACAGATATCCGGGGTTAATCAGAACGTCAGTCTCTTTACGATGGTGATAAACGCTCTCGGCGCTTCGGCCTTCGATGATATTAAGACAGGCGAGACGAAGGAGATGCTGGATAAAGCAGATGAAGAAAACAAAAACGGGATGGAAAACGCGAAGGATCAGATCGAAAACGAGTTGAATACCTGGACGAAACAGGAAGCAATCTCCATCTATGAGGGTGTGGACAGAAACATCTTCAAGGGTGGTGTGGCGGTCACATCGACGGCCCACAGTTTCTCGAACGGAGACGGAAAGACATGGGCAGATGCCCTGGTGGGAAGCAAGGCGGCAAAGGGAGTGGCCATAGGAGGCGCGGTTGGTTCGGTTCTCTTTTTGTCAGGGGCACTTATCGTAAGTAGTATGATTTCACGAAGAGCTATTGCGTCGGATCAGTTGAATTTTGTGAAATATGTCAATCAACAAACTGATAATTTGGATTCAGTGATGATAAATGATGCGGTGATCGACCTCAGAAAGGGGCTGGGAGGTCAGACGAGAGAAGCCAGAAAACAGCTTTATGAGCATGGTAAAGACAACGAACAGATCATGCATTTCACGAAGTATAAGATTGGAAGAAAATTGGAAGCAGGATTCGCTCTGGCCTGTATTGTTCTTGCTGTAGCCGATATCGTTATGACATCAATTGCTTTGTATCATTATTACAATAGAGATCACCTGCCGATTCCGGGATACATGGTAGATCTGTCATACAATCAGGAGGGAATGACATCCTTTGTGAATTACAAGAATGTTTATGATCAGAACGGGAAGTCGGGCGATGTCAACGGCGGTGGCGGCAAACAGTGGCTGGCGCTTTATCAGACGAAAGATTCGGAAGCCGGTGAACCGATCCTGGCACCGAAGAACGGTGAAGACTTTAAGATCCTTGTACAGTATGGATCCGCCGACGAGCCGAAGACAGAGGGATATGCACCGCTTCATTTGTTTGGTGCTCCGAATACGCCACAGAATCTGAGCTTTGCGGATGGCGAAAGCGGATGGTCATTTAATGACGGCAAAAAAGGAACGTATGTCTTTTTCCGCCGTGGTTATGAAGTTGAGTTTGAGGATGAATCAGACGAAACGGCAGAAGCCGATGACTCGGCAGAAGATGAGACGTCATCGGGAGATAAGGCAGTCAGTGGTTCGGCAGCGGATATCGGAACGGCTACGGGCAGCGGGACAACCGCTCTGATTGGTGTGCTCTGCGGAGTCGGGGGCATTTTTATCGGAGCGATAGGAATGGCACTGATACGCAGGAAGAAAGATTATTAAAAAATAGTAACAGGAATAAAGGTAAAAATCGGAATCAGGAATCTGAAATCCGAAAAACCGTCCAAACTTGACAATAACTTGAATTTTGGTGTAAAATCGTAATGTTGTGGGTCTGTAACCTTAATCCGATACATACGATTATCTTGTCGAAAGACTCATTTCAGAAACAACTACATGCTAATGAGCAGAAGATACATGCATAAGGAGGTGATCGTATGACGGGAACAAGGCTTTGGAAACGCCTGGTAGCAGGATGGATGGTAATGGTTATAACGCTTGTCTTTTCGTGTGTCCGCGGGAAAGCAGCGGAAAAGACGACGACGTATGCGAAAGAAGCGGTCACCGATCTTGCCGTGATGAATGAGCGTGGAAATTACTCAGCGAGCGAGTACGAGAGAATCCTCAAGGAACAGAAAAAGATGTATGACGATATGGTTTCCGATCTTAAGGATATGCTGGAGGAGTATCGTACCAATGTGAATAATAATGTTCCGACGGCGATTCAGGCAAGAGACTTTATGAACGGACAGGTCAGTTAGTGGTTCAGCTGCGGATATCGGAACCGCTACAGGAAGCGGAACAACAGTATTGGTAGGAGCGATTTGCGGTGTCGCGGGAATCCTGATCGGATTCGTCGCATGTGGTTTACGCAGGAGGAAAAAGCCGGAGAGCAAGTAAAAGCGATAGAAGTGTTACGGTTAGGGAAACGCTTTATACGGCGTTTCCTTATCCGCATTTTTGGATTTTTATATTTTTTTGTAACCTTATGCCCTCAAAAACGATTATATAGGTGAAGCGGTTGTTTTCGAAGAAAAAACCAAGGAGGGCATGCATATGAAATCAACAAGAATAAAAAAACTTATAGCCGGAATACTGATCTTTACACTCGCGCTGGTATCACCTATGAGATCCGTGAAGTCGGAAGCGGCGGGAAAGACGGTAACATATATCAAGGAGTTCAAACTCTTTATCAAGAAGGGTGGAACAGAGTCCGACGCCAAAGATTGGTGCAAGACGCAGTCCGACGGAGACTGGAAGGTAGTGGAAGGCGATCTGAACGCCGAAACCGATGGAGTGTTTACTAGAAAAGTCGGAGTATTTTTATGCTACTGCACGACGGAGAATGAAGACGAAGCCGTGAGAGATATCGCGGTGATGAACGAACAGGGAAACTACAGCGAGAGTAACTATAAAATGATTCTTGAGAATCAGAAAAATGTATACAAGGATCTGGTGAGTGATCTGAAGACGCAGATCAAGGGCTATCAGGAGAACTTAAAAAACGAAGTAAAAACTGCCGTTGAGGCACATGACCTTTTGAATGGTTTTAAAGAGGATGATTCCGAAAAACTCCTGGGAGACTTCCTGGCAGAACTGGATCTGAGCCGGGAAAAGGATGAGGAAACCCTGACTAATGTTCTTTTTCAGGCAAACGGAAGTGTGGTTCTTTTTATCCAGCAGGAACTTTCACTGGCTTGTGAGAGCGGCACCAAAAACTGGCTTGATCGTATGGAACAAATCGGGGGATACGATAGATTTTACCAAAAGATCAAGAATGCGTATAATGGTGATGACAGGTTGGCGAAGCGCAACATGGAAAAGAAATATAAGGAAAAAGCAGTTGTGATCGCGGATGCCTGGGACGAGTTAAAACAGAATTTTGAGGGAATAAAAGAATACGAGGAAAAATGCGGGATCGCGTCGATGTCCGAGGAAGAGATTAAGGAGTGGAAGGAGAACAATCTGAAGACTGCGGACGGAATCCTCTATGAACAGAAAGCAGCTTGTTTTGACAATCTGGCTATGTATACGTATGAGGGAAAAACCCTTTTGGAATTCTTCCTGCAGGACAAGTCAGAGATCAGCGGTAATAATCTCTACAAATTGTACCCGATGGTATCCTGCCTGCAGCCGGGGCAGTTGGCGGGAATTAATTCCACGGTTAATCTGTACGCGCTGATAGGCCAGGCTTTTTCTGCCACCGTATTGAATGATTATGATAAAGGAAAACTGGATGAAGTAAAGGATGAGATAAATGAGGATCAGAAAGAGAATCTGGAAGAATCCAGGGAACTGGTTGAGAAATGTATCGATCAGCAGGGTGAAAAAGAGGCAGAATCCATCTACGAAGGTGTTGACAGAGAAGTATTCGGTGGGGGTGTAGCGGTAACTTCTGACGCGCTGGATTTCAACAACAGTTCAGAAACCAACTGGACGGATTCCTTTGTTAAACACAATGTCAATATTCAGACTAAGGTTGGGATAGGGCTCTGTTTTGGAGGCTTTGCCACAATCGTTCTTCATGCGATATATAATACCGTTATGGAGGATGTGGCACAGGAAATAGTACGAAGATTTCGCTTCAATGATGCTGCGTATCACTTTTCAGAAGAAGTTGCCAACATGATTAATGGGGCACCTGCCAATGAGTTTATGTTTACGTATTTGAGGCGTATGGTGAAAGAGGGAGAAGAAGAGGTAAAGGGTGTTGCGAAGAAATCGATGGAGGAACTTGCGAAGGCAGCACGTGGAGACAGCACGTCAGCGAGAGTGTTCTACGGGCTGTCAAGAGGACTTACGTTTGCGCTCCTCCTTGTAGCAGTAGCCGATGTGGTATTAAACATCGTGGCACTTTACAACTACTATAACAGGGATCATCTGCCGATTCCTCATCATATCGTTGATATGACAACAAACAGAAATAAAGAAACATCGTTTGTAACATATAAGTCTGTCAGAGACAATACCGGTGAATGCGGAGATTTGAACGGAAATTCGGCAAAACAGTGGCTGGCGCTCTACCAGACGCATGATGAGGATGCCGGAACCCCGATCCTCGCACCGGATAACGGTGAGGAGTTTAAGGTGGTTGTACAGTACGGATCAGCCGACGAACCGAAGACAGAGAACTACACATCGCTTCATCTGTTCGGTGCTCCGAATACACCGCAGAACCTGACCTTCGCGGACGGTGAGAGTGGTTGGTCTTATAACGACGGAAAGAATGGAACCTTCGTATTTTTCAGGAAGGCAGGCATATGAAATCAACTTGGTTAAAATGGCTTATGGCGGGGCACTTAGCAGAAAAAGACGACGGAGAAGTATAATTGATAACAGCCGCGGATGAAAGGAGAACACGTATGAGGAGATATCGGGGATTATTCATGATAATAGTTCTGGCGGGAGTTCTTTCATTACCTCTTTTTTGCAAAGGAGCTCAGGCGAGGGAAATCTACAAGCAGGAACTGCCGAAGAATCCTTCGGTCAAGGTGGCAGTGACGCTGGATGGGGAGACATATGAATTCGATAAGTTCGAAGACGGTTGGAATAAGACTAACAATAAACAGAACGTCGAGATCAAACTGTATGCCGACTGGGATGTCAAGAGTCAGCTTGAAGTCGGAGGAGAGAGAAAAGGGCTTACCATCGACCTGAACGGTCATACTCTTCGCCGGATCGTGAACGGCAGATCGTCAAATGGCGAGGTGATCCGCGTGACAGGGGGTGGTGATCTGCTGATAAAGGATTTGCCATCTTCACAAGGGAGTGGAAAGGGAGGAATCATCACCGGAGGAAATAATAAGGACGGTGGCGGTGGTATTCGCGTAGCCGGAGGAAAACTTACGATGAACGGCGGAACGATCCGTGGATGCTCCGGCGAGGACGGTGGTGCAATCATCGTAGATAAAAATGGAACGGCAAATCTGACGGGTGTATATTTCCAGAAAAATACGGCGGATGGTCGTGGCGGAGCGATCTACCTTAAAGGAGGAAATCTGACCGTCAGGAATTGTGTGTTCAACGGAAATAAAGCCGACTACGGCGGCGCGATCGCGGTTAACGAGGAGGGAGCCAAACTTTTCGATGTGGTGATGGAAGGTAATAATGCCAACAAAGACGGAGGCGGTCTGTGGGTTAACGCCAACAAGACGTATCTGTCCGGTGGCACAATCAAACGTAATATGGCAGACTATGGTGGCGGTGTTTATGTAGACAGCGCTTACGATATCAATATCCAGGGTAAACTTATCATTCAGGATAATCAGACAACGAGCAGACAGAAAAGCAACCTTTGTTTGCAGGATGGATGGTTCTCAAGTGCCAAAATCTATAGTGGCGGGCTGTTGTACGGCTCCAAGGTGGGGATAAATAAAACCAAATCCCTTTCCTCGAAGGGGTACAGAGCGGTGGTCAGTACCTCGCAGCATCAGGAACGAACCTGCTTTACGGCGGATCGTGGAAAACTGATCATGAAAAAAGGGACATCGGAAAAAGTTATCTATATGGCGACCGCTTTTGGCGGGATGAACCTGGCACCGTTTATAGTCATTTTTCTTGAACTGTTAGCGGCAACGGCGGTTATCCTTGTCGCCATAAGAAAGAGAAGAGAACGGATGAAAAAAGCAGAAGGAAAGGGGGAGTCAAAATGATGAAAAAATCTTGGAAGAAAATCATTTCGTTAGTTATGATAGCGGTTATGTTTTCCATCAATCCCCTTTCTGATGCGGCACCGATCGGTGTGCAGGCAAAGAAAACAGAAGAGAATAAGGCGCCGAAAGCAGATGTAAAAACCGTTTCCGGGGATGCCGGTGATGTGGATGCTGCCGATACGACGGCATCTTCCAACCGGTACGTATCGGAACTTCGCCTTTTCAAGGGGGAGGATGAGCGCAGGAAGGGCGAGAGTGAAGGGTGGACAATCGTTAAGGATGGCAATAATAATGCTGATCTGAATGAGGTGAAGGATAAGAAGTGTACGAGCGTTTATCTTGGCTGTAAAACAACCACGGATGAGAGTGAGGCGATTCGAGATGTCAAGATGCTGGAGATGGAGCGAGGCTATCAGTGGTTTGATTATCAGAAGGTTGCCGAAGGGCAGATGGAAAAGCTTGAGCCGATGATAAGTGATATTACGACGGCTGCCGCGGAGTTTAAGAAAAACCTTGCAGCGGGCAGCAAGGCGGCCATGAAGGCAAAAGAGTATTTAAACCTACTGTATTTTACCATGGAGTACCCGAAGGATGGTAAAGAAGCCGGAGAAAAAATCCTGCTCGGTGATTATCTGTCATCGGGTGAGATCGATCAGCAGTTTATGAAAAAGCTGATTGTCCGTATGAACGGCGGGTCCCTGATGGCGATCTATACGCAGCTGGCACTGGCGGTTACCGATACGGGGAAAAACTGGGCCGAGAGGATCGCCGAGAGTAGCACGTTCGGGGCGACGGATGTTTCCGCTTCGCAACAGAAGACCTGGGATCGCTCTTACTATGAGTACGCGTTGGACCTGCTTCCGAAGCTTCAATCCTTTGCTGAGAATTACAGTAAGATTGATCAGGAAGCGGCAAGTGGTTCGGCGGTTGAGGTTCAGTTTGACGATGAAGAACTCAGGGAGGAAAACTATCAGGATGTTATCAAGGCCGCAAGCGAGGAGCATTCTTCGGACATTGCCTGTCAAACAGCCTACGGGTTGATGAACCGATACACGGTCGGAGAGGAAGGCGTAGGCGATTATATCCTGTATCTCGGGACCAAGGATTACAGTACCAGACAGGATTACCGGGAATTGTATCCGCTGGTGGAAGCACTTACCAATGGCCAGTATGCGATGTGCAAGATGCTTGGCATCGAGCAGCTTGCCCTCTATCTGGATAACACCGATGAGACCTACGCGAAGATGGATGAGCAGAGGAAAGCGATCGAAAAGGAGATCTCGCGCATTAATAAAGGTGATAAAAAAATATCCGTATGGGCCGGAGTCAATACGGAATTTTATGAAAGACCGGTAGCACTCACGTCGGATGCTTATCGTGAGAGCAAGGCCGGCGCGGATTATACCGATCTCACCAGAGAGGGAGAGTTCTATGACACGTTTAACCTGGTGATGATGGGAATCGGATTGGCAAGCTCGGTTTGCGCGGTTATCACGGGAGTGATCCAGCTGGGACTTTTGATCAGCGGAAGCACGCTTGGTGTCTGGGCGGCTTGTACCGCGATGATCGGAGCCGGGTTCTGGGCCTCTGCTCTCGGAATCCTCGGTGTTGTGGCTTCTGTCTTGGGAACGGCTGC
>JAEEGM010000048.1 GCA_016280325.1 Eubacterium sp. | reverse complement strand
CTTGTATCTGTTCTTATCAATCTCTGTTATGTATTTTAATATCTCGTTTGTCAAAGCCACCTTAATCATCTACCAATCACCTCAATGATATTATAGCAGAATGTCACTGTATTGTCCATTATTTTTTCACTATTTTTTCACTATTTTTTCACTATTATCCATTATCCTTAGTCAGTAAAAAAGACACTTTCCAAAACAATTTTTCGTTTTGAAAAGTGTCCCATAGTTTTTACAATACTCAATCTCTAAAATGTACTTTATTTATCCATCGACTTCAGTGTCGGGATTTCCTGTTATAGCTATGTCGCGACCGAATAACCTCCGGATTAGCAAGCGTACATCCCAGGTCATCCGCTATACCGGTTATAAGAGCCTTCGTCTTTTTCTTTTCTGATTCCGTAGGCTTACGATTCATAGACAGGTCAATATCCTCTGAAAATCTGTCTATAAGATCGTATGCTTTGGATAAAGATGTTCCGCCTTTAAATACAAACGGGATTTCGCCCCTTGACAATCCAAGTAGAAACATCGATTGAATCGTGTCTTTTTCCACCATCTGCGTTGTCCTTCGTTCTTCTGCAGCGACTGTCTCTATGATCTGTTTCCATTTATCCTTGTTTTCCCTATACCAACTCACACATCATCCCTCCTTCATAAATATTTCTGTATACTCTGTCCGAATACAAGGGCAACAGATCCTTCACAATAGAAAAATCTACCCGGATTGAATTTACAAACCTTTTCAACCTATCTATTCTTTCTCTCCCGGTAACCTCACTGTATCTGTCAATCACAGACATCAGGTCTAAAAACTGCAGAGAGGATTTGTTCTTCTCCGTGACGGCTGTCATTGGTTTGTAGACAATTATTGTATTCCCGTCAATCGTCTGTTTTCTCTGTTTGGTTGTTGCCTCATTACTGCAGACCTCGTAGGCAGCAGGATTCTGCGTCGTAAAGCCATACTTGTTCGCAAGTGAAAGCCCAGTCATATAACCTGAGACCTTTCCCTCAACATTCAAATACTTCTTCTCAATGAACCTATCAACTGAAACGCGCCCTTTTGTCCCAAGAATCGTTACATAAGACAAATAATACACTCCATTGTATAAACGTTCAAGCCTACCATCATCGACGAGTTTTTTCATCTCCTGTCTGAGATAATCCTTTGAATCCCCGGGAAGCTCGCTCAGGAAGATAGGTTCACCGTTTTGATAGTTCTTTTCAATGTATTCATAAATCATTTTCATCCACCTCACATATATGAAATCACTCATTTCATATTTATGATACATCGAAGCTAAACAGTTGTCAAGTATTTCTTGATATTTCCACCATTACTGAGCGTATACTTTAGGATATACTCATATTGATATTCCATCATATCCTTATAGATTATTAGTGATAAGGCGTAAAAAAAGCGTGGCACATAAATCATGTACCACGCATGGAATAAGCGAATCTCTTTTTGTTTTTCTTTGCGGGAATAAAGTAAACCGTAAGAATAAGTATAATAACGTACTGTTGCAATAAATAAAGTTGTACTTTTGTTGTTTTTTACACGATTTCGGTTTATCAAAGTGCTTAAAAGCACCGAAAATCCGTTATTCTTACTTATCCATCGACTTCAGTGTCGGGAACAGTATTACATCCCTGATCGCCGGCTGATTCGTCAACAGCATCACGAGACGATCGATCCCGTATCCGATACCACCGGTCGGCGGCATACCGATATCCAGGGCGTTCAGGAAATCCTGATCGGTGTGGTTTGCTTCCTCATCACCGGCCGCGAAAGCCTCCTCCTGAGCAGCGAAGCGCTCTCTCTGATCGATCGGATCATTCAGCTCGGAATACGCGTTACACATCTCACGACCGTAGATGAAAAGTTCGAAACGCTCAACGAGTGACGGATCGTCCGGCTTCTTCTTCGTCAGCGGCGAGATCTCGATCGGATGATCCATGACAAAGGTCGGCTGGATCAGATGCTCCTCGACATACTCCTCGAAGAAGAGACTGATGATATCGCCCCTCTTATGACGCTCCTCGTATTCGATATGATGCTCCTTCGCCAGAGCCTTGGCCGCAGCATCATCCTTGACCTCATTAAAGTCGATATTCGCGTACTTTTTGATCGCGTCGATCATCGTGATCCGCTCAAAAGGCTTGCCCAGATCGATCTCGACATCCTGATACGGCAGCAGCGTCTTGCCACATACCTTCTCAGCCACGTAACGGAACATATTCTCGGTCAGATCCATCATTCCATAGTAATCCGTATACGCCTGATACAGCTCCATAAGCGTAAACTCCGGATTGTGACGGCCGTCCGTTCCCTCATTACGGAACACACGCCCGATCTCATACACCTTCTCCAGACCGCCCACGATCAATCTCTTCAGATACAATTCCAGAGAAATACGCAGATTCCGATCTTCATTCAACGCGTTGTAATGCGTGGTAAATGGACGTGCAGCAGCACCGCCCGCGTTCTCCACGATCATCGGTGTCTCCACCTCCATGAATCCCTCTCCGTCGAGATACTCACGGATCGCATGGATGATCTGCGAACGCTTCACGAACGTATCCTTAACCTCATCGTTCATAATCAGGTCAAGATAACGCTGACGATAGCGCAGATCCGTATCGGTAAGCCCGTGGAACTTCTCCGGCATCACCTGGATTGTCTTGGTCAGCAGCACGATCTTCGCCGCGTGAACACTGATCTCTCCGGTCTTCGTCTTGAACACCTCACCGGTGATCGCATAGATATCACCGATATCGGCCTTTTTAAATACCTTGTAATCCTCTTCGCCGACATTGTCACGAGCCACATACGCCTGCAGATCGCCCTTCAGGTCCCGAAGCTTGCAGAACGACGCCTTACCCATCACGCGCTTGGTCATCATACGACCGGCAATCGTGACCGTCTGTCCCTCGAGTTCGTCATAGTTTTCCAAAACATCCGTGGAATGATGCGTCACATCACACTTCGTAATCTGAAACGGATCGTTCCCGGCCTCCTGCAGTGCGGCGAGCTTGTCACGCATCACCTGCTGGAGCTGGTTGATATTCTCTTCAGCCATTTTTTCCTCCCTTATACACAGAAAAATGCACACGACGCCACCCGGCCGCGCACACTCTTCTGATCATAGTTAACCAAATATTATTTGAATGAAAGAACCTTGTAGCGGATAATCCCGGCCGGAGAAGCCACCTTCACGGTCTCCCCCTTCTTCGCGCCGATCAGTGCCTTACCGATCGGTGAATCGTTGGAGATAAGATTTTTCAAGATATTCGCCTCGGTCGAGCCGACGATCTTGTACTCCATATCCTGCTTCAGCTCCATGTCGCGAAGCTTAACCTTGCTACCGATCTTGATCGCGGTTGTGTCACCCACTTCATCCTCAGCGATCAACTCATAGTTGTTCAGGATCTTTTTAATCTGATCGATTCTCGCCTCGATATCGCGCTGCTCGTCCTTGGCAGCATCATACTCGGCGTTCTCGGAAAGGTCTCCAAGCTCACGTGCTTCCTTGATCTTCTTCGAGATCTCAGCACGCTGGTTGACCTCCAACTCGTGCAGCTCATTCTCAAGCTCTTTCAGACCATCCGGTGTAAGCAAATGCTTCTTTGTTTCAGCCATTACTACATCCTCCGTTCATTTTTCCTATCATAAATCACTATTATATAAGAAAGCACGCACATTGTCAAGCCTAACACCGCTTCGGCCGACGACATGCCACTCGCCTATTCGATCTTCCCGATCTCATCGAGGATCTGATCATAATCAAAAGTCTCACTCATATGCTTCAGTTCCTTCAGCCGTTCCTCATCCTCCGGCGGCAGCGCGTACTCACTCACCTCGTTGAATACATTCTCAAGCTCGTCGATATCCATCTCCTCGGCACCGGCACGGATCCGCTCATACCATCCGGCCACCATAGTACTGCTCGCCTCCGGTTTGTCGCTCGTATCCGCCGCTTCCACGGAATCCTCATAGATATCACTGAGTATTCTCTTGAAGTCCGTGTAGTGCTTCATCAGCGTCTCATGATTCTCATGGATATAATCCAGATTCCGCTCCTTGCCGGCCATCTCCATCGCAAAGGCTTCCTCACCCAGATCAAGCGCCCCGACGATACGTGCCGAGCTCTTCAGCGCGTGTACCAGGATCGTATAATCCTCCCAGTTCTCATCCGCGTAGAGTTCCTCGATCTCCTGCGAATTCTCATCGATCGTTTCATAAAAAATATCCAGAATCGGCTTGAACGCTTCCTCGGAGCCCATTCCTTCCATCGCTCCCACCAGGTTGATCCCCTCATGCGGCCTATACAGTGGTGACAATTCAACCGGAGTCGCTTCTCCTTCACTCATAGTATTCTCCTCCGCTACAACTGCTCCGGAAGCACCGGAATCCGCTCCCATGTCCGATGACGCCTGTCCGTCCGCCGCATGCACTCTATGTGCGTCAGCCTCCGACACATATTGCACCTTGTCCTCCGAAATATAGGACGCCAGCATCTCCTCCAGTTTCATCGAATCGATCGGCTTTGTCATATAGTTATCAAAGCCCTCTTTCATATACATCTCGCGAGCTCCCGATATCGCGTTCGCGGTCAGGCAGATCACGGGTGTCTCAAGATTCGGCCCTTCGGTATCCTCCCGCATCTCCTTGAGCGTCTGGATACCGTCCTTACGTGGCATCATGTGATCGAGGAAAATAACATCGTAGTGGTTATTTTTCATCAACTCGAGGCCCTCGTCACCACTGGCCGCCGTATCGATCTGTACCTCCGTGCTCTTCAACAGGCTCTTGAATACCATCAGGTTCATCCGGGTATCATCGACAACCAGCACCGAAGCCTCAGGCGCGGTAAAGATCTGCTTGTATTTTTCTTTCTCATCCGCATGTCTGCGGAAGGTCTCTTCGTAATCACCGATCGGCTCCCAATCCACCACCTTCTGCTTCAGGAAAATCCGGAAGGTCGAGCCCTCACCATAGACACTCTCAACCTCCATCGAACCATCCATCAGCTCCAGAAGCTTCTTAGTGATCGTCATACCGAGGCCTGTACCCTCGATATTGCGGTTGCGCTGCTCCTCGATACGGTCAAACCTTGCGAAGAGTTTTTCCATATCCTCCTCACGGATACCGATACCCGTATCGCGTACCTCCGCGCACAGAAGAACGCAGTTCGGATCCTCCTTGGTCTTCTCCGCACGCATGGAAAATGTAACCTCACCCTTTTCCGTGTACTTCAAGGCATTGGTCAGAATATTGGTGATCACCTGTTTGATACGAACTTCATCGCCGTAGAGCATGCTCGGCATATCTTTATCAAAGTTGAGACTGAGCAAAAGTCCCTTATCATCGGCACGAATCTGTGCCATGTTGACCAGATCGTTCAGCACGGAAGAAAGGTCATATTCCACCGGAATGATCTCCATCTTCCCGGCTTCGATCTTGGAAAAGTCAAGGATATCGTTGACCAGACCGAGAAGCGTATGCCCGGCCGTCTCGATGCTCTCCGCGTAGTTTAGGATATTCTCATCCTTGCACTCTCTGAGCACCATCTCATTCATACCGAGAACCGCCGTGATAGGCGTCCGGATCTCATGAGACATATTCGACAAAAATGCGCTCTTCGCTTCACTCTCAGCGATCGCGCGCATCGTCATATCCTGCAGCTCATCGCGCTTTCTCTTCTCTTCGTCGACACTCTCCACCATCCAGAGAACATGTGAGATAGCGCCGTCCGCGGTGCGCTCAGATATGATAAACCGTCCGCGCATCCACCGACCGTCCTTGACATGAAACTCCATAGCGATCGTATTTTTCCCTTTCATACGATCATCCAGCGTATCGAGATCGACGAACTCCATCGCCGCTTTTCTCGTATCGACCATCGTCGTCGCGTCCAGCACGTTGCGGATTGCTTCCCTGGCGCTGGTGCTCTCCTCCTTGAGGTAACTGAGCATCTTATCTGTCACATAGAGATTGCTATATGTGTCATCGAGCAGATCGATATCATACGCCAGAATATAGATCTTCGATGCTGCTGTCAACTGTACATTCAGTCGCTCCACAGCCAGTGTCTTGGTACTGTTGTTGATAAAAATGATCGCGAGAATAACGACTGTCAATATGATCACAAATACCGTCGCGATCACCAGAATATGCAACGGACGATAACTTTCCTTCGAATTGATCAGCGTCAGCGAATACCACTCATTGCTCATATTGACGTTGTACACCACATAGTCGACACCGCCATAACTCAGATCAAAACACTGATCGTAGGTGGAATACAACTGATTTGCTACTGCTGATCCGAGTGAATCCTTTTCCTCCAGATAGTTCTTACCGATCTCATTTTCATCACTGTGCGCAATGACTGACCCGTTGGCATCAAGGACCATCTCGATCTTATCCGAGCTCTCTGATGTCTCCTCAGTGACCGTCTTCATCATCGAGAAGGCCACATCGATAGCGACGACATTTTTCCTGTCATTCATGGCCATCGCTGCTGTCATCGTCATCAACCCGGTCTGCGAATCGATGTACGGTTCAACCAAAGCCATCTTTCCGTCGGCTTCGACTGCCTTCTTGTACCACGGCCGCTCGGTCGCAACCCATCCCGCGTCCGGTACCCAGTTCGCGCCGTCGTAGTATCGACCGTTAATATAACCGTAGAGTCCGGTATAATTCTTATCCAGGGTGTGCTGGATCGCTTCCGTGTTCTGAACCATGTAATTCTGGATATCCTGTTCCGAGGCCCCTTTGTCCATCATCTTGTCGAGCTCATACTGCGCCTGACGCACGATACTCATACCCTGCGATAAATACTTATTCAGCGAATTGGCACTCTCTACGGAATGCAACTCACCACGGGCCATGATCATCTCCTTGGAGGCGTTGTAAAGCATGGATACATAAACCACGATCATCGCCACGAAAAAGATGACCGCTGCTACCGCGGCGAGGATATTTTTCCACCCGAACTTTCTCAGTGCCTCTCTACTCTTGACATGACGGGAACGGATAACCCGCGACGTGAAGAACAGCATGATGATCATACCGATCACGATCGTCACCAATCCGGCAGCAGCGAACACGATCATCAGGCTCCTGATATCCTTCATCATCACAGCTTTTGACGTGGCGATACCGACATACCAGTTCAAATCCGGGATCACCGCTGTGGCGAAGGCCCTCTCTATCCCGTCATAATCCTTGAGATAGTGAATATCTTCTTTTCCCTTCTCAAGGTGTTCTTTCAGTTCCGTATAGTTTACGCTCTTGCCCGCGTCCATCAGGATCGGATTCTCATCAAATTCGAATTCCTTGCACGGGTGCACGATCATTTCGTAATTCGAATCAATCAAAAATGCGTAGCTGTCTGCGTCAACTTCCGCTTCGTTGATCTTCTTCGTCAACGTATCCACATAGATATCTGCGCAGAACACGCCTTTCAGCACACCTTTGTCGCGAACCCCCTTGGACAGCGTAATGACTATCCTGTCCTCCATGGAATCCATATACGGGCGGGAATAACAGAGTTCTTCACTTGCCGCCGCGTTCACAAACCACTCGCGGTCATGCACATAGTCAAGTGTTCCCTGATCCGCGAACTCACTTCCGCAGATCATATGATTATCAACATCGGTATAATAGATATCCGCGATTTCACCATCGGAATTGATATTGGCAAGATTGTTCTTCAGATACGTGTGGATCTCACTTGGAGAACGATAGATTACATGAGACTGTGACAGATCAGCTGTCAGATTTTCAACAACACGGGCATAGCCCTTCATCCAGCCGCCCATCTCCTGCGCATAGGACTCGGCCTTCAGAAGTTCTTCCTCCTCCATGCGATGCTTGATCACATCGGACGAACGGATATAAGAAGTCCCCAGAAGAATCGCTGTACAGATCAAAATGTCAACGATCACGAGGATCAGCCATCTCTTTCGAGAACCTTCCATGGGTCTTCTCCTTTCCGGACTCACTCTCCCAAGACTTCCGCAATCTTCTCGATGAGCCCTTCCTTCTTCGTCGTCTTCGGAACAAATCCATCCGTCTTCAGAGATTCGATCTCATTCAGACTTTCCTCGTCTACGGCTCCGGACAGAAACATCACCGGGATCTTCGCCGTCTCCGGGTTGGCTCTCAGTGCCGCGAGAACCTGAGGGCCTGACATCTCAGGCATCTCATAATCAAGCAGGATCAGGTCCACACTCCGCTTGGAAAGGAAACGTAGTGTTTGCTCGCCGGACACGACGACAAACGCCTGATAATCATCTTTAGTCCACTCTCTGACCATACGTGCGAATACAGGATCATCATCCACGATCAGTATGCTTGCCATTTTTCTGTTCCCCTTCTTTCCTAAAAATGTCTTGCTGTCTCGTAAAAAATGTGAAAAAACGGAACGTCACCACCCGACGTCCCGCTCTATTCATACACCAAAATCATCACTTCATCGTGATGTCAGAAGCACTCCGCTGAAGCAATCCATCCAGTTCTTCACTACCCTTGTTCAGCAGGTTCTTGATGATATCCCAGGCATCCGATACACCTCTCTCGTATCCGATCTTCACACCCTGGTTATATCCGGTTGAATAATCAACATTCTCTTCACTGCTGGCGATCACTTCATTCGCCGCCTGAAAACCCTCATTATAACTTTTCTCTGTCGCCTTTGCCAGCTGGGCGATCAGGTTATCGATCTCTGCCTGTGAGAGAATAGCATGCTCACTTGCACCCATATTTCGGTCTCCTTTCCATAAAAGCGGCTGATAATTCTCATCCGATCCGGCCACTTTCAAAATACCAGTTAAT
>JAEEGM010000047.1 GCA_016280325.1 Eubacterium sp. | reverse complement strand
TAGCGGAGAATATCGCTGAGCAGCGTGAGCGTCGTATCTCCTCCCGTCGTGCAATGAAGTCCTGCATGCGACGTGCGATGAAGGCAGGCGCCAAGGGAATCAAAACTTCCGTTTCCGGTCGTCTCGGCGGTGCCGATATGGCTCGTACCGAGTTCTACAGCGAGGGCAACATTCCGCTGCAGACACTGCGTGCAGATATCGACTACGGCTTCGCAGAGGCTGATACAACCTATGGTAAGATCGGTGTGAAGACCTGGATCTATCATGGTGAAGTACTTCCGACCAAGGACAACAAGAAGAAGAAAGAGAAGGAAGGGAGTGATAAATAATGTTAATGCCGAAGAGAGTAAAGAGACGTAAGCAGTTCCGTGGCTCTATGAGAGGAAAGGCATTACGTGGAAATAAGATCACTTATGGTGAGTTCGGACTCGTAGCTATGGAGCCGCACTGGATCAAGTCCAATCAGATCGAGGCAGCCCGTATCGCTATGACACGTCACACCAAGCGTGGTGGTAAAGTTTGGATCAAGATTTTCCCGGATAAGCCGGTTACGAAGACTCCGGCTGAGACCCGAATGGGTAAAGGTAAAGGTGCTTTGGAGTATTGGGTAGCAGTTGTTAAGCCGGGCCGTGTGATGTTTGAGATCGCCGGTGTACCGGAAGAGACAGCAAGAGAGGCGCTTCGTCTCGCTATGCACAAGCTCCCCGTAAAGTGCAAGATCGTTTCCAAGGCAGAATTGGAAGGAGGTGCGGGAAGTGAAAAGTAAGGATTTTACAAACTCCCTCAAGGGAATGAGCGTTGAGGAGCTGAACGACGAGCTGACCGCAGCAAAGAAAGAGCTTTTCAATCTGAGATTCCAGAATGCAACAAACCAGCTTGATAACACAAGCCGGATCAAAGAAGTTAGAAGAAACATCGCTCGTATTCAGACCGTACTGACTGAGAGTCAGCGTGCGGCTGAGGCGTAAGATCATAAGGAGGAATAAATCGTGGAAAGAAATCTTAGAAAAACACGTACCGGTAAGGTTGTCAGCAACAAGATGGACAAGACGATCACGGTTGCAGTGGTAGATAACGTAAAGCATCCTCTTTATGGTAAGATCATGAAGAGAACCTATAAGCTGAAAGCACATGATGAGGAAAACCAGTGTGGCATCGGCGACCGCGTTCGCGTGATGGAGACAAGACCGTTGTCCAAGGATAAGAGATGGCGTCTGGTTGAGATCATCGAGAAAGCTAAATAATGAACTTTTCAAGTTCATGAACTTTTCGGATCCCCGATCCGAAAGAGTTCGGACTGGTGCAATAGTATAGGAGGTTAAAATAATGGTACAGCAGGAAACCAGACTGAAGGTTGCCGACAATACCGGAGCAAAAGAACTTCTTTGCATCCGCGTGCTCGGTGGTTCAGTGAGAAGATATGCCGCTGTCGGTGACATCATCGTTGCCACAGTTAAAGATGCAACGCCGGGTGGTGTTGTGAAAAAGGGCGATGTGGTAAAGGCCGTTGTTGTACGTACGGTTAAGCAGATCCGTCGTCCGGATGGTTCATATATCCGTTTTGATGAGAACGCAGCAGTGATCATCAAAGAGGATAAGACACCGAGAGGAACTCGTATTTTTGGACCGGTAGCAAGAGAGCTTCGTGACAAGCAGTTCATGAAGATCGTATCCCTTGCACCGGAAGTATTGTAAGGAGGAACGCGTTATGGCAATGTCAAAGATCAAGAAAAATGACACCGTTCGCGTGATCACCGGTGTCGACAAAGGTAAAGAAGGTAAGGTCATCGATATCAAAGATGGCAAGGTAAAAGTTGAAGGCGTAAACAAGGCTACACTGCATGTTAAGCCGAATCAGGCCAACACCAAGGGCGGTATCGTCGAGGAGGAGAGATTTTTCGATATCTCCAACGTGATGCTCGTCGTTGAAGGAAAGACCACGCGCGTGGGCTTCCGTGAGGAGAATGGCACCAAGGTTCGCTATGCAAAGGCTACAGGCGCCCTGATCGATTAATAGAGAGGAGGTTACACTGTGTCAAGATTAAGAGAACAGTTCGACAAAGAAATTGTCGATGCTATGATGAAAAAGTTCGAATACAAGAATAAGTTGCAGGTACCGAAGCTCGAGAAGATCGTGATCAACATGGGTGTCGGTGAGGCCAAGGAGAACTCCAAGGTACTCGATTCCGCAATCAGCGATTTGGAGATCATCGCCGGACAGAAGGCTGTTGTATGCCGTGCGAAGAAGTCAGTCGCAAACTTCCGTCTTCGTGAGGGACAGCCGATCGGTTGTAAGGTAACACTTCGCGGCGAGAAGATGTATGAGTTTGCAGATCGTCTGATCAATCTGGCACTTCCGCGTGTCCGCGACTTCCGTGGTGTTAACCCGAACGCGTTTGACGGTCGTGGTAACTACGCTCTGGGAATCAAGGAGCAGTTGATCTTCCCGGAAATCGAGTATGACAAGGTTGACAAAGTCAGAGGTATGGACATTATCTTTGTGACAACGGCAAATACGGATGAGGAAGCAAGAGAGCTTCTCGTACAGTTCGGTATGCCGTTCAAGAAGTGATTGGAGGAAAATCATGGCAAAAACAGCGATGAAAATAAAGCAGCAGCGTAAGCCGAAGTTTTCAACCCGTGCTTACACCCGTTGCAAGCTGTGTGGTCGTCCGCACGGTTATTTGAGAAAATATGGTATTTGCAGAATCTGTTTCCGTGAGCTGGCTTACAAAGGTCAGATTCCGGGAGTAAAGAAATCCAGTTGGTAAGAAGGAGGTATGTATCATGACTATGAGTGATCCGATCGCGGATATGCTGACAAGAATCCGCAATGCGAACACAGCAAAGCACGACACGGTAGATATTCCTTCTTCCAAGATGAAGGTTTCTATCGCAGAGATCCTCAAAAAAGAGGGTTATATCAAAGAGTATGAAATAGTAAAAGATGAGAAGGGCTTCTCAACCATCCATGTCACCATGAAGTACGGCAAGGACAAGAACGAGAAGATCATCTCAGGTCTGAAGAGAATCTCGAAGCCGGGACTTCGTGTTTATGCAAACACGGACGAGCTTCCGAAGGTGCTTGGCGGTCTCGGAATCGCCATCATCTCCACCAACAAGGGAGTTCTCACAGACAAGGAAGCACGTAAGGAAAACGTCGGTGGAGAGGTACTTGCTTTCGTTTGGTAAGCAGATATTTTTCTAAAGACATACAAGAAAATAGGAGGATAACGGCATGTCACGAATTGGAAGAATGCCTATCGCGGTACCGGCCGGTGTAACGGTTGATATTGCAGAAAATAATCAGGTGACGGTTAAAGGTCCGAAGGGTGAGCTTACCAGAAAGCTTGCTTCGGAGATGACGATCGAGAAGGACGGTGAGGAGATCAAGGTTACCCGCCCGAACGATCTGAAGAAGATGAAGTCTTTGCACGGTCTCACGAGAACCCTGATCTACAACATGATCATCGGTGTTACTGAGGGCTACGAGAAGCGTCTCGAGGTCAACGGTGTTGGATATCGTGCCGCAAAGCAGGGCAAGAAACTGACTCTGTCCCTTGGATATTCCCATCCGGTTGAGATGGAGGATCCGGAAGGTGTTGAGGTTACCGTAGATGGTCAGAACCTGATCATCGTAAAGGGTATCGATAAGGAGAAGGTTGGCCAGTATGCCGCCGAGATCCGTGAGAAGAGACCGCCGGAGCCGTACAAGGGCAAGGGTATCAAATATGATTACGAAGTCATCCGCCGCAAGGCTGGTAAGACCGGTAAGTAAAGAAAGGAGTGACGAAAAATGGTTAAGAAAACAGCACGTAGTGAAGTTCGTACGAACAAGCACAGACGTATCCGCAGCCGTTTGTCAGGCACTCCGGATAAGCCGCGTCTGGCTGTGTTCCGCAGCAACAATCATATGTATGCACAGGTTATTGATGACGAAGCAGGCAACACGATCGTTTCGGCCTCAACTGTCCAGGAGGACGTAAAGAAAGGCCTCGATAAGACTAACAATGTGGAAGCTGCTAAGAAGCTGGGTGAAGTCATCGCAAAGAAAGCGCTCGACAACGGAATCAAGACTGTCGTTTTCGATCGCGGAGGCTACATCTATCAGGGCAAGGTAAAAGCATTGGCAGAGGCCGCAAGAGAAGCCGGCCTGGAATTCTAAGGAGGTTAGTATGAGACGAGATAATCGTGATAACAGAAACGAAGAAGAAAACGAATTCGAAGATACCGTCGTTACGATCAAGCGTGTTACCAAGGTAGTAAAGGGTGGACGTAACATGCGCTTTACCGCTCTCGTAGTAGTAGGTGACAAGAACGGCCGTGTCGGTGCCGGACTCGGTAAGGCTGCCGAGATCCCGGAGGCAATTCGTAAAGGTAAGGAAGCGGCAATCAAGAGTATGATCACGGTTCCGCTTGATGAGAATAAGAGTATCCCGCATGACAACGTAGGAAACTTCGGAAGCGCGAATGTGCTGATGAAGCGTTCCCCGGAGGGTACCGGTATCATCGCCGGTGGTCCGGCTCGTGCGGTACTGGAGCTTGCGGGCTTTAAGAACATCCGTACCAAGTCACTGGGTTCGCGTAACAAGCAGAACGTCGTTCTGGCAACGATTGAAGGCCTTCGCGGACTGAAGACACCGGAGCAGGTTGCTAAACTTCGTGGCCTTTCCGTGGATGAAGTCCTTGGTTAATACGGAAATGTGGAGGATTTGAACAATGGCTAATTTAAAAATTACACTTGTAAAGTCGCCGATCGGAGCAATCCCGAAGCACCGCAAGACGGTAGAAGCTATGGGACTTCGTAAGCTGAACAAAACCGTTGAGATGCCGGATAACCCGGCAGTCCGCGGAATGATCGACCAGGTGAGACATCTGGTGAAAGTTGAGGAGGTATAAATACGTAAACAGAGTTTACGTATGCCGGTTTGAGCGTGACTCAAACCTACCGCTTGAATCAGTAAGGAGGATACTATGAACTTATCAGAATTGAAGCCGGCTGAGGGCGCAAAGCATGATAATACTTTCCGCCGCGGTCGTGGTCATGGTTCCGGAAACGGAAAGACAGCCGGAAAAGGTCATAAAGGCCAGAAGGCTCGTTCCGGAGCACCGAGACTCGGATTTGAGGGTGGACAGCTTCCGCTGTACCGTCGTCTTCCGAAGAGAGGTTTTACTAATATCAATTCCAAGGAGATCATCGGAATCGGTGTTGGCCGTCTGAATGTATTTGATGATGGTGCCGAGGTTACCGTAAAGGCTCTTATGGAGAAGGGAATCGTAAGCAATCCGAAGGATGGCGTAAAGATTCTCGGAAACGGTGAACTTCAGAAAAAATTAACTGTGAAAGTGAATGCTTTCTCTAGTAGTGCAGTCGAAAAGATCGAGGCTGCAGGTGGAAAAGCAGAGGTGATCTAATGTTTGAGACCATTCAGAATGCGTTTAAAACCAAAGAGATTCGTATGAAGCTGTTCTACGTGCTCATCGCGATCGTGATCATCCGTATCGGATGTAACATCCCGGTTCCGGGTGCGAATGTCGGCTTCATGAAAGAGATTTTTGACAGCAACAAGTCATTGGGACTGCTCGATGTCATGACCGGTGGTTCGTTCTCGCGTATGTCTATTTTTGCGCTGAACATCACACCGTACATCACAGCATCCATTATCCTTCAGCTTCTCACGATCGCGATCCCGCGTTTGGAGGAGATGCAGAAGGACGGTGAAGACGGTCGTAAAAAGATCAACGAGTACACCCGTTATCTTTCCATCGTACTGGCAATCATCGAGGGTGTTGCCATCGTAATCGGATTCCGCAATCAGGGATTGTTTGATTCGAATCTCGGATGGACCGGACTTGTTGTAGCAGTTGTAGCGCTGACTGCCGGTGCCGCTTTCCTTATGTGGCTCGGTGAGCAGATCACGGAAAAGGGTGTCGGAAACGGTATCTCTATCGTGCTTCTTGTAAACATCGTTGCACGTATTCCGAGTGATCTGTCCAACCTGTACAAGACCTATATCGCAGGTGCGACCAACATCACCAACGCTATCATAGCGGGCGTGATCATCGTCGGTGTCATCGTAGCGATGTATGTGTTTATCGTATGGTTGCAGGATGGTGAGCGTCGCATCCCGGTTCAGTACGCGAAGAAGATTCAGGGAAATAAGATGACAGGCGGAAACGCCAGCCATATTCCGCTGAAGGTTAACACCGCCGGCGTTATCCCGGTTATCTTCGCCAGCTCCATGATGAGCCTTCCGGTTATCATCGCCAGCTTCGCGGGCGTGGTACCGAAGACCGGTCCGGATGCAACTTTGTTCCAGAAGTTTTTGACGGTCTGCAACCAGTCTGACTGGTGTAAGATCGGTAGTTGGTCGGAGTTCAAGTATACACTGGGTCTTTTGATCTACATCATACTTGTAATATTCTTCGCCTATTTCTATACATCCGTAACCTTCAACCCGTTGGAGATTTCCAACAACATGAAGAGACAGGGTGGGTTTATTCCGGGTATTCGTCCGGGTAAACCGACAACCGAGTACCTGACGACCGTGCTGAACAGTATCATCTTTATCGGTGCGATCGGTATGTGTATCGTCTGTGTATTGCCGATCTTCTTCTCCGGTGCGTTTGGCGCCGATGTATCGTTCTCCGGTACGTCGCTGATCATCGTGGTCGGGGTTATCATCGAGACGGTGAAGCAGATCGAGTCGCTCGTGCTCGTAAGACACTACAAGGGATTCCTTGGGTAAATAATAAGCGCCGGCGCTGTTGTGAGATTTCCTCACGACTCGTGGCTACGCCAGCTCGCTGTGAGAAAACTCACGCCGCCGGCGCGGGAACTTTTTCAAATGATTGATATAAGTTGTTTTCAGATGGAGGAAACTAAATGAAAATAGTTATGTTAGGTGCACCTGGTGCAGGTAAGGGTACGCAGGCTAAGATGATTTCTGAGAAGTATGATATTCCACATATTTCAACAGGTGACATCTTTAGAGCAAACATCAAAGAGGGTACTGAGCTTGGTAAAAAAGCAAAGGCTTACATGGATGAGGGTAAGCTGGTGCCGGATGAGCTGACTTGTGATCTGGTTGTGGATCGTATCGCTCAGGATGATGCTAAGAACGGATATGTTTTGGATGGTTTTCCACGTACGATTCCGCAGGCTGAGGCGCTTACCAAGGCATTGAACGAGCGTGGTGAGAAGCTTGATTATGCAATCGATGTCGAGGTTCCGGATGAGAACATCGTCAATCGTATGAGCGGACGTCGTGCTTGTGTAAACTGCGGTGGTACCTATCATATCAAGTATAATCCGACTAAGGTCGAGGGTGTCTGCGATGCTTGTGGCGGACAACTTACTCTGCGTGATGATGACAAGCCGGAAGTGGTTGCTGACCGTCTGAAGGTTTATCATGAGCAGACACAGCCTCTGATCGATTACTATAACAACGAGGGAATTTTGAAAGAGGTAGACGGAACCGTAGATTTGAAGGATGTCTTTGATGCCATCGTTGGCATCTTAGGATGAGGTGATCAACATGTCAAAATCAGATATGATTGAAATCGAAGGAACCGTTATCGAGAAGCTTCCGAATGCGATGTTCCAGGTTGAGTTGGAGAATGGGCACAAAGTGCTCGCGCATATCAGCGGAAAGCTTCGTATGAATTACATCCGGATTTTGCCGGGTGACAAAGTTACGTTGGAACTCTCACCATATGACCTGACGAAAGGAAGGATTGTGTGGAGAGATAAATAAACCCCAACCAAGCGTGCTTGGGAGTTTACATAGTTTCATTTTTTGAAAGGAGGTCACTTATGAAGGTCAGATCGTCAGTTAAGCCGATTTGCGAGAAATGCAAGGTGATCAAAAGAAAGGGTCGCGTAAGAATTATCTGCGAGAACCCGAAACACAAACAGCGTCAGGGCTAAAAACCCAATCGGATTTCGACGCTTTGAAAGAACCAAAGCGTGAAATCATCGGTCACTGTGTGACCGGATTGGCTTGAAAGAATGCTATGCATTCTTTCGCATAGATC
Organism: Eubacterium sp.; assembly: GCA_016280325.1. GTDB lineage: Bacteria > Bacillota > Clostridia > Lachnospirales > Lachnospiraceae > Eubacterium_F. Next base: position 12,757 of record JAEEGM010000047.1, on the reverse strand, counting down.
CGATCTATGCTTTTTGTGTTACAGCATCGTTAGGTGCTGTGATACCGCGGGGGCAGATGCTCTAGGGAGAAATCCCCAGTTTCTTTGAAAAAAGAGGCGACGCGGTTTAAGGCAGTCGTAAACATTTTTAGAAGAAGAATGGAGGAAAAACATGGCTCGTATTAGCGGTGTAGATTTACCGAGAGAGAAGCGCGTAGAAGTAGGTCTTACCTATATTTATGGTATTGGTCTTTCGAGCTCAAAGAGAATCCTGAAGGAAGCCGGTGTAGATCCGGATATCCGTTGCAAGGATCTCTCGGACGATGATGTGGACAAGATCCGTAAGGTCATCGAGGACACTCAGGTAGTTGAGGGTGATCTCCGTCGTGAGGTTGCGCTGAACATCAAGCGTCTGCAGGAGATCGGATGCTACCGTGGAATCCGTCACAGAAAGGGACTTCCGGTACGCGGACAGAAAACCAAGACCAACGCACGTACACGCAAAGGACCGAAGCGTACAGTTGCAAACAAGAAAAAATAATATAGGAGGATAAGACGATGGCAAAGCAGGTTGCGAAGAAATCGACAAAGAAGCGTGCCAAGAAGAATATAGACCGCGGACAGGCGCATATTCAGGCATCGTTCAATAATACGATCGTAACACTGACCGACATGGAAGGTAATGCGATCTCATGGGCAAGTGCCGGTGGACTTGGTTTCAGAGGAAGTAAGAAGTCCACGCCGTATGCGGCACAGATGGCAGCAGAGACGGCTGCAAAGGCAGCTCTCCCACATGGTTTGAAAACCGTAGAGGTTATGGTAAAGGGACCGGGTTCCGGTCGTGAGGCAGCGATCCGTGCGATCCAGGCTTGCGGCATCGAGGTAACCAGTATCCGCGACGTAACACCGGTACCGCATAACGGTTGCAGACCGCCGAAGAGAAGGAGGGTTTAATCATGGCTAGAGATATGACACCAGTTTTGAAGAGATGTCGTTCACTGGATTTGGATCCGGTGTACTTGGGAATTGATAAGAAGTCCAAAAGAAATGCCCGTCAGGGTAAAAAGCTCAGCGAGTACGGACAGCAGCTTCGTGAGAAGCAGAAGGCAAAGTTCATCTACGGAGTGCTTGAGAAGCCGTTCCGTAACTACTTTGCTCGTGCACAGAAGGCTAAGTGGGGTACCACAGGTGATAACCTGATGATCCTCCTTGAGCTTCGTCTTGACAACGTAATGTTCCGTCTGGGTTTTGCAAGAACAAGAAAGGAAGCAAGACAGATCGTAGATCAAAAGCATGTACTGGTTAACGGTAAGTGTGTAAACGTTCCGTCCTATTCTCTGAAGAAGGGCGACGTGATCGAGATCAAGGAAAAGCATAAAGGTAGTCCTCGTTATAAGGAGATCCTTGAGGTGACAGGCGGACGTCTGGTACCGGCTTGGCTTGAGTCCAATCCGGAGGCTCTGTCGGGAACTGTTAAGGAGTATCCGACGAGAACAGAGATCGATGTACCGGTTAATGACGTGTTGATTGTCGAGTTGTACTCGAAATAATCCTTTGTCTGATAAGGGGGTACCTACGTGTTTGAATTTAATAAACCAAAAATTGACATTGTTGAGATTTCAGAAGATCACAAGTTCGGTCGTTTTGTTGTAGAGCCGTTGGAGCGTGGTTACGGAACGACTTTGGGTAACTCACTTCGCAGAATCATGCTTTCATCCCTTCCGGGTGCTGCCGTATCGAGCATCAAGGTGGATGGCGTGGTTCATGAGTTCTCATCGATCCCGGGTGTGAAGGAAGATGTAACTGAGATCGTGATGAACATCAAAAACCTTGCGATCAAAAATAATTCTGAAGACCCAAGCGCGCCGGTTACGATCTATGTTGACGCGCAGGGCGACGGTGTTGTGACAGCAGCGGACATCAAGAAGAGCTCTGACATCGAGATCATCAATGAGGATCAGGTGATCGCTACGATGAACGGTGCGGATGCCAAACTGTATATCGAGATGACAGTATCCAGCGGACGCGGGTATGTCAGCTCTGATAAGAATAAAAAGAATGAGCAGCTCGATGTGGATGCGATCGCGATTGATTCGATCTACACACCGATCGAGCGGGTTAATATCAAGGTAGAGGATACGCGTGTTGGTCATATCACGGATTTTGATAAGCTGACACTTGACGTCTTCACCAACGGAACACTGGCACCGGACGAGGCTGTAAGCCTTGCAGCCAAGGTGATGAGTGAGCATCTCAAGTCTTTCATCGATCTTTCGGAGAAGGCTAAGAATGCAGAAGTCATCGTTGAGCCGAATGCGGATGACACCAAGAAGGTTATGGATATGAGCATCGATGAGCTCGAGCTTTCGGTTCGTTCGTACAACTGCCTGATGCGTGCTAATATTAAGACGGTTCAGGAACTTACCAACAAGACGCAGGATGAGATGATGAAGGTTCGTAACCTGGGACGCAAGTCTCTTGACGAGGTTACAGCTAAGCTGAAGGAACTCGGCCTGTCGTTGTCCGATGGCGAGTAATACCAAGTTAGTAAAGTAGGCGCATAGCGCCGGAATGGAGGATATGATGGCTGGTTATAGAAAGCTGGGCAGAACGTCCAGTCAGAGAAAAGCGCTTTTACGTAATCAGGTTACGAATCTGATCTATCATGGGCGTATCGTGACCACAGAGGCAAAGGCCAAGGAGATTCGCGGAATCGCTGAGAAGCTTATTGCTATGGCTGTTCGCGAGAAGGATAACTATGAGACGGTTACCGTTGAGCAGAAGGTTCCGAAGAAGGACGTAGACGGCAAGCGTATCATGGAAGAGAAGGACGGTAAGCGTGTTGTATCTTACGATACCGTCAGCAAAGAGATCAAAAAGGATTCACCGTCTCGTCTGCACGCTCGTCGTCAGATGAAGAAGGTACTGTATACGATCAAAGAGGTTCCGACTGAGGCTGCCGGCCGCAAGAAGGGTACCAAGGAGATTGATCTTACCAACAAGCTTTTTGATGAGATTGCACCGAAGTACGCAAACCGCAACGGTGGTTATACCCGTATCGTAAAGATCGGACCGCGTAAGGGCGATGCTGCCATGGAGGTTGTGATCGAGCTTGTCTGATGGGCAGGAGTTGCTATGATCAAGGCAAATAATGTAAAATACGATTATATCCGTCGCGATGATCACGACGAGGTAGTAGCGGTGGAGACAGCGTTAAACGCTGTCTCTTTTCGCATTGAAGCAGGACAGTTTATCGGTATCATCGGAGCGAACGGTTCGGGGAAGTCGACACTGGCCAAGCATCTGAACGCGCTGCTGATCCCGGAGGAGGGTTCGGTCTGGGTAGACGAGATCGACACGTCTGAAAAAGAGATGGTCTTTCAGATCCGAAGCCGGGTTGGGATGATTTTTCAGAACCCGGATAATCAGATTGTGCACGATATCGTAGAGGATGACGTGGCGTTTGGTCCTGAGAACCTCGGAGTCGAACGGCATGAGATCCGCAGACGCGTGGATCGTGCCCTAAAAAGCGTCGGAATGAGTGAGGCGGCAGATCTATCACCGATGCGTCTGTCCGGCGGTCAGAAGGCGCGTGTGGCGATCGCAGGCGTGCTTGCGATGCACCCGAAGTGTATGGTGCTCGATGAGTCGACGGCAATGCTTGATCCTGCCGGTCGGGAGGAAGTGCTGGCGGAGGTAAAGCGTCTGAACCGGGAAGAAGGACTGACGGTGATCTGGATCACGCATTTTTCTGAGGAAGTGGTGGATGCGGATGCTGTTTTTGTGATGGACAAGGGTGAACTTGTAATGAACGGAACACCGCGGGAGGTGTTTGCTGAGCGTGACAGGCTGCGGGCGTATGGGCTTTCGGTGCCTGAGGTGACGACGATCGCCGCGGAGCTTGGACTGCCGGTGACACTCACGTTAGAGGAATTGATAGATGGAATTACTGCTTAATAAGGTGTCTTATATATACGACGAGGGGATGAGCTATGAGAAGCATGCGCTTGCCGGCGTGGATGTGCGGGTGAGCCAGGGCGAGTTTATCGGGATCGTCGGAAAGACCGGGTCCGGTAAGTCGACGCTGGTCAAAATGTTCAATGCACTTTTGAAGCCGAGCTATGGTGGTGTGTATGTTGACGGCAAGGATATCCACGACAGAGACTTTCCGAGGCACGAGCTTCGCGGACGTGTCGGGATGGTGTTTCAATATCCGGAGCAACAGCTTTTTGAGTCGACGGTTGTGAAGGACGTGCAGTTCGGTCCGAGGAACCAGGGACTGGAGGAATTGCAGGTCGAACTTAGGGCGTATGAGGCGCTGAAGGCGGTCGGAATCTCTGAGGATCTGCTGGATGTATCACCATTAGCGCTTTCCGGAGGACAGAAGCGCCGTGTGGCTATCGCGGGCGTGCTGGCAATGCAGCCCGAGGTGCTCGTTCTGGACGAGCCGACGGCGGGACTTGATAAGGCCGGACAAGCATCTATTTTTGCGCTGCTTCATAAACTGAACGAAGAGAACGGGATCACGATCATACTGATCTCACATCGTATGGAAGATGTGGCGGAGCATACGAAGCGTGTGTGGGTTATGCATGACGGGCAGTTGGTGATGGACGACACACCGGAGGCGGTGTTCGCGAGAAGTGAGGAACTGGAGCAACTGGGCGTGAGGGCGCCGGTTGTGACACGCCTGATGCACGGGCTGAGGGCGCGGGGAATCGACGTTCCGGAGAATGTGATCACGAGGAGCGAAGCGGTCGAGGTGTTGAAACGAGTGGTTGCGGGGCGATGATCTGAGAGTGCCTTTTGGTTCTTCAAGAAGCATGATGTTTATGTAAAGAAACGGAGATATAAGATGATCAGAAACATGACGATCGGAAGTTACTATCCGGCGGAGTCACCGATCCATCGTCTGGATCCGCGTATCAAGTTGATCGCGGTTCTGGTCTTTTTAGTGTCTTTATTTTTGTTCTCGAGCTTCATGGGATACGCGGTTGTGACGGTGGTGTTATTAACCATAATCGTTCTGTCCAAGGTGCCGTTTTCCTTTATTTTTAAAGGGATGCGCGCAATTGTTTTTCTGCTTATTTTTACGTCATTTTTTAATATATTTTTTACGAAGGGTGATATTTTGTGGGAGTGGCAGTTTATCCATATCACGTATCAGGGGGTGAGGCAGGCGATCTTCATGGCGATGCGTCTGATCTACCTCGTGGTGGGATCGTCGATGCTGACCTATACGACGACGCCCGGACAGTTGACGGACGCGGTCGAGTTTTTGCTTGGGTGGCTGAAGATCTTCAAGGTGCCGGTACATGATTTCGCGATGATGATGTCTTTGGCGTTGCGCTTTATCCCACTACTTCTGGCGGAGGCGAACCGGATTCTTGATGCGCAGAGCGCGAGAGGAGCGGATATCGAGAACGGAAGTATCGTGAAGAAACTGAAGTCTTTTGTAGCGATCATCGTGCCTCTTCTGGTGTCCGCGACGAGGCGGGCATATGAGCTGGGTCTCGCGATGGAGGCGCGGTGCTATAACAGCGGGATCAAGGCGACGAAGCTGAAGCCTTTGAAGTTTCGGTTCAGTGACTTTTTGATGCTGCCGCTGATGGCGGGATATATATTTGCGATTTGTTACGTGGATGAGTTATACACTATTCTGTTTGTTTTGTAATTGTTTTCCAGGGCATGTGCGTGCAGCTTGAATTGTCTGTGAGGGACTCCGCTTGCGCCATTCTTTAACGCAGCGGTGCACGTCTCGAAAAGACCTCGACTGCGCACCGGCGTTAAAGACAGGTCCCTCACCGGACAATTTCAAGCTTTGCCCCGCACATGCCCTTGCGAGATGATGTGAGAAAGAGAGAAAGAGTTGAGAAGAATTAAACTAACCATTGCGTATGATGGAACGAACTATAGCGGCTGGCAGGTGCAGGACAACGCCGTCACGATACAGGGGACGGTGAGTGAGGCGCTGAATGCCCTTCTGAAGGACTGCGGGGATACGCAGGCGATGATGAATGAGGGGGTCGAGTTGATCGGGGCGAGCCGTACCGATGCCGGTGTACATGCCGAGGGCAATGTGGCCGTATTTGATACGACGGCACAGATGCCGGCGGAGAAGTTTTGTTATGCTCTCAACGCTCGTTTGCCGGAAGATATACGTGTCTTACAATCCGAAGAAGTGTCAGACAACTTTCATCCGAGGTACACATCCAGTCATAAGACCTATGTGTATCAGATTCTGAATACATCTATAGCAATTCCTACATATAACCGATATTCGCACCATATTTATGAAGATCTGAATATAAATACAATGCATGAAGCGGAAGATTTTTTTATCGGCGAACATGATTTTTCCGCCTTTTGTTCGGCCGGCGCTCAGGTCAAAAGCAAGGTTCGTACCATCGAGTCTTTGCATGTGACAGAGCACCCCGGGGACTGGACGGAATCGTTGACTATCCCCGAAAAAAGTGGTAAAATTGTACGTATCGAGGTGACCGGAACGGGCTTCCTTTACAACATGGTCCGGATCATCGCCGGAACCCTGATCGAGGTAGGTCTCGGACGTCGTTCGCTCGACACGGTTCGCCGCGCGATCGCCGAAGGCGACCGCTCGCTCGCGGGACCTACGGCTCCCGCTAAGGGCCTGATTTTAAAGAGAATAGAGTATGAAGTATCATCAGAGTGAATAGTGAAGAGTTCATACCCCGCAGTCGAGCGGCGTTAGCAGGCGAAGCCCGGTTCAGAGCGAGACAAGGGGATATGGACGATTCACGGTTGTGGAGAAGCATATGCGTCTTTTACTCGCTGAAGACGAGCGCGAACTGTCAGATGCGCTTGTGGCAATGTTAACACACGCGAAGTACACGGTCGACCCCGTCTATAACGGTCGGGACGCCCTGGAGTACCTCGAAGTCGGTGAATACGACGGGGTAATCCTGGACGTGATGATGCCGGAGATGGATGGGTTTACGGTTCTGAAAAAAATACGTGGGCAGGGTAATGCTGTGCCTGTTTTGATCCTTACGGCAAAGTCTGAAGTAGATGACCGTGTTTTCGGACTGGATGCCGGTGCGGATGACTACCTGACCAAACCTTTTGCCATGAAGGAACTATTAGCAAGAGTTCGTTCGATCACCAGACGAACGACAGAGGCAACGAGTGCCAGATTGAGCTTCGGTAATGTGACGCTGGATGCGACTTCGTATATCCTGGAGACGCCATTCGGTTCCGAGCATCTGCCCGGCAAGGAATATCAGCTGATGGAATTATTTTTATCGAATCCGCGTCAGGTGATCGCCACGGAGCGAATCATGGAGCGTGTCTGGGGATATGAGAGTGAAGCGGAGATCAATACGGTATGGGTAACGATATCCGGTCTTCGCAAAAAACTGATCACGCTGAAGGCCGATATCGAGATCAAGGCAAAGCGTGGACAGGGTTACTATCTTGAGGAGAATGTATGAATCATCTGAGACGACGGTTTGTCCTCGCGGCGATGTTGTCATTATTCGCGGTGCTGGCAGCGATCGTGATCGGACTGAACCTTTTGAACTACAGAGATTTGATGGCGTCGACGGACAAGACGATTTCCATGATCGTAGATAATGGTGGAACGTTTCCGAAGCCAAATGAATTGAACAACCTGATTCGTGGTGTGGCCTCCCCGGGAGGGGCTTCAATCGAGATGCCGCCGCCGATGTCCGGAGACTCGGACGAGCGTGGTTCGCGAGGCGGTGAAGCAAGGGAGTTTTCGCCGGAGAGATTCAAAGAGTTCTCTGCGGAAACACCGTACGAGACAAGATATTTTTCCGTGTATATCAAGGACGGACAGATCACGGAATTGCACATGGACAATATCGCTACCGTTACGGAAGAAGAGGCGAGAGCGTATGCCGAGGAGATCCTGGAAGACGAGGATGAGGACGGGTTTATCGGTGATGGTTATGCCTATCGGATGACGGATTCCGTGATCGTATTTTTGAACTGCGAAAAGAGACTGGATACCTTTTTCTCCACGCTATGGATCTCGGTGATCGTCTCGGTAGCCGGGCTTCTTGTCGTGCTTTTACTGGTGGTTGTTTCATCGAAGATCGTGTTCCGACCGGTGGAGGAAAGCGAAAGAAAGCAGAAGCAATTTTTGACCGATGCCAGTCATGAGTTGAAGACACCGCTTGCGATCATCGAGGCGAATACCGAGGTGATGGAGCTCGAGAACGGGGAAAGCAAGTGGACGAACAGTACCAAGCATCAGATCAAGCGCCTGTCCGGGCTTGTGGAGCAGATGGTGGCACTGACGAGACTGGATGAGAGAGAACCGGACGGTTCGGCAGCGATGATAAATTTGAGCCATATTGTGACGGATATGGTGGACACTTATCAGGCGCCCGCGGAGGTGGCCGGGAAGGATATCAAACTGACGGTGGCGACGGATATAAAACTTCATGGGAATGAGAAAAATATCCGCCAGCTGATCGGAATCCTTCTTGATAACGCCGTTAAATACGCGGTGGTCGATACGACGATCGAAGTCACATTGACGGCGAAAGGAAGACGGGCAACACTTGCTTTTTTTAATCAGGCAGAGGGACTGGCCAAGGGAGATAACGACGTGTTGTTTGAGCGCTTTTATCGTGCGGATTCTTCGAGAAATTCCGAGACGGGTGGAACCGGTATCGGACTGTCGGTGGCTAAGTCGATTGTGGAAAAATCAAAGGGAAAGATCACGGCATACAGTGAGGATGGAAACAGTCTTCGTATTACGGTCGGTCTGCCGATCTGACGGGTGGATACGCATGGACGAATCGTGAGAAAGAATACGTGGAAATGACGAATTTTCACGGGGAGGATTACTATGGCGGATATGACAGTGGGGCAAATACTCCGGGTCAAAGATGAGATCATGGGGCGGGTAGAGGAAGCCTTTACCTGGCAGTCATTCGTATATATCGGATTGCTTGTTTTTTCGTTGTTTCTCCTATTGATCTACGCAGCCAAATGGCAGAAGAATTTCAGCGTATACTATACGGTCATTTTTACTTTGATTCCGCTCAGTGTCGCGGGCGCGTACTACCTCTCGATATCCAATACAACGACAGAAGCGTTGATCTCCCAGAAGTTTGTCTATGCAGGGGCGTGCTTCCTTCCGTATCTGATCACGATGGCGATCATGGATCTTTGTAATATCAAGATTTCAAAGTTGATTCGCGTTCTGTTTTTGTACTTAAATGTGATTATTTTTATGTCTATTCAGACGACGGAATTTACTCGATTCTTTTATAAGGATTTTCATATCGAGACGGTCAATGGGGGCGTGGCCCTGGCGAGGGAATACGGCTTTATGCATACCGTATATATTGCCCTTGTTATTCTGTATATGGTTATCGGTTTTTTTGCCGTGGTTTATTCACTGTTTTTCAAAAAAGACGTGCCGAAAAAAAGAGCATTTTTATTGATGTTTATAGAAATGTTCAGCTTTGCTTCGTATATCGTTGAGAAAACAGTGTCTCTTAATCTTGCGATCAGTCTGGCAAGTTATGTTTTTGCCGAAATCTTATTCCTTATCATCATTCGAAGAATATCAATTTTTAATATCCGTGATACGGTTGTGGATTCGATCACCAAGCTCGGAGACGAGGGATATATTTCGTTCGATCGAAGATTGAAATATCTTGGGTGTATCGGTATCGCTCCGGAAGTTTTCCCTGAACTGAAAAAGACACAGGTGGATCGAAAGGCAGCCAAGAATCCATTTTTCAAAAAGGAAATCCTGCCGTTGATCTGGGATTTCAAGCAGTCGGGGAAGAGCAAGCCTGTTAATGTCGAGCGTGGAGAAACCATTTATCAGATGACGGTTGCCCCGCTTTTTTACGGAAAAAAACGCGCCGGGTATCAGGTGCATATTATTGATGACACATGGGATCGTAAGCAGATCGATATGTTGGATCGGTTCAACGATTATCTGCAGGAGAAGGTGGAGGAGAAGACGCGTGGCCTCAATGAGATGCACGACAATCTGATTCTGAGTATGGCGACGGTCGTGGAATCCCGCGACAATTCAACCGGTGGGCACATACGGCGTACGAGTGACTGTGTCGGGATTCTGATCGATGAGATGAAAAAGGATCCGGAATGTGAAGTGGTCAAGGATCCGACGTTCTGTAAAAACCTGATCAAGGCTGCGCCGATGCATGACCTTGGCAAGATTGCCGTGCCGGACGCGATTCTGCAAAAGCCGGGGCGCTTTGAGGATTGGGAATTCGAAGAGATGAAAAAACACGCGGCCGAGGGCGCGCGTATCGTGCATGAGATCCTGAAGGATCTGGATAAGTCGGATAACGAGGAGTATCGGAAGTTCCATGTGCTTGCGGAGAACGTGGCGCACTATCATCATGAGCGCATGGATGGTTCGGGGTATCCCGAGGGGCTTGTCGGCGAGCAGATTCCGATCGAGGCGAGGATCATGGCAATCGCGGATGTGTATGATGCGTTGGTAAGTAAGCGTGTTTACAAGGAGCGTATGTCCTTTGAGAAGGCGGACGCGATCATCATGGATAGCTTCGGTAAGCATTTTGATCCGGAACTCGAGAAGTATTATATAGCAGCGAAGCCGCGACTTGAGGCGTACTATACAGAAGAGGATGAAGATTGAAAATGATTGATGAGGAACTTGAGCGGATGATCGGGTACGTCGGGAAGCTTAGCGAGGTGGATACGACGGGAGTGGAGCCGATGGTGCATCCGGTGATGAACGAGGGGAACGTACTTCGTGAAGATATCGTGATGAACACGGATGCGAGAGAGTCTATGATGAAAAACGCACCGCAGGTGAAGGATGATATGTTTGTGGTGCCGAGAAGTATCTGACCATACGCCCGGGAGAGTAGCATATGAACGAGTTGTCAGCAACTGAATTGGCTGAAAAAATAAAGAATCGGGAACTCTCCGTATCGGAGGCCTCGATGGAGGCTCTCGATCTGGCAGAGAAGGATACGCATAACTGCTTTATCACGATATGCGAGCGTGAGCGCGTCTTGGAACGGGCGAAAGAGGTTCAGGGGAAGATCGATCGGGGAGAGTTGACGGAAAGTCCTCTGGCAGGCGTTCCGATCGCGGTAAAGGATAACATCTGTACGAAGGATGTGCGTACGACCTGCGGATCAAGGATGTTGGAGGATTTCATCCCGGCGTATTCCGCGACCGTTGTGGAACGGTTGGAGCAGGCAGGTCTGATTCTGATCGGCAAAACCAATATGGATGAGTTCGGGATGGGAAGCACCTCCGAAACATCCTTTTTCGGGCCGGTGATCAATCCGAATATGCCGAATTGGAAAAATAAACAGGGACCGCGTGAGCAGGAGAAAGCGACAGAACAATACGTGGCCGGCGGTTCGTCCGGTGGCTCGGCAGCGGCTGTGGCTGCGGGGGTCGTTCCGCTGGCACTGGGGACGGATACGGGAGGTTCGATCCGTCAACCGTCATCTCATTGCGGCGTGGCGGGATTGAAACCGACCTACGGAACCGTATCCCGTTTCGGCCTGGTGGCCTATGCTTCATCGATGGATCAGATCGGACCGATTGCAAGGACATCGGAGGACGCGAAGGCTCTGTGGCGTGTTATCGCCGGTCCGGACGAAAAGGATTCCACTAGTATTCGGGCACCTCGTCCTGATGACGGATCGCGGAAACAACTGTCGGATATGAAAGGGATCCGGATCGGGATTCCGCGGGCTGTTTTTTCAAGAGGTTCGTCCTCAGATGCTGCGTCGAATGCCGTTTCAGGAACAGGAAAAGATGTGGGAGTCGACGCCCGTGTCTTGGAATGTGTGACAGGGATGGCGCGTGAATGGGAGCGACAGGGCGCGGTAATCGAGGAGTTTGACCTGAAAATGATCGACTATTCCGTTCCCGCTTACTATATCATTGCCTGCGCGGAGGCAAGTTCGAATCTGGCCCGCTTTGACGGCGTGAAGTACGGATACAGGGCGGAAGCGTATGAAGACCTGTCCGCACTGTATGAAAACAGTCGGGAAGAGGGCTTCGGCGAGGAAGTCAGACGACGGATCCGGCTGGGGGAATACGTCCTGTCACAGGGGTATTATGATGCGTATTATCTGAAAGCGTGTCAGGTGAGAAGGCTGATTTATGAGAACTATAAAAAGGCGTTTGAAAACTATGATTTTATTCTGACACCGACGGCACCGACGACAGCGCCGCGTGTGGGAGAGTCGTTGACGGATCCGATTCGAATGTATCAGTCGGATCTGTACACGGTACCGGCCAATCTGGTTGGATTGCCCGCCATAGCCTTTCCATGCGGAAAGGTGGATGGCATGCCGGTGGGCGCGCAGTTGACGGGAGACCTTTTTTCAGAGGAACGGTTGTTTGGAATTGTATCTTTAGAGAAAGCGAGGGTGAGTAGATGAAACATGTAACGATGAAAAAAAGAGTGATCTCATTTTTGCTGATCGCGTTTTTGGGATTGTCTCTTACGCCGACGGAGATGCCTGCGAAAGCAGCGACTCCGAAAGTTACCGGCTCAATCACGCTGGTTGTCGGAAAGTCCAAAACGCTTGAGGTGACCGGGGACGAGATCGAGGAAGTGACATTTTCCAGTACGAGAAAGAAAGTCGCGACCGTGAACAAATCCGGCAAGGTGAAGGCGCTCAAGTACGGGACGGCGATCATCAAAACCAAGGTGGATTACGGGTTTGAGACAAAGACGCTGAAAACCGTAGTTACGGTGGTAAAAAAGAAGAAGTTCACAGCGTCAAAG